>CAZQNY010000023.1:0-31843 GCA_964594665.1 uncultured Bacteroidales bacterium
TCGGGTTGTCGGGTTGTCGGGTTGTCGGGTTGTCGGGTTATCGGGTTGTCGGGTTATCGGGTTATCGGGTTATCGGGTTATCGGGTTGTCGGGTTGTCGGGTTGTCGGGTGTCCATTCATAAATATGGTTGACGCGAAGTTTACATTTGCAAACCTTTTGTTAATAACCTTATTTTCATATTTGAACATATATAATTTACTTTGATGCTGTTGTAAGCAGTAACTTGCAATCATCAATTTTTCGCAATTGGAAATCATCAAATTTTGGCAAAAGTAAATCGTCAAAATAAAAAGAGTGTGACCTCTGGAGTCTGTGGTTTTGAAAAAAGAACGGTATGGCTGAAGTGCAAAGCCTCTGGAACTCATCTCTTTTTCGTAGTCATTTATACCAAGCAATGAATTTAAACGCGCTTTATGATAGATTGTGCGTAATCCTACACGAGAGCGCTTTTGGCGATGTTGCAGAACAACCGCCTCTGCTTTGGAATACTTACCGTTCTTGTCCTGTGATTTTGTAATACGCTTATGATAAGCTTGTCGGCTGATGCCAACATAATCGCATATAGACGTTAAGGTGTATCCTTGGTCTCGCATTCTGGTCATTACTTGGGTTTGTGCTTTTTTGTCAGATCTTCTCCCTGTTCTTCGCTCAGAACCTCCAATGTTGTTTTATAATAATCTAACTCCAGTTGTTTTTTCCCAACGATACGTTCCAGTTCACTTATACGCTTGAGGAGTTCACGGTTTTTTTCCTCTTCACTCACTTTTTCGATAACTACCCGTTCGCCAGCTCCTAGTTTTGAGAACTTTTTAATCCACTTATAGATCGCAGTTCCACTAACTTCATAAATAGCACTTAACTCTGACACTGTGATTTTTCCTTGTTCTATGAGAGCAACCTTTTCCTTCTTAAATGCGGTGCTGAATGTCCTGTGTACTTTCTTTTCTTTCATGATTGACAATTTATAAAAGTTTTCAACTAAACTTAGTGTCAACCTATATTATGAACCGACATTCTACGAAGCTTTAGCGGAGTAGAATCAGGTCTGGAAGGTAAAAGGGTTGACGGTTATCGGTTATCGGGTTGTCGGTTTGCGGAGAATGCGTTCCAGAAAAGCAGGAAGCACTGAGCGGGTATAGGTTGGGTAGTTGACAGGTGTGGCACCAAAAGAACGATAAAACCGTGCAAGGTTTGTGTCGTTGGAGCCTTCAAAGTCGAATGTGAGCTGCATTTCAGCGTGATCCTCGAGGTATTTATCGATGAGCAATGGCATGGCGCCTTTTTCCTTTCCTTCAGCACTGTTGCCACTGAAAAGAAAAACTACTGATCCACGACTTTTCAAAAATACGGCTCCGGCAAGGATTGTATTATTTGCTGAAGTAACCCCATAGAGATCCATGCGGTGTTTATGGATTCCGGAATAGATTAACCGCTGCAGTAAACGGTAGTGCTCATCATCCCATTGGCGTAAGGTGGCTCCCCTGTCGTGGCGAAACAGCCTGATAACTTCTTCCGGACTGATATGCTTTACAACCTGCAGATTATTTTTTACCCCTTTTTTAAGGTTTCTTTTCAGATTTGTGGAATATCGTTCGCGCAGGTCGCTTATCTCATCAATGAGATCCAGCTCATGATTAAGATTGAGCTTTCCGGGAATTACGAGATGGTTATGGGTGTTGAAATTGATATTTATATATAAATAGCGTTTGGGTATAGCTTTGATAAATTGTTGCACTACCAGGTTATCAAGTTGTCGTGTTGAAAAAATGCCCAACTGCTGAATGAAGAGGGGCTGCATGAGATAATGTAGTCCCAGGCGTTTTTTTTCGGGCAATGGCATGATGCGTTCGTAATCACCCTGGACCAACGCACACCAACGTGGTGATACAATATCGAGGTACCAGCTTTCAGCACAGGCATAGCTGTTAAAAGCATTTTCCATACAATGATCCCAGCGTTGCAGATCTATCTGGTCGTGTTTTAAATATCGTATCTGAGCTTCTGCCATATTATTTTGCTTTGCCATTATTAATCATGTGGTCGCAAACCGCCTTCCATCCTTTCCACCGCTGAGCTTCGCTAAGTGATTCGTTATGCCATAAACCAATAAAATGCCCGTTTACCTTTTTTACCTCTTCAAGGAGCTCGTCGATAACTTTTATGGCCTCATCGGGTGTCTTTTTTAGGTAGTCGTGCAGTGTGCCGTCCATAAAAGCAAAGGGGAAAATGCGCAGTGGTGTGATTTGTTCTTTTTCAAGATCATAAAAAAAGTACGGAGTGCATATCCCGGCTCTGAAACCATAGTCATCGGCGTATCCCATTGTATAATCTTCCCGGATGCCATTAGCCAGCAGGCTGCGATAGGTTACAGGCATGGAAAGGCGCAGGAAATGCTGCCTGCTGCGCATTACCGGCCTTCGGATGATACTACTTAGGCGATGGATCTCCTCTGCAAGGCGATCATTATCATTAAACGACTCCCAGCTGGGATGAATCCCCAGCTCAGCATAGTCACCTATGCGACGGATAAGATCCTGGAAGTGAATGTTGTTCCAGCGAATATTTTTATCGTAACGACTGTAGTCGCCCAACAGGATAAAACATTTTAAATCCAGCGCCATCCTTCGCTGGTAGGTGAAAAGTATATTAAATGTGTCAAAAGGATCATTTTCCTTTCCCGAAAGCACGCGGAAACGCCTTTTGAGGTCTGAAATGCTACCTCTGCGTAAGTCGTTGAAAACTCCTCCAAGCATTCTTACCAGCCCTTTATGCCTTATAGCCCAGGCAGCGTCAATATCAATGGTAAGGGTGAAACGATACTTTGGTTCCCCGGTGAAAAAATCAACAAAACATTGTTGCAGAATGGTTTTAATATGCACTGCATAGTGATTAACCACCGGAATATGCAAAAATTGTTTTCTGCTGGCAAAACTCTCAGAAGCGGGAAAACGCCCATGACTGTCAGGGCGGAAGGGTAAGTATTCCTCATACCTGGTGACCAGGTAAAATGCTGCGGAAAAGGGATCGTAAGGCAGGTCTCCATCTAAAACAGGATAGAGGCATGATACCTCCTGATATTGTACTACCTCAGGCTCCGTAGTATCGATGCCCCGTTGAGAAAGCAGGCCTGCAGGAGTTATTTTGCAGGGCACTTCAGCTTCCTGTGCACTGTACCATAATCGTGGCGCTTCATAATCCATAAAAGCCTTCCTGTCTGTGGTGAAAATGACACCACATCCCAGCAGCTCCTTAAAAAGTAATCCAAATGCGTATTCCACACGGGGTGTTTTCTGATCACAGAATACCAGAACCTTCATGATTGTTATTTTTGTGCCAAGGTAAGAAAAATCTTCCGAGAGGCATGATTTCCTCTCTACAGAGGGTTATTTTTAGTAACTTTGTTTGCGCAAAGAGCATTGTTGACCATGGAGAATTTTATCGTTTCAGCACGAAAATACAGACCACAGACTTTTGAAAGTGTTGTGGGTCAGAAGCATATCACAGGAACCCTGAAAAATGCCATCCGCAATAAGCAGCTGGCACAGGCATTTTTGTTCTGCGGGCCCCGCGGAGTAGGAAAAACTACCTGCGCAAGGATTTTTGCCAAGGTGATTAACTGCCAGAACCCGGGGCCAGATATGGAGCCGTGCAATGAATGTGAATCCTGCACCTCTTTCAATAATAACGCATCCTTTAATATCCATGAGCTCGACGCTGCCTCCAACAACAGCGTCGACGATATTCGTAATCTTGTTGAACAGGTGCGAATACCTCCTCAGGTGGGTGAATATAAGGTATATATTATTGATGAGGTCCACATGCTTAGCCAGGCGGCTTTTAATGCGTTTCTGAAAACCCTCGAGGAACCGCCGGCCTATGCCAAGTTTATCCTTGCCACGACCGAAAAACACAAAATTATCCCTACCATCCTCAGTAGATGTCAGATTTTCGATTTTAAACGCATCACCATTGGAGATATCGCAGGCCATCTGGCTTGGGTGGCAGAAAAAGAAGGTGTTACTGCTCAAAAGGATGCCCTCCATATTATCGCTCAAAAAGCCGATGGCGCCATGCGCGATGCGCTCTCAATTTTTGATCAGCTGGTGAGCTTCTCGGGAAATCATGTTACCTATGATACAGTGATTGAAAATCTCAATGTACTGGATTATGACTACTATTTTCGCATGACTGAGAGCCTGATGAATGGCAATATTAAAAATGCCCTACTTATCCTGAACGATATTATCTCCAATGGCTTTGATGGTCAGCATTTTCTGATGGGCTTTGGTGCGCACCTCCGCAACCTGCTTATAAGCCGTGACCCACAGACTTACCCCCTGCTGGAAGAGAGTGAAAGTATCGCTATACGCTATAAACAACAGGCAGCATTATGTAGCGAACATTTTCTTATCGAATCATTGAAAAAACAAAATCAGGCCGATGTGCAGTACAAATCCAGTAATAATAAACGCCTTCTTCTGGAACTGCTGCTTATCGAGTCAGCCCTCTCCGGGGGAAATATGACGGTTTCAGGTGTTCCTTCCTCTTCCGCTCCCGCGGAACAAAAAAAAAAGGATGACACCCCGACAGTAATACCGGAAACTATTAAAACTGACAGCAGCAATACAACAGTAAATGCTGGCAGGAATACTGCTGCCAGGGCTGAACAATCACAGCCTCCTCAAAATGAAAGTGCATCCACTACTGATGATGCTGTTGTGATCCCGGAGAAAAAACTTGGCAGTGCTCCCAACGGATTACGAAAACGAAAATCAACCATCTCAATCAAAACGGAAGAGCAAACAGCAATACAACGCGACAGGGAGGCCCGCAACAGGAGGGAAGCCCTCAAAAATATGGCCGAGCCTGTAGATGAACAGCATATGAAGGATTGCTGGATGCAATGGGCTGATAAATATCATGATGTTGATCCGCTGCTTTATAGCGCCATGACCACCTACCCCGTGAAAATGGGTGATGATGATACCATCATCATGACGATTGAAAACAAGGTTCAGGAAAATACGATTCAGAAAAATCAGGATAAATTAATGGAGTTTCTCCGGCAAAAACTCAATAATAGTAAACTCTCTTTACAAATTGTAATAACCGAGGAAAAAAGAGAAGTAAAAGCCTATACCGTAGAAGACCGTTTCCGCGAAATGGTGTCAAAAAATCCTCAACTCGCAGAGCTTAAAAGCCGCCTTGGCCTGCACCTTGAATATTGATTTTTTTAGATTGCTTATTTTTGTAACGAAGAGAAGGTATTATCGTCAAAAACATTACTTATGATTCATAATCTGGGACAAACAAACAGTATCGCCAACCGTTTTCTTGCAGAACTTCGGGATGAGAAAATTCAGCAGGATAGTATGCGCTTTCGCAGAAACCTGGAGCGCCTTGGCGAAGTCATGGCCTACGAAATTAGTAAGTCACTGCCCTATGTTTCGCAGGAAATTGTTACCAGCCTTGGGGTCGCGGAAATGAGCCTCCCCGTCTTTGAACCTGTTATTACAACTATCCTTCGTGCCGGACTGCCTTTCCATCAGGGGTTTCTGAATTATTTCGATCATGCGCCATCAGCATTTATCAGTTGTTACCGCAAACATACCGTTGGTGATGCGTTTGAAATAAAACTGGAGTATGCCTCCTGCCCTGATCTGAGCGGAAAAACCGTGATCCTCGTGGATCCAATGCTTGCAACCGGTGCTTCGTTGTTGATGACTTATCGTGAATTAAAACGTTTTGGATCCCCTGACCATGTGCACGTGGTATCGATTATCTCTTCCATGGAAGGAATAAATTACCTGCGCAGGAATATGCCTTTGCATGGTGTTACCTTGTGGACATGTGCCATTGATGAGGAGTTAACCGCAAAATCGTATATCGTTCCCGGGCTTGGTGATGCCGGTGATCTGGCTTACGGTGAAAAAACTGATTAATATGCCTTCTTTAGTAAAAGAAAATATCCTTGTATCATTAAACGCAATTAAAAGTCATACCCTGCGTACCACGCTTACCATATTAATAATTGCCATCGGCATTATGGCTTTGGTGGGTATTCTTACTTCCATTGATGCAATTCAGTTTTATTTTAAAGAAAACCTGGCTATGATGGGGGCCAATACTTTTTCCATCCAAAACCGATCGTTGCGCATTCATATGGGAGGTAAGCGTACTAAAGCACGTAACTACCGCACGATCCCCTATAGCGAGGCCATGCAATTTATGGAAGACTTCTCCCTCGAAGGAGCGCATCCCTCCGTGTCAATATGGGTTAGTGGTGGTGCTACAGTAAAGTATGGAGCAAAAAAAACCAACCCCAACATAGGTGTTATTGGCTCTGATGCCAACTATCTTGTTACCGCCGGTGTAAAACTTGCAAAGGGAAGGGCTTTTTCGCCTGCCGAGATGCAGTATGGCCAGAATGTAGCCATTATTGGTGCCAGTATTGCCAATAATCTATTTGGAAAAAATGAAAATCCCCTGGATAAGGAAGTTGTGGCCGGCAATGTGCGTTACCGGGTGGTAGGAGTGATGGAAGAGAAAGGCCAGACTATGGGGTTTAGCGAAGATAACCGTATGATTATCCCTGTGAATACTGCCAGAGTACATTTTGGATGGCCCAATATGAACTACACAATAAATATTTCCGTCGATAATGCTGATTTGCTTAACGATGCCATGGGGGAAGCTGAAGGGCTTTTCAGGGTTATTCGTAAAGTTCGCCCTGACGAGGAATCAAATTTTGAACTCGTGAAAAGTGACAGCCTCTCGGAACTGCTGTTCAAAAATGTAAAAAACCTCCGCATCGCAGCCACTGTGATAGGTTTTATAACATTGCTGGGCGCCGCAATAGGTCTGATGAATATTATGCTTGTCTCTGTAACTGAGCGAACCAGAGAAATCGGGATCCGTAAAGCCATTGGTGCGAAAAGTTCAACCATCAGGAACCAGTTTCTTGTCGAGGCTGTTGTAATTGCCCAGATAGGCGGGTTGCTGGGTATTGTTGCCGGTATTGGTATCGGCAACCTGTTGTCGGCATCATTGAAAGTGAGCTTTTTTATTCCCTGGTTATGGATATTGCTGGGGGTAGGCCTCTGCTTTGCCGTCGCTCTGATCTCCGGTATTATCCCCGCAAGCCGCGCAGCACGTGTGGATCCCATCGAATCACTGCGCTACGAATAAACCTTAATAGCTTGCCGCAGAATCAAAAACCTGCAGCCCCAGTAGCCGAAAGTGATAATCACCGGGAGTACGGTAGTATACATAGAACGTGTAGAGGTTCTGCGTGTCGTAAAACGACCCGTCTATAAAACCAGCATCTGCAGGTAAATTGCCAAGCTCCACAACTGCCCAGGTGTAATTGTAGTAGCCCTGCTTGAGAAATATATCCGCAATATATCCTCCCCGGCGGGGACTGTAAATAGCTCTGTTTTCCTCCAAATACTGCCAGTTGCAGAAAGCACCCGTTACATATAGCTTCCCGCCGGCAATGGGCCTGTCGTATGGTAAAAATAATTTTACCCTCGCATAATCTGCCTCTGTGCCTGCATTTGTGCCCTCCTCAGTGTGAATTAAAAATTTTCCGTTGATGTCCTCCCTGTATTGATAAGCCAGAAAACGTGACGGCTTCCTGTCAACAGCCATAAGCTCATAATTGCCTTCACTAACAGTAATCTCCTTGATTTTTGGCGCCAGATAACGAAAGCTCTTTAAGTCAAGGAATCGAAATTCATTATGGCCAGGGAAAACAATCATTCCTTCACGGTTGTATTGTAGTTCATTGTTCATTATCAACGTGGGCTCGATACCCCGAATCTCATTATCCCATCTGCCGTTTTGCGTAACAACAACCTGTAAATTGCGGTACGGGTCTTCTATATATGTGTTGTTAAGCTTTATATTTAAGAAAAGCTGCTGCACTTCCGGGCGCAAAGATGCATTTGCCGAACGCGCAACGCGTCCAGTTATGTTCAGTACCTGCTCGCTAACAAAAAAACTTCGTGTGAATGCCGGCTCAGTAGGGTCCTCTTCATAAACAATAAGCTTGTAATTTCCACTTATTTTTGGTCGTATATTATCATTGGGAAATGAAAACCAATAATGAATAAATGGGGTTGTTGTATTATATGAGGTTTCATAATCCCGGATATATTCTTCATAGTAAAATGTCTCCATGTAGTCTTCTCTTGTGAGCCCCTGCGTTTCATTCCACTCAGGGTCACAATGAATAATGGTGTATTTGTAATCTTTATATTCTGTATTGAGATTATCGAAGCTACATGTTAAAATATTTTCCTGACCTAAAACCAACACCGGATCACCAAGCTCAACACCATCCCTGTTGAGCTCTATCGTTTTAATTTCCGGGTCAAAAACCTGATCAGGACGCGATGATTGCAGACTTTCCAGTGTTTGCGACCAGGACGTATGTGTAAATATGATTAGAAATATAAATATAGCGACTTTACCGATGCTGATTCCGCGATTATTTCTATTGACCATTTTCTGAATTTTTTTTTACCTTTGACAAAATTAATAAAACCTCTTAATAAAGAACCTCTTGATATGAACATCTTGAATTTTTAGATGTTTTATTCTCGTTGCAGGAAATGAACAAAACATTGATATATTTAAATGTTTACATATATTTGTGCAAAATAACTAAAAACCAAAGAAATATTAAAAATATGTCGAGAAGCATAAAACTAACAAAAGGTTTGGATATAAAGCTTTTGGGTGCTGCCGAAAAGACCATAACACCCTTGGAGACAAAGGCGTATGCCGTCAAGCCGACAGATTTCCCGGGAGTATATCCTAAGCTTCTGGTACGGGAAGGCGATCCCGTACAGGCAGGGACACCGTTATTTTATGATAAATATCGTGAGTCAATAAAAATTGTATCCCCTGTAAGTGGAACTGTATCTGCAATTGTACGAGGAGCAAAGCGTGCATTGCAGGAGATACGAATTACTGCAGATGATAAGCAGGAATATGTGGATTTTGGCAAAAGTGATCCGGTGCGGATGAGTGCCTCAGAGATACAGGAGAAACTCCTGGTTTCCGGGTTATGGCCATCGCTTTTGCAGCGCCCGTATGCTATAATTGCTGATCCGGATAAACAACCCAGGGCAATTGTTATAAGCGGATATGATTCGGCACCTCTGGCGCCGGATTACGATATCCTTGTCCATGGTCACGGACCGGAGTTTCAGGCTGGGTTGGATGCTTTGGCACCACTGACCAATGGTAAGATTCATCTGAACCTGAAAAAAAATGCTCCGGCATCCAAGGTTTTTACCAATTCAAAAAATGTACAAATAAACTATTTCGAGGGGCCACACCCTGCTGGTACGCCGGGTATTCAAATACACCATCTGGAGCCAGTAAATAAAGGTGATGTGGTATGGTATCTCTCACCATGTGCCGTGATGCGTATTGGCCGGCTTTTCCTGTCCGGAAAGTATGAAGATTCGCGGCTGGTAGCTCTTGCTGGCTCTGAAGTTAAGCGCCCCGGCTACTTCAGGCTTACAGGGGGTGCCAATATTAAGGAGATGCTTTCCGATAATACCTCTGATGCTGAGCTTCGTGTTATTAGTGGTGATGTCCTTACAGGAACAAAGATCCAACCCGATGGGTACCTTGGGTTTTACGATAATCTGGTGACTATTATCCCCGAAGGTCGTGAACCAGAGTTCATGGGATGGATAATGCCTGGTTTTGGTAAGTTTTCCGCATCCAAAGCATTCTTCTCCTGGCTCACGCCCAACCGAAAGTATCGCCTGGATACCAATCTGCATGGTGGAGTGCGTTCGTTTGTTGTTACCGGTGAAATGGAGAAATTCCTTCCTATGGATATTTTGCCTATGTATCTTATCAAGTCAATATTGATAAAAGATATTGATGAGATGGAAAAACTGGGTATTTATGAGGTCGGACCTGAAGACTTTGCTGTTTGCGAGTTTACGAATACCTCCAAGGAGAACCTTCAGCAAATCGTCAGGGATGGCCTTGACTACCTGAGAAAAGAGATGATTTAACGCCTTTATATTAATTGTGAATATATGAAACCAGTACGAAAACTATTTGACAGCGTCAGGCCCCACTTCGAAAAAGGAGGTAAACTTGAGCGCTTTTTCTATACCTTCGAGGCTTTCGAATCGTTCGCTTTTGTGCCTCCCACAGTAACAACCAGAGGGAGTCATATTCGTGATGCTATCGACATGAAGCGTACCATGATTTTTGTGGTGTTGGCACTTATTCCTGCTGCATTATTCGGCATGTGGAATGTAGGGTATCAGCATTTTCTTGCTTTGGGGCAGGAGAGTGGCCTTTTGGCCAATTTCTGGTACGGATTTCTTAAGTGGCTGCCCATACAAATTGTTGTTTTTGTGGTAGGTATGGGTATTGAATTTATTTTTGCTGATATCCGCAAGCATGAAGTCGCTGAAGGATTTATCGTTAGCGCCTTTTTAATCCCGTTGATTTTACCACCTGATATACCCTTGTGGATGGTTGCTGTTGCAACTGCCTTTGCCGTATTGATAGGCAAAGAGGCTTTTGGTGGTAGCGGGATGAATATTATGAACCCCGCTCTTCTGGCGCGTGTATTTCTGTTTTTTGCCTATCCGGCACATATTTCCGGCGACAAGGTATGGATTGCCGGCCTTCCTGATGGCGTAAGTGGGGCAACACCTTTAGGTATTGCTGCTACCGGTGATTTGTCGGCCATGCCTTCATTTATGGATCGTTTTCTTGGGTTTATCCCCGGGAGTATAGGTGAAACATCTACTCTTGCAATTCTTTTGGGAGCCATATTCCTTCTCTATACAGGTATTGCCAGCTATCGTATTATGCTCTCTGTTTTTGCCGGTGGTTTTATTATGGCCTTAATCTTTAATCTTTGGGGTGCCAATGACTATATGCTTATTCCTGCATGGGAACAACTTGCTATGGGTGGCTTTGCTTTTGGTGCTGTGTTTATGGCTACCGACCCCGTGTCGGCAGCGCAAACAAACACCGGAAAATGGATCTACGGATTCCTTATCGGACTGCTGGCCGTGCTTGTCAGAGTCTTTAATCCGGCATATCCTGAAGGAATTATGATGGCCATCCTGTTAATGAATGTTTTTGCTCCGCTCATCGACCATTATGTGGTCCAGGCCAATATCAGGCGTCGTATGAAAAGGGCTAATGTAGCAGTAAAACAATAAAATATTTCTATTATGTATAGCAACGGATATATATTCAGGTTCGCAATAATCATGGTGGTTATTGTAGCCGCAATTCTCTCCGGAGCCGCAATGGTGCTTAAGCCTTTTCAGGAACGCAATGTTACCAATGAAAAGATGAAAACCATCCTCGCTGCTGCTGAGATTGATGCTGATGCACAAAATGCTGAAAACCTCTATAACCAATATATTAAAAAGGAAATTGTGGTAAATATGGAGGGTGTGGTTATTGGCCTTTATGAAAATGGTCAATTGGTCAGTGGAGACGTTCGGGCTTTTGATGTCGAATTAAAAGAGCAAATTAAAAACCTTCAGGATTACCATAATGGAAACAAAGATGTTGAGGTTCTGCTACCAATGTATCTTTTTGATGACGGCAAACACAAGCTGACTCTGATTCCTATGCAGGGGAAAGGTCTTTGGGGACCCATATACGGCACTATTGCCCTGAAGGATGATCTGAATACTGTTTTTGGTGCAGTATTTAGTCATAAAGGTGAAACGCCCGGCCTGGGAGCAGAAATAGCAAACCGTGATTTCCAGTCACAGTTTAAAGGCAAAAAAATCTTTGAATCCGACGATTTTGTATCTATTAAAGTCGTTAAGGGTGGTGTCGCCAACAGTAATATAAACCCTGTCCATGGCGTGGATGCAATATCAGGAGGAACGATTACCTCTGATGGTGTTACTGCCATGCTGGAGAATTCATTTGAACTTTATGTACCATATTTTGAGAAACACAAATAAGATATGAGTGAAGAAGTAAAAAAACGAGAACCCCTGTTTTCTGCAAAAAACAGAAAACTTATAACAACACCACTGGGCAAAAACAACCCAATTACAGTACAGGTGTTGGGGATATGCTCCGCACTGGCAGTAACAGTGAAACTGGAGCCTGCTTTTGTAATGGCATTATCCGTGCTGGCTGTTTTGGGAATTGGTAATGTGGTAATCTCACTGCTGCGAAATATGATTCCTTCTCGAATACGTATTATTGTGCAGCTGGTGGTTATCGCCTCGCTGGTAATCCTGGTCGACCAGGTGCTCAAGGCTTTTGCTTACGATGTTAGCAAGCAGTTGTCGGTATTTGTAGGGCTGATTATTACCAACTGTATCATTATGGGCCGTTTTGAGGCCTTTGCCATGGCCAACAAACCGTGGCCTTCCTTCCTCGATGGTATTGGCAATGCCGCAGGGTATGGCCTTATCCTTATTATCGTGGCATTCTTTCGTGAATTGCTTGGTTCAGGAACCATCTGGGGATTTCCGGTATTCGAAAAAATGGGTATCTATAATATCGGTTATGAAAATAACGGCCTGATGATCCTTCCTCCTATGGCTCTCATTACAGTAGGTATTATCATTTGGGTACAGCGTTATAAAAATCGTGATTTAATTGAAGATTAACGTTAACAGAAAAGATTATGCAGGATCTCATTAACATATTTGTCAAGTCAATTTTTATTGATAATATGATCTTTGCCTACTTTCTGGGCATGTGTTCATATCTCGCGGTATCGAAAACCGTAAAAACCTCCGTGGGGCTGGGAATTGCCGTAATATTTGTATTGGGTATTACCGTTCCGGTGGATTATCTTCTCAATAAGTTTGTTCTCGCACCGGGAGCCCTCTCATGGCTTAGTAACGATCTGGCCGGTGTCGATCTCAGCTTTCTGAGCTTTATCATGTTTATTGCCGTAATCGCTTCCATGGTTCAGCTGGTGGAAATGATCGTGGAGAAATTCAGCCCCGCGCTGTACAATTCTCTGGGTATTTTTCTGCCGTTGATTGCTGTAAACTGTGCAATCCTTGGTGGTTCATTATTTATGCAGGAACGTGAATATCAATCAATTGCTGAAGCTACTTCCTTTGGCCTGGGCTCCGGAGCAGGCTGGTTTCTTGCTATCGTGGCCATTGCCGCAATACGCGAAAAAATCCGTTACTCCAACGTACCCCCGGCATTGAAAGGCCTTGGTATTACTTTTATTATTACCGGCCTTATGGGTATAGCTTTTATGAGCTTTATGGGAATAAAAATCTAACTACAATAGTATTAATTTGATAATCATTATATTATGATAGAGTCTGTTGGAATTGGAACTGTGGTATTGGTGAGTATAGCTGTATTCCTGCTTGTGATACTTCTGCTGGTAGGAGTACTGCTGTATGCACGAAAGAAACTTACTCCCCAGGGGAAAGTTAAAATTACCATCAATGAAGAAAAAGAGTTGGAAGTACAGCCCGGAAGTAGCTTGCTGACAACCCTTGCAAATGAGAAAATTTTTCTGCCTTCCGCTTGTGGTGGTGGCGGTACCTGTGGAACTTGTACCTGTCAGGTGCACGACGGTGGTGGTTCTATTTTGCCTACCGAAACAGGTTTTTTCTCCCGGAAAGAACAACAAAACGATTGGCGTCTGGGGTGTCAGGTGAAAGTACGTGAGGATATGAATATCTCCATCCCCCCTGAAATATTTGGTATTAAAAAGTGGGAATGCGAGGTGATATCCAACAAAAATGTGGCAACCTATATCAAGGAGTTTGTTGTTAAGCTACCTGAAGGTGAACGCCTGGACTTCCGTTCAGGTGGGTATATTCAAATTGATGTGCCCCCTGTTGAGGTTGACTACTCAAAGGATATTGATGTGGATGACGAGTATATTGAAGAGTGGAAAAATTTTGGTGTCTTCGACTTGAAAATGAAAAGCAGTGAACCGGTTTTCAGAGCCTACTCTATGGCTAACCACCCTGCAGAAGACAACATTATTATGCTTAATATTCGTATCGCTACGCCACCATGGGATCGTAAGAACAACCGCTTTATGAAGGTGAACCCCGGGATCTGCTCTTCCTATGTCTTTAGCCGTAAACCCGGCGATAAAGTGACCATTTCAGGGCCTTACGGGGAGTTTTTTATTAAGGATACGAAAAAAGAAATGATCTTTATCGGTGGTGGTGCCGGAATGGCCCCTATGCGCAGTCATATATTCCACCTCTTTAATACCGTACATACCGACCGAAAGGCTTCCTTCTGGTATGGTGGTCGTTCCATGCGTGAGCTTTTCTATGTGGATGAATTCCGAAAAATTGAAGAGCAAAACCCTAACTTCTCTTTCCATATCGGTCTCTCGGCACCTGTGGAGGAGGATAACTGGGATGGATATATCGGTTTTATTCATCAGATGGTTTACGATAAATATCTTAAGGATCATGATGAGCCTGAGGAGATAGAATATTACCTCTGTGGCCCTCCTATGATGAACGATGCTGTTTTTCGTATGCTCGATGACCTTGGTGTGCCTTCAGAAATGATTGCTTTTGATGATTTTGGTGGTTAAAGACCAATGATATTTTGTATTTTAGGCCGGAAAAACTGAAACTATGAAATCTTTTTCCGGCCTAATTGTATTCCTTCTCCCGGTGTTGGTGTTGCTGAGCTGCAGCCATCACCAACAACCATCGTTAGTGGCTTTTTCCGGTGCTACTCAGGGAACCTATTACCGTGTTACCTATTACGCTATTGATACTGTTTTACCGAAGCCTGAGCTGGAGCAATTACTACAGGAATTCGATAGTTCTGTATCGGTATATAACCCTGCTTCATTGATTACTGCTGTGAATTCCGGCCAAACCAATGTTGTTGTTGATTCCTGGTTTAAAGAGAGCTGGAATATCGCTGCAGAAATTTCAGAAGCAACCGACGGATTGTTTGATTGTACGGTGGGACCTTTAGTTGAGGCCTGGGGTTTTTCTTTCCGGGAGCGCAAGCCCATAAACGATGTGCTTGTGGATAGCCTTCGTAACAATGTGGGGTTTCATAAAGTGCAGATTATTAACGATACAGTGAAGATCCCCCGGGGTATGCACCTGGATTTTAACGCAGTGGCGCAAGGTGTCTCGGTCGACATTGTGGCCCGTGAATTGGAGTCCCGAGGCGTGCAAAACTATCTTGTGGATATCGGTGGTGAGGTAAAAGCCGCAGGGGTTAAGCCCGGAAACAACCCCTGGCGCGTTGGTGTGGAAAAACCTGCTGATAACGCCGGATATGGTGAAGCCCTGCAGGCTGTAGTCCGGCTTCATGATAATGCTTTGGCTACTTCAGGGAGTTACCGGAAGTTTTATGTTAAAGATGGAGTGAAATACAGCCATACCATAAACCCTAAAACCGGATACCCGGTGACACATTCGCTACTAAGTGCAACGGTAATTACCCGGTCGTGTGGCTATGCTGATGCATGGGCCACTGCACTTATGGTTGCAGGGCCTGAGAAAGCAAAAGAGATTATTCGTAACACACCTCACATTGAAGGTTTACTGATATATGCTGACTCTACCGGCGCAATGGATACATGGGCGTCGGAAGGTTTCCGTGAGGTTATGGAGTAATTATTGCTTGTCGTTGTGGCATGAATTACTGCCTCCGCCACAGCTACACCCAATACGCTCTCCTGTATCAGGATGTACACTCGAACAGCTTTTCTTAAACTCTCCGTCTTTCTTTACGAACATTTTTATTGCAATACCTGCTATTGCAAGAGCCAGTAATATTGCGGTTATCAAGATTAATTTTCCCATGCTGTTTTATTTTCAAAGATAACAATTGCTTTACGACATTGTTTTTGATATGAAAAAAATGCCGGCAGTATTTGCTGCCGGCATAATATAGTTATAACACCGCTATTAATACTTTCTAACCCATTCTTTATCGTAATTCTTGGCTACAAGACCGATATAGTTTTTCTGGAAGAAAGCAAATGTATCTGTTCTGTCGAGTTTAAGATTTGAGAGTACGTTCTTGCTTGTGGTATCGCGATATTTGGTAACATACTCTGTAATGTCATTAATATGCTTCGGGTCGTCGGTTTTTTCAAGAAATTCTCTGACAAGCCCCTTGATGGTTGATGTTTTGATATTGTCCCAACCTGAAAGAGCATACGTACTTGTTTTACCAATGGCAGCAACTTCGTCGAGGCTCAGGATAGAAGAGCGCAGCGATTCAATGTTTCGTGGAACCCTGTCAGTGCGGTTTGCAAGTTCTTCATGGATTTCTGCCAGTGACATGGGGCGTTTGAAATCGTTGAGGATATCCAGAATATGCTCAGAGAGTTTGATAAGGGTGTTTCTTGCCATCAGAAAGCTCTCCTTGTCATCACTGATTTCAATACCTAATACCTCAGTAGCGACATGGCGGAATGCATTCTTGGCACGTTTACTCCACTTTTCGTCGTCTGTTTTAACAAACGGATTCATGAATTTATCCATATTTAAAGGATAAGTCTCTTCGATACGTTCGTTCAGCAGCTCATTAATTGCTTTAAAGGCACCTACAAAGTCATATTTCTCGAACAGGTCTCTTTTAATCAGGTAATAATAATCGTAGTTTTTTTCAAGATTCTGGAAGGTGTCGTAATCATAATCATACAAAGCTGAAAATACCGAAGCATAGAACTTTGGCGTCATGATGATATCTTCTTTCTCGTTGATTTTGTCAGCTACCTTCTTATTGATGATAAGCATGTCACGCTTGGAATCCAGTTCATATTGGATATGATCGTAGATATAGGTCAGTTCCCGGCCAAAAACAGCGATGTTGCGTTCGAGCATCGTAGGAATCTTTTGGGAAATCTGGCGAACACGTTCACGGGTGACGTCATAAATATCTCCGATAGCCTGTAAAGTGCGTTTTGAGCTGTCGGTAAAAAAGTTAAAGTTCTGACGGAAGATGAAGAATTCACGTTCATTCATATTCTTTTGCATTATGGCAAGCAAGAATTTGCAAAACGGAAAATCTTTCGCAAAATACAAATCCCGGAAGCGTTCTGTGTCCTGTGTAGGTATTTTAAAACTGTTATAGCTGAAAATTTTGAAATCTTCAAACTGTTTTGTTCTGGGGTCTATCTTAATTTTATCCGGTGTAATGCTGTATTGACGGATAAATTTATCTGAGATTCGCGTAAGTTCTGTGTTTGTTTTTGCTCCGCAATTACGAAGATCCTTGAATGTGCCATATTTGAAATAATATTCAAGAATTTTGTAAAGTGTTGGTATTGAATCAGCAATACATACATTGCGGGTTCTCTCCGAAAGGTTCTCCATTTCCTTTAATTCGGAGATGTGATAATTTACAGGCATAGTACTGTTCATAGATACAAGATTTATAAGTTTGTAAATAAATTATTCTCTAACCACTATTGCACTTCAAAAATAGGTAATTATTTATTTAAAAACCAAATAAACTTCAAAAAAAATAAGCTGTGATATTCAATTAAAAATGAATAACATGATGAAAGATTATGTTAAACTAAAGTAAAACATAGCAATTGATGCTGCTATGGATGCGTTAAGGCTCTCAGTATGAGGGTTTTCGGGGTCATAAGGGGGGATGTTGATCCGTTGTGTTACATATTTTTCTGCTTTTTCACGGATGCCATGAGATTCACTTCCAATTATAATAATTCCATTCTTTTTTTTAGAAATATTATGAATTTTATCTCCTTCAAGAAACAGCCCATAAACAGGCACAGTATTTGAAATTTCATTGAAAAAAATAGGTAAATCTATCGATATGACATTTGTGGAAACCAACGCACCCATGGTAGCCTGAATAACTTTTGGGTTATAAACCTCCACCGTATCAGGTGAGCAAAAGATATGTTTTATTCCAAACCAATTTGCGGTTCGTATAATTGTTCCCAGGTTTCCGGGGTCGCGAATCCCATCCAGATAGATGACGAGTCTCTGACGGGTGATTTTTTCAATATCATCATCTGTTAGGCTCATGTCTCTTGCATGGCAGACAGCCAGAACCTGATTTGGGTTTTTCAGGGTGCTGATAGCTTCAAGGTCCTTTTGTGATATTTCAAAACAGGATATGCCATGTTTTATATCATTGACCCCGAGGTATTCCTTTGTAGCGTATATTTCTTTCACCGGAAAGCCCCCCAGCATGAAATCATTTACAATTTTTACTCCTTCAGCAATAAAGAGTTTTTTCTGGGTTCTGAATTTCCTTTGGTGCAGTGCCCTGACAGCCTTAATTTGGTTTTTTGTAAGCATAAAAAAATCCCGGTAGTTACCGGGATTAAAAGTATAGAATATTTTTGAGATAATTATTCTGCGATAACTTCAAAGTTAATATCCACCTGAATTTCTTTATGGAGGATAATTTTTGCAGTATAAGAACCTACTTCTTTAATGGAATCTCCATCAACATGGATTTTTTTACGTTCAATTTCGTAATTGTATTGTTCCTTGATGGCATCAGCAATCTGCATAGCGTTTACAGAGCCAAATATTTTACCGGTAGTGGCGGCTTTGGCACCAATTTTCACGGTGATGTTGGCTAAAGATTCGGCGAGAGCAGACGCTTCTTTTTTAATTTTTTCTTCTTTAAATGACTTTTGACGGATCACTTCATTGCGAGCTTTAAGCGCTGATTCAGTGGCGAGAATAGCCTTTCCCTGAGGGATGAGGTAATTTCTTCCATACCCTGGCTTAACATCGATAATGTCATTTACATAACCCAGATTGGGGATGTCTTGTTTTAATATGATTTGCATGGTTATACCTCCTTATTTTAATAAATCAGCTACATAAGGCATCAGGGCAAGGTGTCTTGCTCTTTTAACAGCCTGTGAAACTTTTTTCTGATATTTTGTTGATGTACCTGTGATACGGCGGGGCAGAATTTTACCCTGCTCATTAACAAATTTCAAAAGGAAATCGGCATCTTTATAGTCGATGTATTTGATACCGAGTTTTTTGAAACGACAATATTTCTTCTTTTTAACATCAACCGCAATGGGAGTTAAATATTTTATTTCTGAATTGTTTGCCATGACTTAATGATTTCTTGTGAACAAATTATTCTGCTGATTCGCTTTTTTCTTCCGATGCTGCTTCCCTGGCTTTTTTAGCTGCACGTTTTTTCTCGCTGTATGCTATGGCATGCTTGTCGAGTTTTACGGTCAGAAAACGAAGAATCCTTTCGTCACGTTTAAAGGCTACTTCATAATCGGCAAGGATACTGCCTTCAGCTTTAAAATGCAGAAGGTGGTAAAAACCGGTTGATTTTTTTTGAATCGGATAGGCGAGTTTTTTTAGTCCCCAATTCTCTTCATGGACAATTTCTGCCCCTCTCTCTGTCAGGTAGCTCCTGAATTTTGCGACCGCTTCCTTCATCTGATCATCAGATAAAACGGGAGTCATAATGAAAACGGTTTCGTACTGATTGAGCATTGTTTTCAGATTTAATTAATAAAATTGATTACTCTTCCAAAAATGGAGTGCAAAAATACGATAAATTTTTGATTTTCAAAATGTATATGGTTCAATCATAAAATAAAAAAGCCGGTTTTCAACATAACCGGCTTTCCTGTTAGATTCTTTTTTTAGTGCCCTTTTTTTCTTACAACACTCAGCCATGTTAAACCGATGATACTTGCTGTTAGTGAGGCCAGCAGAATTCCGATTTTGGCAATCTCAAGATTGTGGTTGGGGGCTACAAAGGCCAGGTTATCGACAAACAACGACATAGTAAAACCAATACCACCCAGACACGCAACGCCAATAAGCTGCATCCATGTAGTATTGTCAGGTAACTTAGCCATTTTGGTTCGTACGGCCAGCCAGCTGAATAACGTGATGCCAATGGGTTTTCCTACCACCAGGCCGAGAATAACACCTAATGCTACCGGGCTGGTAATATCGTCAGCAAAATTCGCTGCCTCTATGCGTACACCGGCATTGGCAAGTGCGAAAATTGGCAGGATAAGAAATGTTACCCATGGATGCAATTTGCGCTCATTGCGCTGCCCCGGGCTCATGACCCTCTTGCAATTCAGCTCAATACTTTGTATGGCCTCCTGTTGACGCTGATTTGTCATGATGGTCTTGTCCGGATCCATCCACGTTTTAAACTTATCCAGATGATACTGGATTCGTTTGGTGAAATTGTTGCAGTTGATCTTTGTTTTCGAAGGAGTAGCCATAGCTACCAGAACGCCTGCAATAGTGGTATGCACGCCCGATTGAAGGAAAAAATACCACATAAGTAATCCCCCTATCAGGTAGGGTATTGTACTTCGAATACCAATGCGGTTGAAGATAAACAGTATCACCAGGATGATACCGGCGATGCCCAAGGCACCGAGCGCAAGGTTCGAGGTGTAAAAAACTGCAATTACCAACACGGCTCCAAGGTCGTCGACGATGGCAAGTGCTGTAAGAAATATCTTTAACGGTAGTGGTGCACGTTTTCCCATCAGGGTCAAAACACCAAGGGCAAAGGCAATATCTGTTGCCATGGGGATTCCCCAGCCACATACACTGTCTGCGCCACGGTTGAAAAGGAAAAAAATGAATGCAGGTACCAGCATCCCGCCAAGTGCTGCCATAATGGGTAAGGCTGCCTGTTTGGGCGACTTCAACTCGCCAACCATCATCTCTCTCTTTATCTCAAGACCTACTACATAAAAGAAAATGACCATCAGGAAGTCATTGACCCAATGCGCAATGCCCATACTTATCTTGCTGCCCTCAAAACCAATCGATAATTTTTGATGCCAAAAATGTTCATATGCCTCGCCAAGTCCTGAGTTTGCAAGTACTAATGCAATTACTGTACATGCCAGCAGTATTATCCCTCCCGAAACTTCATTGTGCATGAAGGTCTCAAACGGCTTCTTGATCCTGTCAATAAGCATCGTTTCTTCTTTTGTCGTATTCATTTCTTCAGACTGTTATAGTTATTTATTTAAAGCTGTTATTTGTTTTGCAAATTGTTTATGAGCGTTTCGCAGATAAATGATGCTGCTTTCCCGTCACCAAATACTGAAGGGAATACCATCCCGTCGCTGTCTGTATATTTGTAATATGCTTCAAGAATTTTCTTCGGATTACTGTCTGTAACTACACCACATTCGTTATCAATTATTTCGGTCCATTCTGTTTCACTGCGCAAAATCAGTACCGGCTTTTTGAAAAAATAGGCCTCTTTTTGAACGCCTCCGGAGTCAGTCATGATAAGTGTGCAGTTTTTTTCCAGGTTCAGCATGTCAAAAAATCCTAACGGGTCAATAACATGAATATTATGATGGTTTAAAAAGTTGTTTTTTATCGTGCCGGAAATCTGCTTGATACATTTTTGTGTTCTGGGATGTAATGGCAATACAATGGTTGTTTCCGATGCAATGGTTGTTAACGCTGTTAAAATTCCTTCGAGCCTTTCCTGGGAATCGGTGTTGTAATCCCGGTGAATGGTGGCCAGGATAAAATTTCCTTTACTGATGTGCAATTTTTGCATTATATCAGACTTCTTTTCTGCGATTTCAGCAAAGTAAAGCGTGTTGTCAAGCATGATGTCACCACAGTGGAAAACACCAGGATTATTGATGGAATATGGTGGAGTGGCATTCATGTTGAAGCCTTCATTACGCAGGTTTTTAACCCCTGAAGGAGTAGGAGTGAAGAGTAGCGTTGAGCAATGATCGGTAGTGATGCGGTTGATCTCTTCAGGCATCCGTTTATTAAAAGATCTGAGCCCTGCTTCAATGTGCATCACCGGGATGTGAATTTTTGCTGCTGCCAGCGCCGCAGCAATAGTAGAGTTGGTATCACCGTATACAACCACAGCATCGGGTTTTATTTCTTTGAAAGCCTGCTCAAAAGCCTGAAGCATTTCTGCAGTTTGAACAGCGTGTGTAGCTGAGCCGACACCCAGGTTTTTGTCCGGCCTGGGGATGCCCATTTCTTCAAAAAACACCTCCGAAAGTTTATGGTCGTAATGTTGCCCGCTATGTATAATGTATTCCTTTATATCTTTCGAATATACGTTGCTGATAGCTCTTGACAAAGCTGCAGCTTTTACAATTTGAGGTCTCGCCCCCACGATGGATGCAACAGTAATCATTCTCCCTTGTTTTTCACATGCGAAAATATGCTTTTTTCATGAGAAAATGAATAGATAAGTAGCTACATTAGGCCATGATCAAGAAAACTCAGGTATTTTTCCTTTCCAATGATGATGTGATCGAGAACAGGGATCTCCATTAAATCCCCAATTCCGATTAGTTTTTTTGTTAATTTTCGGTCTGCGTCACTGGGTTGTACGTTACCGCTGGGATGATTATGAAAAAGAATCATCCCTGAGGCATGATCTCTCAGTGCTGTGCTGAAGATTTTTTTTGGATCTGCTACGGTACCGCTAATGCCACCGTTGCTTATCATTACAGGTCGTATAACTTTATTGGCTCTGTCGAGCAGCAGGATCCAGAATTGCTCATAGGGTTCATCGGAGAGATGCTGGTTCATGATCTCAAAGGCCATATTTGAGGACTTTATCTGTGTTTTTTCTGTGGACGGTGTTGATGCTCTTCTTCTTCCCAGCTCCAGAGCGGCAATGATGACCATTGCCCTTGCCTGCCCTATGCCCCTTATACTTGTAAGCCGGGTTTTGTCGAGGCGTCCCAGTTCGGCAAGGCTGTCGGATGCATGATGCAATACATTTCGTGCCAGATCCAGCGCTGATTCTTCCCGTGTGCCGCTACCAATAAGTATGGCCAGCAACTCGGCATTACTGAGCACATGATGCCCTTTGTTTAGCATCTTCTCACGCGGGCGATCATCTTCGGCCCACATTTTTATACTTTGTCGGTTTTGATATTTCATGCTCCTTAATACAGGAATGCATAAAACGTTACCCTGGTAAGTATAAAAAAAAAGCCCCCTTTTAAAGGGGGCTTTAATATTTTCCAAAAACTACTATGCTAAAGCATTTGTTTTTTTCGTGAGTGAAGACTTGAGGTTTGCAGCTTTATTCTTATGAATCATACCTCTTTTGACCATTTTGTCGATCAGTTCATACATGCCAGGAAGTTTTTCTGTAGCTTCCTGCTTGCTTTCAATGAGTCTGAAATTTCTTATGGCGTTACGCATTGTGCGGCCATAGTAATGATTGCGAAAACGTCTTGTCTTCGTTTGTCTGATTCTCTTCAGTGATGATTTGTGATTAGCCATCTTAACTCTCTTCTGTCTTTCTACTCAGTTTCTTTTTTTCTTGTAGTCCGTAGGGGATTCGAACCCCTGCTACCAGGATGAAAACCTGGCGTCCTAACCCCTAGACGAACGGACCATTTCGTTTTTGGAGTTGCAAAAATAGAACAATTTTGATTACCCGCAAAAAAAATGTGAAAAAAAACCGAAAAAAATCGCAATCATTTTATAATGCCCTGTTATTCAGGATCCTTGCTGTCGGCCTGAAATTTAAAGCCTAATCGCTTGCCGGTTTTTAACTGCATATTGTCAAGCGTGGTGCGGATGTCATAAACCGAGATTTGCTGAACCGCCTGATAGGGAGGCGTTAACAAATCAAAGTTTACTGTATACTCTATAGCACTGCGCAAAATCTGGCTGGCGTGAACCTCATCCAAAACATCTGTTTCAAAATTGTTGTATAATAATCCCAGCTCTCTTTTACCCTCCAATAAGTAGTGTCGCTCCTTGTTGATGAATATCCTGCCGATAAGATATCCCAGGTCGTTCATGCGATTGTATTTAAACGAATCTCCCAGAAAGTTATATATGTTGATGATGCCACAGTAGGATCTGTTTTTGTCCTTTTTTAGGTACATGGTTTTAAAAAGATCGCTGTTGCGTGGAAACTCAAACACATTGGAGTGCATCATAAAAAGCAGTATATCCCCACCAAAACGGACCTCAAATTCAAAGTCTCCTTTATTATTAAAGGTGAATGGTACCCTGCCGGTGCTGTCAATGCCTGAGCTCTGATATGTATTAGCAAGCTCCTCTGCAGCACTTTTAAGGGATTTGAATGATGTAAGGGTGTTGTCGAAAACATCCTGTTTTAATTGCCCTTTTTCTTTTAAATGGGTAAACAGTTCGCGAGTCGATTCTTCCATAATAGTAAAATGTAATGAAATGCCGGTATTGGCAACTCAAAGGTAGTAAAATTCTGCAACGGGCAATGGGAATGCGGTTTATTCGAAGGTTAGACCAATAGTAAACAATTTCGAATTTAAGGCTTCTATATAGTCTGTATAGATATTGTCTTCCCGGCGAAGCATATCCCGCACTCCATAGGTCATCTTAAGTTCAATACCCAGCTTAAACCAGTTATTGTAAAAGTCAAAACCAACGCCAATATCGCCCATAACATCGCTGCGGTATAGCTTTACGTGCTTGTTGTTAATCTGGTCTTTATTCTTTTTTGCTTCCGAAGCCAGGTCAATGGCATATTTACCTCCGGCAAATACATAGGGGGCGAAGTTTTTTAGTCGCATGGCCTTATACCTCACATAAAAGGGAAATTCAAGGTATGTAGTTGTTACGTTTTTCTTCATGGTAACCATTCTGGTAACATCAGGAGAGGATTGGTTGGGGTCAGAAGCGTAATTGAGGTTCAGGTTGTAGAGCAGTGTCCTTTCGCCAAATGCAAGGCTTGGAATAAACCTTAAGTCAAAGAAATAGCCAAGCCTTAGGTTACTTACAATAGAGATGGTAAAGCCCAGCCGGGGAGTGGACTCAAGTGAAGCCACAGAGCCGGAGCGCATATATAATACCTGATTGTTGTCTTCACTGTATGGCTGGATATCAGGAAATTTTTCATTACTGTATGGTACCACATCGGATAACATATCTTCAGTAGTATTGATGGTGAAAAACATCTGGTTTACCGAAATCTGAAACCCAAAGTGATAGGGTTGCATATCATACTTTGGCAGGTTTGGCGGGTCGAAAGTCCGCTGTGCACGAAGCCCTGATCCCAAAGACAGGATCAAAACGCCCAGCAGAACAGTAATATAGGTGTTTTTAAATTTCAAGTGTTCAGTTTTATGATTTCTAAACGCCCCGGAGGCCGGATTATTTTTCATCTGTTGATTTTGCGGCCAAATATCGTTCAAATTCTTTAAATAAGGCCTCTTTATTTACCGGTACGACACCGGAATATTCACATACCAGCCCACCGGCAAGGTTTGCAAGTTGTGTGGCCGTGGCAGCATCTGCTCCACTGGCCAGTGCCAGCGCTGCAACACTGATAACCGTATCCCCGGCACCGGAAACATCACTGATCTCACGCAACTCTGCATCGTAGTGGCCTGATTTACAGTTCATGTCCTCCTGTAATTCGCTGTATATAACCCCTCTCTCTGATAATGTTACCATCATCATGTGTATGT
This sequence comes from uncultured Bacteroidales bacterium, assembly GCA_964594665.1. Taxonomy (GTDB): domain Bacteria; phylum Bacteroidota; class Bacteroidia; order Bacteroidales; family BM520; genus BM520. The sequence continues at coordinate 25,428 of CAZQNY010000023.1, forward strand.
CGTGCTTGAGCTGAAATTCTTGCGTGAGCTGTAGCAAGACATTTATATCTTCCGTATCTGCATTTTCGTTGATACCCTCAGAGAACTCTTTTAAATTGGGTTTGAAAATTGTACACTTGCCATATGCATCAAAGTACTTCTTCTTGGGGTCTACCGCCGAAACGATATGCTTTTCATAACAGCGCTCGATGGTGTGCCGGATGATCTTCGGAGTGAGTACACCTTTATTATAGTCCTGAAGAATTACCAGATCGGGATGTTGTGTATTAATAAAGGTGTCAATGCGGTTGATGATTTTTTGTTCCATTTCCGGCGACAGCGGTTTTGTTACCTCTTCATCAACCCTGAGCATATGGTTTTTATTCCCTATGATGCGGAATTTTCGCGTTGTTGGCCGCGAATCATCGGCAAGGATGTTGTCGGTGTTGATGGAATGTTCATCAAGAAGATCCAGAAGTTCAGTTCTGCCGATGTCGTTGCCTGTGACAGCACAGAGAAAGGCCTTTGCTTCCAGTGCGTGTAGGTTAACAGCTACATTGGCAGCGCCTCCGGGCCTGTTGACGCGTTCTTTCAGTGATACCACCGGTACAGGCGCTTCCGGAGAAATACGATCTACTGTGCCGCTGAGATAGGCATCGATCATAATGTCGCCTATCACCAGGACTTTCTTGTCGTTCATGCTCCGGAAGAGCGCCTCGCTGTTCGGTGTCATAAATTGAATCTTTAGTGTTTATTTTAATGCTTCCAGTGCTTCACGGATTCTGCGTACGGCCTCTCTGAGGTTGTCTTCAGAAGTAGCATAGCTCAGACGGATGCAGTTTTCATCGCCGAAGGCCGAACCGGGAACCAGCGCAACGTAGGTCTTTTCAAGAATGTACAGACAGAGGTCATTGCCGTTTTCAATAACCTTTTCGCCATTTTTCTTTCCGTAGTATGCTGTTACATCGGGGAAAAGGTAAAAGGCTCCGTTGGGAACATTGGTTTTCACTCCGGGGATCTCATTGAGTAATGAGAGCAACAGATCGCGGCGTGTATTGAATTTTACCACCATTTCTTTAAGCTCCGGAGTTTCTGCCGGGTCGGCATTAAAGGCAGCAACAGCGGCTTTCTGTGAAATGCTGCACGTGGCAGATGTGAATTGCCCCTGCATTTTGTTACAGGCTTTGGCAACATGCAGTGGTGCGGCCAAAAAACCAAGCCTCCAGCCGGTCATGGCAAAGCCTTTACTAACACCGTTTACAATGATAACACGGTCTTTGATGTTCTCAAACTGCGCAAACGATTCATGTTTGCCTTCAAAGATGATGTGCTCATAAATTTCATCCGAGAGTACGTAAATGTCGGGGTGTTCGGCAATAACATCAGCAATGGCTTTCATCTCTTCGAGCGTATATACCGATCCTGTCGGGTTGCAGGGAGAGTTGAGCATTATCATTCGTGTTTTAGGCGTAATGGCATCTTTCAGCTGTTGGGCAGAGATTTTGAAGTCGTTTTCAATACCTGCATTCACATAAACAGCTTTTCCTTCAGCGATTTTTACCATTTCGGAGTAAGAAACCCAGAAAGGAACAGGAATAATAACCTCATCACCGGGGTTTACCAGGGAGAGGAGTGTGTTTACCAGTGCCTGCTTGGCACCTGTAGTTACTACAATCTGTTCGGGAGTGTAGTCAACGTTGTTGTCGCGTTTGAGCTTATGGCATATGGCCTGGCGCAGCTCAATAATTCCGGGTACTGCGGTATAGTGGGTGAAGTTATCATCCAGCGCCTTTTTTGCAGCATCTTTAATAAATTCAGGGGTGTCGAAGTCCGGTTCACCAATACTTAGGTTAATAACATCTTTTCCCTGTTGTTTCAGTTCGAAACTTTTCCTTGTCATGGCCAGTGTGGCAGATTCTGCCAACCGGGTAATACGTTCGGATACAGCGCTCATGATAGAATTTTTTTGTTTATTTTTAATGAAAGGCAAAATTTGTTTAATTTTCAGATATTTGCAAATATAAACCATGCAGATATGAATACTTTCGCTGAAATACTGAAATTTACGCTACCATCCCTGATTACAGGAGGTGTAATTTACCTTTTGTTACGTACTTATCTTGAGAACGCTCAGAAACAGACTTTATTGAATATGAAGCAGGAATCGCAAAAAGAGTTGATGCCAATACAGCTTCAGGCCTATGAGCGGCTGGTGTTATATCTTGAGCGTATCTCGGTGAATAACCTGGTGATGCGTGTTTCACAGCAGGGTATGACAGCCCGCGATTTGCAGAATGCTATGATCAAAGCTATCCGTGAGGAGCTGGATCATAACCTTAGCCAGCAGCTTTACGTGTCGGATCAATGTTGGGAGCTGGTGGTAAATGCCCGTGAAGAAATGCTGAAGGCCATAAACCAAACAGCCTCCTCGCTGAGCGAAGAGGCCGGAGCTACTGACATGGCAGCAGCACTGTTTTCTGAAATTCTTAAACATAAGCACACTCCCGTAGATATTGCTCTGGCAACACTTAAAAATGAAATGCGCGAACGTTTCTAACGTATCTTTAATTCTCTTAAATCTGATCCTGCCGGAGCCTGGAAAATGCTAAGCCCGAATTCTGGGATAATCGCCAGAATATGGTCGAAAATATTGGCTTGTATGTCCTCATATTCTGCCCACGACTGAATTTTACTGAAAACATAGATTTCAATGGGAATACCTTTCTCTGTAGGCTGTAACTGACGTACCAGAAAGGTCATCTGATCGCTGATATCCGGCAGATGATTAAGGTATTTCTCAAGATAAGCTCTGAAAACACCCAGGTTGGTTTGCCTGCGCCCATTAACCAATACACTGTTGTCAATATTATTTTTTTCATTGTATTCCATCAATCGTTTCTGACGGGCGTCGATTTCATCGGTCAGAAGTTGTATTTTGCGAAATTTTTCCAGCATCTCATTATCGCAGAATTTTACACTCTGCATGTCGATGTTTATGGATCGCTTAATCCTTCGTCCACCGCTTTCTTCCATACCCCGCCAGTTTTGAAACGACTCGGAAATAAGTGAGTATGTGGGGATGGTGCTGATGGTTTTATCCCAGTTCTGAACCTTTACCGTTGTGAGCGAAAGATCAATCACAGTCCCGTCAGCATTATGCGAGGGCATGGAAATCCAGTCGCCGATGCGTAGCATGTCGTTGCTGCTCAACTGAACAGAACCTACGAGACCGAGGATAGTGTCTTTAAAAACCAAAATCAAAACCGCTGCAAAAGCACCCAAACCAACAAAAATGGCTCCGGGGTTTTTGCCCAATAAAATGCCAACAATACATATGGCTGTAATACACCATACAATGATGCGGACAAATAGCACATAGCCTTTTATGGGCTTGTGCCTGGCGACTTCATAGGTTTCGTAAATTTTATTTATTGAAAATAATACCGAAGAGATCATGAGCGCAACTAAAACCCACACATAAATGCCAATGGCACTTTGAACAATATTCGCGAGGACTTCATACTCGCTAAGCACCAGTGGTGTGCTGCTGTGAATAATCCAGGCAGGAATGAAATAGGCCAGACGGCTGAAAACTTTCTCCTCAGCCATGATGTCATCCCAATCGGTTTTTGTTTTTACCGTAACGCGATGGATTATCCCAACAATAATCTTACGGGTGATTAAAAATGCAATGGCACTAACAAGTAAAACAAGGAAAAATCCTGCGATATCCTTTGTGACAGTTGCTGTGTCGGCATTCATACCCCATTGTGTGAGGTATTTGTAAATGATCTCTTCGAGTGATGTATACATATATTAAGGTATAAGGTTAGTTAACAGGTGCAAACATGGGATCCCATGGTGGGAGCATTGTGGGTGTGCCTTCAAGAATCTTCAGCACATCTTTGTCAATGTATTTTTTATTGATAACAACCCTGAACATATATTCGTCAAACCATTCATCGGTCATGATCAGATGCCCCTGATATCCGCTTGACTCGCCCCAGCTGTTTTCCAGAAGCCATTTCTGTGGATTGTCTTTCTTGTCAACATCAACAGCAACCAGCGTCATGCCATGCGAAGAACCACTTTCAAAGGATTGAACACGCTGTTTCTTGTCCATGCCAAATTCAACACCCAAAAGGCTTCCGTAATCGAAGTTATTGACATCCAGGTAACCATTATCACGATCCAGCTGTTTGCCCACATCGCAGGAGAAGTACATGGCTTCGTTGTTTTTGATGCTTTCAACAGCGTATTCTTTGATTTTTTCATTGGGAAGATTTATAAAACGCCAGTTCAGACCCTCCCATGCATTACGGTCATAATCAATTTCATAAAGCGCATCATAAGGCCTGGAAGGATCGTTCATAAGCATGACATACTCATTCAAATCCACGCCGACGAATTCTTTGTAAAACTCCTGTGGCGTATATGTTTTTTCTTCCGAAATATTACCATCACAATCTTTATAGCGCCAGGTGAACTCAACGGGAGGTTCTCCCAGTGCCAGTGAAAGCATGTTGTAAATATCCTGAAGCATGTCTTCTTTCTCACTGCGGATTGTTTTAAGATTTTTCCCGTCAGATGCCATCTCACGCAGAATAAGCCCGTTTTCACGTAATTTGCGACGAACAAGCCTGCTGATCATGGAAGTGTGCTCACTGGCATAGGTCTCAGGCATTACATCTGAAGGGACAACACCATACTTTTCCACCATATTCACATAACCGTTCCATACGCCACCGTCACCAATGGCATTTTTAAACAACCACTCTACTTTTCTGTCATCCATGGGTAGCGTACGACTTTCAATAATGCCTTCCAAAAAGAGATTGGCCTTTTCAAGCTGGTCGAAGAAGAAGTTATAGTTCTGGCTGAATTCAAAAGCAGGGAGGTTGTACTTTTCAATGACTTTAGGACGCATAACATTCAGACTGGCAAAAAGCCAGCAGCGGCCGGAGCTTTTTTGGTTGGTAATGCCTTTTGATTCCACACGGTGGGAGAAATAGTTGTCTACCTTACCGGCATTTTCAAGATTTACCGCCAGATCGCGGATGTCATTTTCATACATCGCATTGGTCTTTGCACGGTTTTCAGGCGTTAACGAAAAGTTTTTGTTAAATTTCTTGAGCATCTTTGGAGTAATAGCTCCGTCATTCTGGGCAAAAAGTGTACCTGCACACAGCATCAGGCCTGCGAGTGATAAAAAGAGTTGTTTTTTCATAGTTTAGTAATGTGTTGAATGGCAAATTTAAAAATTCTCATCCTTTGAACGAATGGATTTTACATTTTTCTTTCATTCAGACGAAAAGCCATCAGAAATGTTAAAGAAAAAGCCCCATACAGAGGTATGAGGCTTCAAAAACTTCTAAAGAGTAGAAGTGAATATTTTTTAAAATTTATTGCTGAACTTTTACAGTAATAATAATGTACCCGGGAGTAGTAAGGCCACTTCCAACCGCTACCTGCTGAACTTTAATAAGTCCTTTTTTGCCCGTTGCCGTTTCAAAGCCCAAGACTACAGGAGCACCGTCATGATCGAGGTTTGTAACCAGCGACTGGTCTGCACCGGTGGCGATTTCAATAACCTGTGTGTCGTTGTCAGCAGGGATAGCATCAAATTCATCAGCAGTAACGGTGGTTTCAATGAATTTTGTTGCGTTACGTGTAGCCCATGAAGCAACACCTACGTCAGGATTATTGTACACTTCTGCTGCAGTAGGATCAGAAGGAGCACAGATGGTGGCTTTATTTGTTGCACCGTAATAATATACAATGTCAATTTTGTCACTGTTTTCCTTGGCTTCTGCAAGTGTGTAAACCGTTCCGTCGAGAGAAGCGAAAGAGCTTCCAATAGCATTGTCCTTGTCACCGAGGGTAATGTCTTCAAAAACATTTAACGGGCCATAAGTGATCTCTGTAGTGATGTCGAGAGATACTTCAGCAGTTTCACCTTCAGCATCGGTAATAGTGAAAATGAAAGAGTCGGTACCTTCTTCATTGTAAGCAGTAACCTGGAAGTCGATTGAATAGGTGGCAACATTGATCGTTGTATCCCAGGTGATTGTCTGTTCTGCATTAATACTAACAAAATGGCGCACCATGGTGAGTTTAGTAAGATTTGCACCACTGTTGTCGTTGGCATCAGCATTGATACCCAGCATAAAAGTTGAACCTGCCTCCACAGTAGCATCAGCAGAGATGTAATCAGCACCTGTTTCAAAGCTGATTGTGGGTTTTACATCTGTTGGCTCCGGGTCCTGGCATCCGGTAAGCAGAAGCGTTGATGCTGTTGCAATAGCCAGAAAGCTTAAGAATAATTTTTTCATAATTAGTAGATTAAAATGTTATGTTCAGTACCTTTAGTTTTAGTTCATGATAATAACACAGAAACCGGAAAAATGTTGTGTGACGCCTGATGTTGAAAAAATATT
>CAZQNY010000024.1:0-19917 GCA_964594665.1 uncultured Bacteroidales bacterium
TTTGCTGCAATTGTTCCAGAAGGTGTAATGCATAAATCATCTTTTCTAAAATGATAACATCAATTCTTCTATGTGCAGCTTGACTTTTAAAAGACTGGAGCCATTCTTCCGTAAAACACTTTTCTTTAAACATCTACTATATCCTTAACTAAATGGTTCATGTTATTATTTAAAAAGGTTTTTATGTCATTATCTTTTTCTCGCCTTTTTGCATAACTAAAGAGTTTTGTGTAATTAATATCATAACTCTTAAATGCATTTTCGTATATATGAACCAGTTCTGAGCCTTGTGAGTAGTAAAACAACTTGTCTTCCGCAAAAACATCGACTAAAATTTTTTCCAGAAATGGTGTATAGAATTTTATTCTCTTTTCTGTACGTTTGCTAATAGGGGAACGTGTTACAAGTCGTTTAATTACAATTGGCTGCATGCTTTCAGCAACGTAGAAGTTTATAGTTTTTTCGTCAGGTGCGATGAATACATCTCCTTTGTAAATATCTTTAAGCTCGTAAAAAAACGAGTCTAAAAAGTCTCTTTCAACTTCTATTATAATTATATTCTTACTAGCCTGATGTTGAGAAAATTCATTTAGCCATTTGGTATCCCAAATACAAAATTTCACATCTTCAAACTTGTCAATAAGTTTTCTTGTAAGTTTTAGCAATTGGTCGGAAAATTCAGGTTTGTATTTTGGTTTATAGGAGATTGTATACCAACCTCTCATTATTGGCTTTATTATATTTTTGTTTTTAAGGTCATAGATTCGCCAGCCAAAAGTCCCTTCCTTTAAGTCTGGCTCAAAGTGTTTAAAGAATTCAAATAGTTCTTCCCGGGAGAATGACTCTCTGTCTTTAAATTTTTCTATTAATCTATTCTCTATGATTTTTGGCATATCAAAAAATCCAATTTTTGCCAAATATACAATATTCTGGCGATATCAGGAAATCAAAAATACGCCAGTAAGACCATATTTTGGCATATATTTGAAAGAGTGATGGATAATTTCACTCTTTTGCAAATTTCGGATTGTGTGTCAGCTCATGTGATTTGTGAAAGAGTTCGTTATCGCTTTCCACGTCGATGAGGTGTATCGTTTCATCAATACTACCATAATCTAACCTCAGACGGGTTCCTCTACCTATATAAATTCTCCACCATGAAACTCTCTACTTCATCGAAGAACTTTATAGAGAAGCTTTACAAGGATTACCCGGTCTTCTTCGAACGTATTCCCGATAAGTACATCGCTCGCTTTATGGGGATTAGCGTAGAATGGTTCTGTAAGCTGAAGAAAAAATTGCATGTTGCTTCGTGAAATTGAATTAATTCAATTTTTCCTGTTTGTCACCAATCTACTTTTGATGCGATAATCAAAAACATCAGTAATTATGACAACAGCAATTTTAGTAGTACTCGGATTATTACTCGTGCAAGTGCTTGCCAATGAGCTCTTCAGAGCCAGCAAATGGGGCACCTACCTGTTCTATGGACTTGGAACAATCATCCTCTCATTATCGGTGTGGTTTAAGCCCGGACACCTTGAAGGCACCACCATGCAAAACTGGTTCGAATGGGCGAAGGTCTATTCTGTGGTGATTGCCGTGCTTGGTTTTAACTATATGCGTCATTCGAAAAAGCCACTGAAAAATTATATGAAGTTTTTCCCTGCCCTGATTCTCACAATTAACATTGGGGAAGCAGTAGCCCGTGATTTCGAACTTTACGCTATAGATCATGGTGCATGGCATATCTTTAACGGTATTGCCGGAATCCTGAATGTGCTTGCCATTACCGGTTGGCTGGGTATCTATATCGAAGACTCCAAAAAGCGCGATATGATCTGGAAAGATCTGACGCTATTATGGGTTATTGCATACGATATCTGGAATTTCACGTATATCTACTTCTGTCTGCCGGAGCACATCGGTTACGGTATTGCACATATCCTCTCAGCTACCATTGCGATTCTGCTTTTCAAGAAACACACCTGGATTCAGGCGCGAGCCTACACGCTTGGTTTGTGGATGATGATTCTCTTCACATTCGCACCATGGCTGGAAGTTCAGGGTCACTATGTTGAGTTTTCCAGAAACCCCGGCCTGCTCTGGACGCTCGCCATCCTCAGCTTCGGTATCAACGTAGTACTTGCGGTTTGGCATTTTAATAAAGTAAGGAAAATGAAAAAGTTTAAGGTTGGAATGCCTGTTCATATAGAAAAATAAGCTCTGGCTGAAAAACAGTTATAATGAAAACCGGCAGGTAGTGTGTAGCTATCTGTCGGTTTTTATTTGAAGTAGTGCTGGTTATCGACTTTAAGGCTGCTTTAATTCAAAATTGGTACTTCTTCCTCCGCCCGAATCTTGTTGTAAGATATCTATTTTACATATGTGCTGAATGTCTATAAGAGCAGTATCCTGAGAGTATATGCATTTTTCTCCCTTTTTTTAAAGACTGATAAATGAATTCTTTAGCTGTGAACCCAACTACTACGATATCTTCGACATTTTTCTGCTTCAGAAAATCAAGGAGCTCTTTCGATGAAAAGATGTTGGGTTTTTCCCTTATTATGATGTTTTGGTTGACAATACACAATCGTTGATCCCATTGCATTGCCAGGGTGTCGTGGCTGATGAATATAAACGGGTATGAAAGAGATAAGTTGATCAATTTATGAACTCTGCCGACATAAATTATTTTTTGAGGATCCGTTTTACAAATGATGCCATTAATTGAATCAAGCACATTTTGTGTTTCGGTTTCGGTAAACTTTTTTTTGGTGTAGTACTCCTGAACATCTACAACAATAAGGTACCTTTCATAAGTCTCAGTATTTTTTGGGGCAAATGCCTGGAGGCTGAAAAAAAACAGCATCATCAGCGTTAAAAAGCGTAAGACAGCCATCATAAATAATTTTATGTTTTGCAAATCTATACTATTGCTTGATAAATGTTTCAGTAAACTCCCGGTCCTCTGAATTTACTTTTATCACATAAACTCCTTTTGATAAATGTGCGATGTTGAGTTTGTTAATGGTGTTATTTTTTATTTTAATTGAATCAATCCCTTTTCCCTGCTCATTATAGATAGTCAGGATTGAATCCTCTGAAATACCGGTGCTTTGAAAATCAATGTATAAAACATCCTTTACAGGATTGGGGTAAACCACAATTTTGTTTTGTTGAGGTTTTTCCTTTTCACTAATACCCACGGTAATAAAGTCATTTTCATACAATTGCACCTCATTGGAAGAGAATCCACCTATGGCGAAATCCATATCACCGTCATAGTCGTAATCATCAATAGCCACAGGCCATGCTCCGGGAAAAATATCTACAAGGTCGTAATCCCAGTTCAGGGCGCTGCCATCAATGTTGACCCATCGTGCTACTCTGCCATGTCCCTGTGAGGTAGCAACAATATCCACAAAACCATCGTTGTTTAGGTCTGTTCCCAGCGCTATGACTGCTGTGGCAAAGCTGGAGACGTTATGAGGTATCCACATAATGCTGTCGCCACCGTTATTCTCCCACCACTTAATTCCATATTGATATCCGGTGCCAAGGAGATCAGGGTACCCGTCATTATTCATATCGATTATCTGTACTTTATGCGAATAGGTAAATGCATCATCAATGACGATTTTAGTGAAATCATTGATACCGCCATTATTTCTATACCACACCATGCTGTTATCCATCAGCGAGGCCGCTGCGATATCAATATCACCATCACCATCAATATCCTGAGCATCCACCGAGCGCGCGCCAAAACTTTGGTTGTCAACAACATATTTCGGCCACTCCTGGTTGTATATTCCGGTATTCTCACACCAGCACACTTCGTTTGACTCTGCAGCAGCACCTAATACATCCAGGTCTCCATCCTGATCCATATCAAATACAGCCACCTCATGAGCATACTCGAAAGCAGAAATTACAGGATATTGCTGCCAGCTTCCATCTTTATACTTGAACCATGCCAACTCATCATCAAAATATGCGGAGGCAATAATATCCGGCTTCTCATCACCATCAATATCCCCGGCGACAACATAGCTGGCACCAGTAAATACAGATGTTACATTCTCTTTTGTCCACTGGCCATTATTATGATAAATCTCGATCGAATTATTATCCCAGCCGGCAACAATAATATCACTTTTCCCATCCTCATCCATATCATAAGCACATAGCCCTGCCGGACCAATAATATCATCATCAATAGTGGTTGAGGAAAAATGCTGTGCCTTAGCCTGACATGGCAATAAGAGCATTAGCTGAAGCGCGACAAGAACAGGGAATGCGTTAATGTTTTTCATAATAGTTGATTTTATTGTTATGAATTTGAGGCTAAATTGGGATAGGTATTGTGGATTTCAAAATGAGATATACCATTCTATTTAATGGATTGATAAACCAGGGGATTTAACCGATGAATTGAAAAGATGGAGCCTTTCACTTTGTTCGTCGATTCAAACAGTATGCTTGTCGATTTCAAGGCAATAGAAATGAGATAAGCTTTTGTTTTTGTAAATTGCAGGCTAAAACAGTAAGCAATGAGAATTCAGATTAATGATTTGCAAAAGGGATGGTACCGGGTTCTTTCACATATCCTGTTTTGGCTACTGTATATTTCTTTTTATGTGTTTCAGTCAGCGATTTTTTATAAAAGTATAGCATTATGGCCGGCGATCGGAAGCATTACTCTCACCGCTATTATCGATATCCTGGCAACCTACTTTACTGTTTATGTTCTTTTACCCGGGTTTTTGTTAAAAAAGCGGTATTTGGCGTTTTCAATTCTGTTTTTAATTTCAGCAGCGATATTTGTGATTTCTCAACGGGCTCTGGGCTATTATGTCAGATATCCTCTTTTCTATTCTCACCTGACAGATCAGCTTAAAGGTTTCTGGAATTTTAACCCATTCTACCAGTTTGTGAGTTTGTATTCAGTGGTAGGGCTGTTTACCGCAGTGAAGATGATCAAGTTCTGGTTTTTTAATCAGCAGATGAAAGCAGAGCTGGAACATCGTAACAAGACATCGGAGCTGGCCCTGTTGCGCTCCCAGCTTAATCCTCATTTTCTTTTTAATACCTTGAATAATATTGATACCTTGATAATGAAGGATCCACAGAAAGCTTCGGATTCCATAATAAAGCTATCGGAAATTTTGAGATCGGTAGTGTATGAAAACGAGGATCTGGTGCCACTGGCAAATGAAGTGGAGTATCTTAATAACTATATTGATTTGCAGCGGTTGCGTCTTAAAGACCCTGATTTCGTGCAGTTTAATGTCACAGGAAACGTTCAACAGGGAATGATTGCCCCGATGATTCTAATCCCGTTTGTGGAAAACGCCTTCAAGCATGGAATTAAAAATGTTAGTTCTCCCGGGATAATGATTAAGCTTGATTGCGGTAAATCATATATTGTATTTAAAGTCAGGAATTTTATTAATGATGCCGTGGTTCAAAATAAAGATGCACGGAAAGGTGTTGGAATGGCAAATACAAAACGTCGTCTGGAGCTGTTATATCCCGATAATTATGAGTTGGATATTAAAAAAACTGCTGATTCGTATAGTGTGAAACTGGAATTAAAACTAAGTAACAATGAAAATTAGATGCATTGCTGTTGATGACGAACCGTTAGCTCTTGAGAAAATCCTTGAGTATATAAGCCGCGTGCCATATCTGGAGCCATTGGGCGGTTTTGATAATGCTGTCAGTGCGTTGGATTATATGAAAAACCATAAGGTGGACCTGGTCTTTCTCGATATTCAGATGGAAGAGCTTACCGGAATACAGATGCTGGAAATAATGAAAGATCCTCCAAGGGTTGTTCTTACTACAGCCTATAGCGAATACGCCATTAAATCGTATGAGTTGGATGTGAGTGATTACTTGCTGAAGCCCATCTCCTTTTCCCGTTTTCTCAAAGCTTGTGAGAAGGTTAGTGTTCAGTTTAATCAGTTTTCTTTTAAGCAGGTGCCCGTATCCCCTTCGACAGCTTCACCTGAGAACTCCTTTATCTATGTTCAGAGCGGGCAGAAGATGCAAAAAGTCAAATTTGAAGATATATACTTCATTGAAGGAGTTAAAGATTATGTGAGAATCCGGACCAAAGAGGAGAAGATTATGACGCTGCTGAGTTTTAAGAAGCTGGAAACGCTGCTCCCGGCACCACGGTTTTTAAGGGTTCATAAATCGTATCTTATTGCGATTGATAAAATCAGCAGCATCGAACGCAACAGGGCTGAAATCCTGGGCGAACAGATACCCATAGGAAAGAGCTACCAACGGGAGTTTTTTGAGATCATTATGAAATATAAGATTAATTAAAATTGAACCAGGGCAATACCCCAAATCTACCCATCCTGTACATTTATCTATTCATTATATCAATACATATATCCGGTTTTTCATTTTCGGATTTTCCTTTCATCTTTGAGTAATAACCAGCCTTCTAATGGGCTCTAATACTCGTAAGAATGAAAAATCCGATCTTATTAATTTTATCTTTCTTTTTGATTACACCCTTCATCTTTTGTCAGGTAAATATTCCTCCATCAGCAAAACTTACATCCCACCAAAAACTTACTCAGATTATTGAGGATCAGATGGTGATGAATAATATTAGTGGACTAAGTGCAACGATAATTAAGGAAGGAAAAGAGGTATGGAAGATAAATCGTGGCCTTGCACATCGGGAGACCAATCTCGCGGTCTCGGATTCCGTTTCATTTTTACTCTACTCTGCCACAAAATTATTTACCGGTATAGGAATAATGCAGCTGTGGGAAGAGGGTCTTCTTGAGCTTGACGATCCTGTCAATGATTATCTTCCTTTTGAAGTAATACACCCTGATTTTCCCGATACTGACATTACTTTTCGGATGTTGATGTCGCATGTTGGCGGAGTACGGGATAACTGGACAATAATAAATGCTTTAATGACTTTTGGCTACGATACGCCAGTTAGTCTGAGTGATTTTTGTTATCGCTATTTTTCTGAGGAGGGGAGCTACTACAATCCTGATAAATCGTTTAACAACAATGAGCCCGGTACGCGGTGGGAGTATTCAAATTGCGGCGTCACTTTGCTTGGCTATCTGATTGAATTAATCTCCGGGCAAGACTATGCGGAATACATAAAAGAGCATATCCTGGTGCCATTAGAGATGGATAACAGCACCTTTTACTTGTCAGAGCTGGATACCTCCTTGCTTGCCAATGAATACATTTTTTATGAAGATGATTATCTCGCACGTGGATTCCGGTCATGTCCATTGCTGCCCGCTGGATTTTTGCATGTGAAGAGGGAAGAGATCCGGAACTTCCAGTTTATGATTCTTAATCATGGAATATACAATGGCCAAAACATCATCGATTCTACCACCCTAGCAATGATGCAGGCACGCTACTATCCCGATATTGCACCCAATTCAGGACTTATATTCGGGTATGATCACATTAACCATCTGTGGGGACATACCGGCGGGATGAACCAGAATCTCAAGACTTCCGTCTCACACAGCTATGATGGAAACTGGGGTGTGACATTCCTCTGTAACGGTGCTCAGGATCCATGGACAATCCTCGGGATGTTGTATCAATACGCATCGGAGTATGAGACGCTCTCAGCGGAGCATATAGAGATTATGGATGATGGTAACCTGATTATCAAAAGCAATGAAGATGTAGGGATAAATGTTTCAGTTCAGAATAACTTCCAGGAGGATCTGTATGATATTGAGGCCATCCTGCATTGTGACCACTCTGAAGTTATGTTGATTGATTCCATTGCCACAATAAGCCAGATATCTGCCGGTGAATTATCCGAAGATCCTTTGTCATTTCAAGTCACAAGCGGAAGTATTAGTAATTGCTTTGAAGCAGCATTTTCAATAGAATTTTTTCAGGATGGACAATTTCTTAGTGAAACATCATTTAAACTGTTTTTTGGTGAAGCAGATATCTTACTTGTTTCCGATGAAACACATTTCTATCGGAAGAAGGCAAATGCAAAAGAGTTTTATCAAAATGCCGTTGATAATGCAGGTTTTAGCAACAGAACCTATGAGATTAACCGGTTTAATTTTCCGTCAGCTGGATTTTTAAACAGTTTTCAGGCAGTGGTATGGTTTACCGGTCTTGATAATGCGGTTTATAATGATATTTTGTCCGGTGAGAAGCAGGAACTCCTGACACAGTATCTGAACAATGGTGGAAAGTTATTCCTTTCGAGTCAGAATGCCGGGGATGCCATTGGAGATACCGATTTTTATCATAATTACCTGCATGCTAACCATCTGAATTCAAATTACTCCGGTTATCTGAGGGCTGTTGGTGTAGATGAAAATGCTATCGGAGAAGGATTGAATTTTAATCTTTCAGGAGGTGATGGAAACAGTATCTGTTTGTCTGCAAATGTGATGGAGCCAATAAATAATGCTGATGTCCTGTTTAACTATTATAATACCGATTCAGTAGCTGCAATCAGCTATAGCGGACTTTACAGGCTGGTATTTTGTTCCTTTCCATTTTCTGCAATCCAGTATGAGGAGACCAGGAACGAGCTGATGGACAGAATCCTGAATTTTCTGGCACCAAGTGTCGGACTGCAAAATTCTACCGGGCAAAAGGGATCTGTTATCTATCCAAATCCTTCTGATGGTGTAGCGGTTAACATAAGAAATTCTTTTGGTGAGGCATCCACAATACAGGTTTATGACAATGGTGGACGACTTATTTATAAAAAGCAATTTATAGATGATGACAGGTCATACCAGCTTCCTTTTTTGAACAGTGGATTGTACTTCGTGGTATTGACAAATGATTCAGACGTATTTTCGGAAAAGCTTATTGTTAGATAAGGAGTTTTCAATATTTCGTGTTTTTTTTCATATCCGGAGGGATTATTCCCTACTGTATATTAAAGCCCAGTGCCTCACAGTACCCTTTGTTTGGAAAGCAGTTTTCAAACCGACTGTTAACAACGTATTGGTTTAATACTGAAATCATTGCTGCCTGATCTGTTCCGGGAATGCTGTCTTTCACCATTCTAATCTTCTTAAAAGTGGTTCTGTCACTTTCAGCATAGGCGATAAAACTATCGTAGCCTTCCGGTTTTTTAAAGTTCATGGGACCACGGGTATTATCCATTTTCTTATAGGGCCAGAAAGTCCAGTGGATATCGTTTTCATCTAAAAGCATTCTGAAGTCTTTTACCCATGCATCTTCATTCTCACCACTTTCACCCATCAGTACCGGCACATTGTGTTTCTCTCTGAAATCCACATATTCCTGAATCTCTTTTTGTACTGGAGGCATCCAGTACTTATGGAAAGTGTAGGCGAGCTTATCATCAAAGGGTTCTCCAAACACCGAGAAGTCAGTCTCCCACCTTGCGCCCCCAAGGAAGATGATATGATCCGTATCAACAATCCTTATGGCTTCCGTAATTTTTTTGTACAGAGGCTCAAGGCAGGGTTTCAGGCTGTCGTTATCGAAATAATGTGGGATAGGCTCGTTAAGGAGGTTGTAGCCAATTACGGTGCTGTTATCAGCATAGCGTGCGGCGATTTCCTGCCACAGGATGCAAGTCTGCTGTTGCGTACCCTCATCAATCATCAGCCAGGGATATCCGTCACTGTTGTCGATATTGTCTCCGGTTTGACCGCCGGGAGCAGCGTGCATATCCAGCAACACATAGATATTATATTTCTCACACCACGAAATGGCCTTGTCGAGATATTCGTAGCCATGTATATCCCGCCCCAGGAAATCATCATGGGTCAGCAGACGGTAGTCGAAAGGCAGTCTTATGAGGTTCACACCGGCCTCTGCCAGCCATTTTATGTCGGCTTCGGTGATATAATTTTCCAGGTATGAATCCCAGAATGCCGTGGTTGCACTATTGCCAATAAGCTCACGGATGGCCTGGTCGATCTTACGTGGTGAGTTGCAGTCATGAAGTATGAACATATATCCTTCCGGTAATAACCAGTTACCCAGATTTACTCCTTTGAGGTGCAATATTTCTCCTTCCGGCGAGTAAATGTTTTTGCCATCCACAGTGGCATATTTTGTGTCATTATTCTGGCAGGATATTGCAAGAAACAATATTCCGACGATTAACAGTATCTGATACTTCATACGGTAAATTGCGTTAAAATTTTTATTTTCTTTTTTCCATCGGGAAGGTAGCCCACCTGGTTTAACCGAATTGTTGTGGAAGCGGTCTGCTGGTATTTCAAGGCATCAGTTTCAGTGTCTTTGTTGCGTGATGTGGCCTCTTTTTCCTGCCTGTCCACAAAGTTACAGCTCACCAATAGTGAGAGTATAAGAATGATAAATAGTGGTTTCATAATACTATGTTATGAAGATGATGATCGGTTAAACAGGGCTAAAGGTACATCAGAGTGCGGACTTGTGCAATTTGTGATTCATTTTGTACAATGAGCTCCATCAGCCTTCATTGGATGAGAGGGAAAGAAAAAAACGAGCGACCTTTTGTGATCGCTCGTTTGATATTTTAAAAAAGTGGGAGACAACAGCTCTAACGATTAAAAAACTAAAAAATGGTGCATTTCTGCTTCGCATGTTTTTTCCGCCTTCCGACCGATTATTAACCATTCAACTGTAGCCTAAACAAATTGCCCCCACCATGTAAAAGAACCGTATTGTTATTAAGTAACGACAACAAATATACATAAAAATTATTTCTTATGAAAGGCCGGCAGGCATTTTTTACACCCATCGTTGTGTTTTTTTGCATCATTAAGCAAATAATACCCTCTTTGGTGGGTTTCGTAAGTGTCAAAAATTGAGTCACATCCCGCTTTATGAATCTCCTGGTTGTTAATATTTACAATATATTTCGGCACCGGGAAGATATTTTTCTGCAGCTCTTCAAAGTATATATTTGCTCCTGCAATAGCTTCTTTGTCTTTTATCTTTACTTTCTTTGCCTGAATATTAAATTCCCACGGTATCGGGTCGATTTTTTTAACAATTAGTGCCGGAGATAATTTAATGGGAGAAATGGCCTTGGCAATTTTCCCTTCAAACAGATCAAGAATCCAGTTGAACAATTTTTCCGGCGCATTGATAATGAAATCAATTACCTCGATACCAGTATCTTTGTCAGGGAACATAAAGTCCCAATAGATATCCAGTTTTGTAACATTGCATTCAAGGGCATTTGACTCTTCATTTAACGAAATTTCTCCAATAATTTCTTTAATTTTTATATTGTGAAAATGCGCACAAACAGGACCCAATTCCAGCGACTTTGTTCCTTTCTCAATCGTTTTGTCATCATCCCAGGGAGTCCAGGAGTCAGGGATAAAGCCTGATGTATCAATCTCAATTTCATACCATATATCAAAGCTCAGCCCCAGTTTAAAATAGATATCCATTTCCATATCACGGATACTTATCTTATTTCCGTACAACATATCAAATCGGGGTTTATTTTTGAACTTTACTCCCACCTCGTAATTAAAGTCCGCTTTTTTCAGCTTAGAATCTGTTTCGAGAAATCCTAAACTGCAAATGGATATAATACCCTCCAGTATGTCGCTGGCAAAATCCCAGATTCCATCTACACTATCCAGAAAGCTTATTTTATCTCCCTGAACAATATACTTATCCAGTTTATCCCAGGTGGCATCATAAACTTTATTCATTCCTTTTTCCGATACGGCAACAGCCAGATTACAGTTTTTTGCAAATTCTGTCAGCTGATTCGGATCACCCCCCTCATCTTCAACCAAATTTATCCCTGTAACCAATACGCTGGAGTTAATGGTTTTCACAGCCTTAACAAAAACAGGGATTGAAACTCCTGTATCCGGTATTTCCGGTTCTATAGTCGGGATACTTATTCTAAATGGATTCTCTTTATTCTTAAAATATGCGGTTAATGCTTCTTCAAGTATATTGTTTATTTGCATTACCTCGGCATGGTTGGAGGTTTGCTGATATTTGACACTGAAGTTCGGTATCCGGGCCTCGTCAAAAAGGATTTCAAAGTTGCCCTCCTGAATTTGTATAGGCGCAATGATGGTTACATCAGTATCAAATTTCAGCTCAAGGCCCTGTAAAAACCAAAGATAAAACCGGGCGTCGATGGTTATTCCCACCTCATTATTTGGTAGAAATTCAATGTAGGGTTCAAAATTCATCTTAAACCGGTATTTTATCTCCAGCAGGTGTTGTAAATCTCCGGGAATTTTAACCAGTTGTTGTGGCGTAAGTTGTTCTTTCAGATCTTTCGTGCCGTTGATGGTAAGAAAGTTATTGTATAGCAGGGCTCCTGAAACCTGGCTCAGGAAGTGCTCATTAAGTAGTACTACTATATCGTATCCGGCTGTTTTCATCTCTGTGAGTCTTTAATGGTTTAAACTATGTGATAGGCTTTCAGGCAGTGCTTGCATGCTTTGTAATTGTTATGAAGTGCCTCATAAATCACAAAATAGCCTACCCTGTTTTCTATGCCAATATCGCTGACAAAGGGGCAGTCAAACTTGTGGACAACCCGGGATTTGGCGTTGGCAATGTATGTGGGGACAATAGCCTCTGCACTTTTTATTTCATCAATAATGATATCAGTATTGAATGTAACCATTTCATCATCAATCATTACCAGCGATTCTTCCATGCCGCAGGTGTAGCCATACACATTTTTATTGGCAAGAAGTACGTTGGGAGAGACCACAATCTCAGGGATTTTATCAAGTATTTTATCCCGCAGGAAGTCCATCAGCTTTATCCAGGCCACTTTTGCAAATTTGAATCTCTTGCTTTGTAATTCAAGCTCAAAATCCGCTTCGGTAATCTTTATGGCCATGTTATTTTTATTATTGAAAGTCAGAATTCCGCTGGCCTTCGATACCTTTATCTCCAGTTTATCCTTCACCGAGAAAATTGTTTTCCCTTCTTTATCAATAGGTTTAAGAACGATATCGTCCTCCATTTTTGTTTTATCATCGGGAATAAAGGAGCTCTTATCAAAGATTAACTCTTTATGGACATCAGCGATGATATCAGCATGGATATCCGCCAGGAATTCAAGGTTTTTAACCTCCACAAGATTCCCTCTGACAAAGTCAAATTCAGGTTTCATAGTCAATGAAACCTCACCGCCGTACTGAAGAACAATGTTCTCATAATCGGTATCCGACTCCAGAAAGCCCAGTGAAAGAATGCGTGTCAGCGTGTCGGAAGTCTTTTCAAGAGCCTTTTCAAACCCTATTGATGTTTCACCGCTAAACGATTCACATTTTTCATAGGTAGTATGCTCCCACCAGTAATCATAAACCTCCCTGAGAGCCGACTCTTTAACTCCCACATAGAACTCTTTACCATTGGTAAAATCTTCCACATCAGCCAGAGATCCGGTATCCGTAAAGAAGTCTATTCCTGCCACAAACGTATTCCTGTTTAGCACTTTAACATCAATATTGGATACAGGGAGTTTTTGATCGTCAGGCATCCCGGGCAGTTCTATTTCATGCAGGGCCAATGGAATTTCAAGCTCTTTTACTTCAGAGAAGTAATGCGACAGAACCGATGCCATAATCGTATTCAGCCTGGTGATAAAAGAGTCATGAATAGAAATCTTGTCATTTAGCGCGATTTTCAGAATATCAACATCCTTAAGCTGGTAAGCCATTTTCCGGTTATCCAGATCAAAGACAATGTCCGTTTTTACCAGAAAGTCCAGATCGAACTCTATTTTAATTCCGGCGTAAGCGAACAAAAAAAGCTCTGCCGAAAACCGCATAAATACCTTGTCTTCACCCCTGAAATCCAGAAAAGGTTCGCTTTTAAAATTAACCTTATACCTGAATTGTGTAAAAACCCGGATATCCTCCGGAATATTATCGATAAACTTGTACTCTCCTTCGATATTAAGAAAGCCATTGTAGAAAACCATTGCCAGGGCTTTATTAAGCACCTTCTCGTTCATTTGAATGAGCATATCATAGTTTGCTGTTTTTTTCATGTGGTTCATAGGGGTTAAATTGTTAATATTGTATGATATATATCGTTTTAACCTCTTGTAAAAAGGTTACGTATTACAATTTAAATGTTGGGCGGTTATCAGTGTGTTGCAGCAATGTTATAATAATTGGCAACACTTCATTTTGGGATCGGTTACTCATATGTGCTCACCACTTCGCTACACATTTGCGTCCCTAAAGATAAACAATAGTTTTTTGATAATCAAGTAATTTGAATGATTGTCTTTCCTCACAACAGGTGTTCAGCATCTGGCAAAGGGCAGGGATCAATTCAGGCATGTGTTGTCTGTTGAATTTCCAATAATACAGATAAACATGAGATTCCGGAAACCATATCCATAAACCTTGCATTTTGTTGCATCGACTAATAGTGGTTTGACATGAAATACAGGGGAGAATCCATGGAGCTGCCTCAATATTCTACATCTGCATATATGCGTTTTCCAGCCAATTCATCCTTTCAACAAACCAAGTTTTAAGATAATTTACTTCCTGTGAGTGTGTGATATAAACGACAGGATTCGGCCAGACATAATTTCCGAATAAACCCCACTTATTATTATTTTCTTTCTGTGCCCACATAAGATATTCAGCCTGCTCATCAACAATTTGAAGAAAATAGGCCTGATTGCTTCTAAAATAATCGAATCGTGTTTTTACAAGGTTAACAAATGCAGGATCCTCAAACAAGCGACTAAACCATTGATGATCTTTCACCCAGAAACCCTCAGGAAACTGGCTATCTGCATAATTTACATTTCCGAAACCAAGATCAAAATCCCATAATGGACCCATTTTAATCTTTTCACCGGGTACAAGATTGAAATACATACTTGAATAATCTTTCGAATCAACGTTTTTAGCAATTTCATTGATCAGATACCAATCAACAAAACTTGCCACATCAATATACTTTCTGTATCCATTTACAGGATCTGCGAAGTTGCTTGCGTATAACACATTTTCAAACCCGATGATATAATCTTTTATATATTCATACTCCGCACTTTCAACACTTATTTCCGGCTCTTTAACCTGTATTGTAAAGCGTGTAGACTGAAAGACAATGTCTTCTTCATCCAGATGATCAGAGTTATCTATCTCACAAAGAAACCCGTCCGGTCCGATATTTACCCTGTAATCGCTCTCTTCTACTTTTTGGGTAATATTGTAGGTTCCCCGATATTCATCATTAATAAACACTTCACCATATTGGCATTGCGGGGTCCAGTCGAGGTTGCTCATATAGCCCATTTCAAAAGCCAGCCTGTTTCTAATGAGTGTTTTGTCAGAATATTCTGCGAGGAAAATCCATTTCTTATCCTCCGGCATTCCCAGCACTTCAGTTTTATTCTCAAATTTCAGCTGATAGGGTTTTTTGGGATGCATAAACCAGGTGGAATGGCCTCTTCCTCGTATATTTATATCAAGGGAAGTACTATAAAGCCCCCTTCCCTCTTCTATTGATATATAACCGGGAACATACTCGTCTTTTGAAGCTATTTCTACACTATTTTCAGTATAAATATGAATTACTGGTAATCCTGTAAACCAAACAATATCAACCGTAAAATCTTTTTTTGTCCCGCCTTCGCCAACAACGGAATAAACAATTTCTTCCGAAAAATCATTGACAGTAATGCCGCTACTTTGTATTTGGTCTCCAATACGAACTTCTGAACCAATAAAATCAAAGGTCGCGATTAAGTGCCTGATATCTGCGTTATAAGGAACGCTTCCATTAAACACCTCTCCATTTTTATTTAAATAAATGCTATTCGTAAAACCTGAATTATTCCCCATGTGAAAAGCAAAATTCGATAACGATAGTGTTTCAGGAATCTCTACATCATCTTTTGTGCAAGCAGAAAATAGTGAAAGTATTATAAGCAGAGAAATGAATAGATATTTACGCATATTGTATATGTAAGAAGTTTTCTGCTTCAAAGTTAATGTTTAAAAAGTTACAATCAGCTCATATATAACGGTACTGGTAAAATTTGGGTCTTCATGTGTAAGTCTTCCATAATGCATTTGTCAAATCTTTCATTTGGTCAACCAATAACGCCCCCAATGAGACCGTGAACAGTTGCAAATAATAATAGGCAGAATTCCTCAATGTATAAGTATTCTAAGAAGGTTTATTGTAGGTCGCAGTCTTGTGATACCGAAGATGATTAGTGAAAGATCTTCTATTCTACTATGTAAGCGTCAGATTCAACACTTCCGCTAAATGTATGCTGGTCAGCACTTGGCGATGCCCCGCAGGTTTCTTCAAAACTAATCTTCGTTGCAGAGATCCTCGTTACAGCTCCCGTAAACGCGTAATAGCTCTCATCTTCTCCACTTTCCAGTAAGTTCGTCCCACTGATAATGAATTGACTTGCATCTTCTCCACTCTCATCAAAAGATTTTACCACGCCAATAGTATCTGAAACATGGCTCAAGGTTATTGAAAGATCGGTATCAGAATTCTGTACCTGTAGATCCCCGGCATAAAAAATCATTTTTTCATGAAATGGGTCTTCCGTTAATTTATAGATGTGGTTGTTCTTAATAATATGGTGTTATGAAAATCGTATAGATTGGAGAGCCAAAGGTAGGTAAATCTTTTTATTGGAAAATCGTCCGTGACCCAATCTTTTCCCTTGATCCTCTATTTCCCTAACTCACTAAATGATTTCGCGCCATTTGATTTCAATATCTCAGCGTATTTTAAAGCCCTGTTTCGGATATCTTCTTTTTCAGAATCGAAAAGTGCTGTCATCAAATCAAGCGGTGTTTTCTCATTCTTTACAAAATTAACATCGGCCCCCTTTTCAATTAATAATGAAAATAATGCCTCACTTTCATAATAAATCTTATTCGAGAGTAAATAATACAGAGGAGTACGCTTATAATGGATCAAATTTACATTTGCCCCATTTTCTATTAGCTTTTTACATATAGGATCAGCATCTTGATAACTAAACGATTTTAACGCTTGAACAATCAAGCTGTTTTCCTGGTTTGGTTCGTCCCAATCCCGCTCATTTATTTTGATGCCCTTATCAAGGAGGTAAACGACCTTTTGACTGAAATATTTTTGAGAATGTTGTTCTCTGTTTTCACCCAATGCGATCATATAGCTTAGGGCATTTTTTTTAGTTTGATATTTAGTAACTATTTCAAAATCAATATCCGATGTATTATCAACCACACGTTGGAAAAGTTTAAGATCATCAATCTTTGCCGCGGCATGCAAAAATGCATCTTTTCCTTCTTCTGTAGATGTATTCAGAATAGCACCTTTATCTAACAGAGAATTAATTAATTCAAAATGGTTATGCTTAACAGCAGCACTTAATGCATTATCTATTTCAATATCGTTATCAGGTAAGGTATTAATGAAATCCAATGCGGCAAAATCAACGATTCTCTCAAACGTAGAAATGCCACTCTTATCTTTCAAATTAATGTCTGCTCCATTTTCAATAAAGAGTAACACCATCGGTTCCAATTCTTCCGCGGGATGATATTTTTGATTTTTGGTATACGCATCTAACGTTCTGGAGGAGTTAGATCCTATTTTTAAAAAGGCTGTAAGAGCATCCTCTCCATCATCATTCAATAAATTAACATCTGCTTTCTTTTGCAACAAAAATTCCATAATGTTATTAAGACTATTGGCATTTGCCTGCGTTGCATTCCTTATACTATTGTAGCTTGCAATAACCCGGTGAAAGAGTTTTATTGAATCCTGGTTTATCGCTTCATCTATTGTTTCATACGGAGCGATTACCCGTTCAACATAAGTCCACATACTAAGATCATCAATATATTTATTTATTTCACTTAAATTATCTGTTGAATGCGAAGGCTCCGTTTTACGCTTTTCCTTTGAAGGCGTTGATATTGGTGCCGTTTCTTTTACCTCAATAGGATTTTCACTTAATAATTGTTTAGAAACTTCTTTTGTAATAGTGGATAATTGGGGTCCGGTACAAGAGATTGCTAAAGCAACAATACATCCTCCAATTAAAAATCCGTAAGACTTCCTGAAATTCATAATTTTCCTTTTCTATCATTCCTACTCATAAGGCTTTTCGGATTTCGCCCCGTTTTTTATAAGTGGTTTCTAAACTCCACCTTATCCCCTCAATATTCCTGCTATACTGTCAAAATAAGCAGTTGGTACTGGTTCTTATTGAACCTCAAAACGGAAAAAAATTAATACCGCTAGTTTGCTTATAAAAGTGATTCGTTTATTGATGTTGTACTAATTTTAATTCGTTGATTATATGTATTTTGGCTTTAAGGTTTTCTATATTGTATCCCTGCGATCAATTGTTTGAGTATCATTCACTGCGCACAGGTTGTACTCAATAGAAAACGACCAAATATATAAATTTAAATCCAGTAGATGTAATCAATGTACCACTATTTTCCCATTGTTCGCCATAGGCTTGCCGACGGGCAACGATGGGAAAAAGTTTTTTACAGACGGGATTAACACTACGAAATGCTCGTATGTCGCAAGCAGGTTAATCGCAGGATGTTCATTGAAGTAAGCAAGACTATCATTTATAACGATGTGTAAACCTTTGGTTTTACACATTATTATGCACTTTTATCTTTTTTTGAAGTTCAATACACAAATAACTTCTCAATGATTTCGTTGCTTCAGAGAATTGTGTGTTAGTATGGACCGGATTTACTCTTGTTTTCTGATTATTCTGACGATTCTTCTGTTTATGATTTCTGAAAGGTTCCAGTTATAGAGCTTTGAATCCGTTGTGCTGTAGAACTCAATAAAAACTGCATCAAGGTCTTTGTGGTATTTTGCAAAGCTTTGGTACCCCGGAACCCAGCCAGAGTGCTCATACTCATAGATGGAAGCATATATCTGCTGCTCTCCCTCGTCAAACAGGGTGCCTTCGTTTAAGGCCCTGAGGAATATAGCGACATCTTCTGCTGTGGCATGCATACCAAAATCGTTTGTCTTTAAATCATGGGGATATCCTTTATGGTAACCACTCATCACATCCGCTATTTCCACTTCACTTAGCGAACGGTAGGTGTTGTTGAGACCCAGCGGAACGAGAATTTCCTCCTTAATGAATTGAAAGTTATTATAACCCAGCACATCATCCATTATCTTGTTTATTAACAGGTAGTTAGTGTTACAATATTCATAGTCTTCACCGGGTTCGAAGTTTGCTGGTTTGTCCTTAATCAGTGCAAGGCTTTCTTCAAAGGTTTCTGTTGGTTCTGCCCAGAAGTTTGGCGCATCGGTAAAATTGGGAATGCCACTTCTGTGCTGTGTCATCATTCGCAGGGTGATCTCCTCTGCATTATCAATTACCCCTACCAGCTCGGGTAAATAGTCGGCTATTGTTGAATCCAGAGAGAGACGATCACGGCTCACTAATTTTGTCACAGCTACGGCATCATATAGCTTGCTGATGCTGGCGATTTTAAACAGGGCATGGGGATTGGCAAGCTCCCTGGTATCTCTGTTGTGCCATCCTGCAGCAAAATATTGTGGCGCTTTTCCGGCCTGATCGACGTAGGTGATTACTCCGTCAAAACCATGGCCCAGGGCTTCATCTAACTGTTCCTGAACCGTATCAGGAAGGGGTAATATCCACGCCTTTACCAACAACCATGGCACGAAAAACAACGATACGATCGTTCCTGCCAGTAACGCTATTCTGATGATTAGAGTTTTATTCTTTTTTGTCATATTGAATAGGTAATGAGTTCGCTACCTTTAGATTATTATGATAAACAAACCTTTTTGAGATTAGTTTACTGTTTCAGAAGCGTACAACGAGAAAGGTGCTATGCGAAGTTTAGTGCGGGGTTTATTCTTTTGTTAGAGCCCTTTCATACGATTGAGTCA
>CAZQNY010000024.1:20017-31698 GCA_964594665.1 uncultured Bacteroidales bacterium
TTAAAAAAGGTCGTTGATAAACCCGTAACACCGGAGGAATCTGTCAGAACAGCACCGTTACCATCACAGCTTATCCATATGCGCGAACAATTGATGCCTTTATTTTTCAATGTTTGAAAATGTGTGTTCCACCAGTCCCGGTTGAAGTTGCCTCCGAAATCGTTCCAGCTGTTCCACGGAGTATTCACTCCATTAAACCAAACACGCTTATTACAGGGGGCACTATAGAACTGAGTCCCTTGAATGGTAATGCTTTGTGCGTTAATGGTAAACACCGAGCAAACCACTAAAACTGAAATGATAATTCCCTTTTTCCAACAAGCTGGTTGTAGCATCTTTGTTTGAGTTCGAAGTAATTGTCCAAAATATTTGGTGTTAGTGTCAAAAACCTAAAAGCATAATGACCAATATTATTCCAAAAGCGAATTTAATGTTTTGTGTTTTATCCGGCTTCCAAAATGATATACCCGATAAACGGACCTTTTCGTGATTAGCTTTTGTGTCAAGGTGTGTAAAAGTAATAAATCGTTTCCACGCCTCCAAGTTTGGCGGAGGTAAAGGGGACAATTCGTGAACTGGCATAGCTATTCTTTCATTATCCAAATCCAGCCTCATTTTGTTCCTGAATTCAAAAGCGATAGACTAAAAACTGTATTTAATTTTCATGTAGGCCATTGAGTTATCCTGATATTGTCCAAATCGTCCATCACGTTCGCCAACAAAGATATTTCCACCTATAAGAATTGAGAAGCTATCGTCAAAATCATAAGTTACTTTCGGGCGAATTGATGCATCATTGTTTGATAATCCGATATAAGAGAATAATTCCAAATGAAGGGTCTCCCGTATCATATCGTAACGAGCCATAACAGTTGCTGTATTTTGAATTTCCTCTTCGCTCATATTCTCGTTGTACTCAAGAATATATTTCTGAATAAACTGTGTACTAAGTTTTACTGAGCCAATACTGAAATCAATACCAGCAACATAATTCAGATAGTTTTTTTGAATTATTGCATCTTCTGCTAAAGGGTCTTCTGTTTGAAAATATTTACCATCATAATAAGCTCCTTCTCCTCTAAATATCACCCCTTTAATCTCGGTACTAAAGGAAGCGCCAGCCACAGCTAGTCTATGGTATTCTGGTGTTACTGTTAATCCGGTTAAAATAGTGCCTGGAGGCGTTGTCGACGTATTCACATCAAACTCTTTCTGAACGTGTAATGTCGGATTATCATCCCAGGTATATCCTCCCATTATTTCAAAATCCACTTTTGATGTCATTACCGACCATTTTAAAAACAGCTCACTATTTTCCAGGGAAGGATTTACTGTGCTTTTACTCCAATCGAACGTTGGTGTTACCGGGAAATCGGGCTGAACATACCAAATTGAATTAGCATCGGGGCTAACAGTGGGTGTAAATTGGGGAATCCAGATTGCCTCCAGCGTGCTATTGCTCATATAATAATCCACTTTTGTTGCTATTACCCCGGTTCGTATTTCATCAAAATCGGGCAGTAAAAATTCCGATAAGTTTAATGGTGAAACAATATCGGTAATAAATACCCCATCAGCCTTCCCCCATACAACTTGCTGTTTTCCAATGCGTAAATCGAAATTCTTAAAGTACATTTCCATGTACACCTCTCTCAAATTCAGTTGTAAATCATCTGCATTATAATAGTACAACATGGGATTAGCCTTAAAAGCAACCTTTTCGCCTCTTTTCTCAAAATTTATATTTAATGTTTGCTGAATAATAGAGAAATCACCATTCTCAACATTTACACCTTCATAGCTTCGAACAAAACCTGATATATCTGTGGTTTGAGCCATTACTGAAGCACCAATAAGTAGTACAGCAGTTAATAATAATACTTTTGCTTTCATTGGTTTAATTTTAAATTACATGCCACGCATCATCATACGTTCGGTGAATTTCGCTGCCGTAATTCCAGTGTTTACTTTAACATCATGTAATGTCATGGTCGTAGAATGATTGTTCTGAACATTCTTCATCGTTGAGTTTGTGATAACATAAAAACCAGCTATTATATCAACTTGGTTGATCGTGAGTATTTTAAGTAATTCTTCATCTTCATCGTAGAATTCTTTTTGTACGCCAATAAAGGTTGTTTTATCAATCCAGGTAATGGTTTTAGAGTACATATAGTCTTCTTCTTTCGACTTGCTTTCCACAACATAGCACAGTTTGTCGTTCTTTGTTTCTTCACGCAATAATTTGTGATTGTCGGCATTTAACTTTCTATCACCAAGGTCATCATAGGTAAAGTCGGAACCCATAAAATAGTCACTCTTGCTATCGCTGGAAATTCGTTTTACTTTCTTTAATGCTGGCAGGTAGATCCATTGATCATCACCCTTCTCCCCCTCGTAGCTCCAATTCATAAAAGAGGTGTTCTTTACATCTGCTGGTGTTTGAAAAAACATAATGCTCTTTTCAGTATCACCCAGATCTTTTGAAAATTGTTGTATTTTCCTTACCCGCGTTTGTCCACTTTTATTGGTAAGAGTCATTGTAAGCATCGACGTTTGGTCTTCTCCTGTCGCTCTGTTGTATGTTTTTTCCACAATCTGAGTTCCTGTCAATTGTGCCTCGGCGCTAAAACCTGAGACTATGACGAATGTGGCTATGGCTAATAATTTTATCGTTTTCATTGTTGATTTTTTTTGTTCGTTAAGAATTATTTGTTTTTCCTTTTAAAGTACACATTGCTCACATTAAGCAGTACAAGCATAATAGTAAGCGTTCCTACAAAGCTTGTAAACATATTTAAGGAGACGAGGGCACCCAGTTCACGGTTCGGGGGGAATACAGAAAACAGCAACACTAAAAATCCGGCTATTACAACTATTGCATTAAATATGATGGCTTTACCAGAATGTGCCATGGTCAGTTGTGCGACTTTAATCTTATCGTCAGAGTTAACAGCATTCGTGCGGTATTGCTCTAAAAAGTGAACCGCATAATCAATTCCGATTCCTATGGCAATGCTCGAAAGCAGCGCTGTTGTTGTACTCAACGGGATGTTTAAAAACCCCATTATTCCAAAACTTATTGCTGCCGTAAGAATAATAGGTACAGCACTTATTAACCCAATTTTAATGTTTTTGAACATCAACGAAAGCAGTGCTATTATTATTAATAGCGAGAGAATTAGGCTTTTTATCTGACCCTGGAGTATTAAATCAGCAAATACAAGCCCTTTGTATCCACTTCCTGCGTAATTCATGGATATTCCTAAATCCTTAAATTCGCTTTCATAGCTATGAATAATATCAAGGGCTGAATTGATGGACTTTGAGTCGTCTTTTTTAAGCTGGAATGTGACGTTTAACTTTTCGTAATCATAATCAACTACAGCGTTGAGGTTTTCGGGATCGCCCGACATTTCGTAGAGCAATAAATACTGGGCAATCATATTTTTGCTGTCGGGGATGGTATTAAATTCTTCCTTGTCGGCATTCATAACCTTGTTCATTCTATTTATGTAATCGGCAAGGGAAAAGGTATTACCAACAACCTGAAGTTGTGTGTCAACGTCCTTTTGCATTTTGTCGACCAATTGTAGCACTACAGGCTCTTTAAAGAGATCCTTTTTCCCATCAGAATCAAGTATTAGATTTAAGGAGCTTGTCCCCCCAAAGTTCTCA
Source organism: uncultured Bacteroidales bacterium (assembly GCA_964594665.1). Lineage (GTDB taxonomy): Bacteria > Bacteroidota > Bacteroidia > Bacteroidales > BM520 > BM520. The sequence continues at coordinate 23,696 of CAZQNY010000024.1, forward strand.
TTGATGAATTTATCTGTTAGAACGATATCACTATCCTTTTCGAATTTATCGAGGAAGCTGGAATTAATCCATAATTTCTGCATTCCAATTATGGATACAATAATTATTAATGCCGTACCAATAAGGGATACATACTTGTGTTTAATAACAGATGCTGCAAAAGAGTTAGCTAATTTAGAATGTGAATGCCCTTTCTTGTCTTCATCGTGCTTTATTGCCTTAGCTTTTGGTAAGCCAAAAATCATTATCCCGGCAGGTAGAAATACCAAGGAAAATACCATCGCCATTAAAACACCAAACGCCGTAAAAATGCCAAAATATTTAATCGGGTAGACCTCTGATGTTAGTAATGAAATAAACCCAACAGCAGTTGTAATTGACGTCATAGCAACGGGTTTCCACAGATGTTTAATCATATCTTTTGTCGCCTCCGACTTTGTGGCAGTAGGATGGTGGTCGACAAAAGTATGCAGGTGACTATATAAGTGTATCCCATCGGCAACGCCAATGGCAATCAGCATTACCGGTATCATCGTTGACACAGCATAAATCGGAATACCAACACTTGCCATTAATCCAAAAGTCCATATTGTAGAAAGAAAGACGACTCCCAGTGTAATAAATGTTCCTTTCACACTCCTCAGGGTTAAGAATAAAACGATCAGGATTACTATGATAACAATAGGCACCATTTTTTTCATATCCGCCGGCCCTAAAAGCGCCATTTCTCCTTCAACGATAGGTCGGCCTGCAACATATATCTTTATGTCTTCTGTTTCTGATAGCTTTGCAGAAGCCAAAATTTCATCGTAAAATTCCGGCGTAAACACATCATCACCAATTTCTGCTATTATTATTGTTACCTGTTCATTATCAGACACCAGGCGGCCGAAGATCATTTCATTTTTGCGTACGCTCTCTTTTAATGCAGATAGTTTTTCTTCGCTTTGGGGAACACTTTTAAAAAAGCGCTTCACATCCATGCCATCTTCCGTTCCAATAATATTGTCGGCATTGTATAGCGATGTTACGTCGTCTTTGTCTATCACATCAAATTTCTGGAAGCGTTTTGTTAATTGCTTGAGAGTATCTAATGTTTCAGTATTATAAATGCCATTCTTATTTTCAATAGCTATAATGATTCCATCGTTAATATCAAACCAACTTTCAGCCTTATCGCTGTAAACAAATGCCGGATGATCTTGCGGCATATATTTATCCAGATCGGTTTCCATTGTTGTATTCTGCTTCATCACTCGAATAAATACTACAGAGATCAACAAGATGATAAGCATTGATAGCCACTTGTATTTCAGGATTTTGTTTAGAAAATTTTCCATTACTATTTCTTATTAGTTAATACTAACTAACTTTGGGTTTGTAAAAAAAGGCGCTCAATACAAGCGCTTATTGACGTTATAATAATTTTGTTTGTTGGGTTGGCGTAGGAGCCTTTACAACAAGAACTCTAACAATTCCTTTCGAGTTATTGGAGAAGTAGTGCGTGATATTTTTCGGACTTTCAACAAGACAATCTTTCTCAACTGTTTGCTTTTCTTGCCCTATAAATATATCAGGAGCTCCTTCAAGGACATAGAAAAAGACATCTACAGGAGTTTTGTGAGGTTTTAAACTCTCTCCTGGCTTCAACTCGATGTGAATAGCCTGTGCCGTTTCTTTATTGTACAACTCACGCGTATCAACTTTATGCGGGGTTTCTTTAATGTTTGTTTCCGCTACGGTTACAATTTTCATAATTAATCTATTTAGCTGTTATTATTTTAAATGATTCTAATAGTCTCTTGCCTTCCAGTTTTAAACTGAAACTATGGTTATTCAAATCCCAGCGTTTCACCAATAAGCGTAATGCCCCCATGAACATAAGTGCTAAACTGCTTTTGTCGAGGTCCGTTCTCATATTACCCTCTGCCTGACCTTTGTGGATTATATTTTCAATATTCAGCTGCTGGATATTTTGAATCTCATTTATTTTCTCTTTTAGAACCGTCTCATTTTTAAATATTTCTTCAGAAAATATTACGGATATTACAGAGGGTTGTTCAGAAAACACTCCTATCATTTTCGAGAACATGAATTCTATTTTTTCTATGGCGGAACCGGTGTTATCAACAAGCATTTCAGACATTGATACACTCATTTCCTTAAAATTATTCAGGATATTTATCAGGATGTCAGTTTTGCTATTGAAATGCCGATAAATAGCGGGTTCAGAAACACCTATTTCTTTCGATAAATTTTTTATTGTAAATCCCTGAATCCCTTTGTCTGCAATTAGTTTCATTGCAACCTCTATTATTTGAACTTGTCTTTCTGTTTGCATAACAAAATATTAAGCGGCAAAGTTAGTTAACATTCACTAACCTGCAACTATTTTTCAATGTTTTTTTATATTTGTATAGGATGAATAAATAAACCCATTAGGTTTATTTCTTTAAGCCAGCCTCAAAGGGTGAAGTAAAATACGGAACCTTTTCCTTCCTCACTTTCTGCCCGGATTTTCCCGCCATGGTTTTCCACGAATTCCTTACAGAGGATGAGCCCGAGGCCTGTTCCTTTCTCGTTGTTAGTTCCAGGTGTAGAATCGGTTTCATTAACCCGGAATAGCTTCTCAAGCCTGTCCGGCGCTACGCCTAATCCATTATCGCCTACCGAAATAAGAATTTCTGTAGCTCTTTTCTCCGCCGAAATCGTTATCTCCCCACCATGTCTGGTGAATTTAATGGCATTGGAGATGAGGTTTCTTAGCACCGTACTGATCATTGGTTTATCGGCAAAGACTGATATCTCATGGGGTAAATCTTTTTTTATGGTGATCGCTTTTTGCCTTGCAATAACATCAACGAGCATAATATTTTCTTCAATTAAATCCACCATTTCAAAGTATTCGGGATTAAACACCATCCTGTCTGTTTGTGCCCGAGACCATTCCAACAGATTCAGCAACAAATCCATGATCCGATGTGAGGATTGGTTTATTATTCGGGCATATTCGTCAATCCCTTTGTAATCTTTCTCCTTAATTTGTTCCATCAGCAGTTCGCTAAATCCCATGATGGAGTTGAAAGGGTTCTTAAGGTCATGGGCTATGATGGAGAAGAATTTATCTTTCTGTGCGTTGAGCTCGCTTAAATTTTTATTTTTTACTTCCAGTTCATTTGCCTGATTTTGAATTTCTTCTTTCTGCCTGGCAATTTCGTTTGTGCGCTCAATTACAGTCTGCTCCAATTTTATGTTCTCTTTCTTAAGACGCTCAGAATTTAAACGAAATATAAGGTAGAGAATCCCATAAACCAGGATAAAGACTGCTATAAAAAATGGGTATTTAAAAATTGCTATGTTGTTTTCCCTGTAGCTGAATTGGTAATAAAACAAACGAGAGTTGAAGACAAAGGAATTTTTGTTATCGCTTTTCAGGGTTGCAAAACTGTTCGCTTCGGGATAGGGTGCAGATTCCTGATCTATTTTGAATTCAGCGTTGACTTTAAAATTAGAAGAATATATTTGTAACGTATTGTCGGAAAAAGCGACGAATTCTGCTTTGTGATCGTTGTTCAGATCTTCAAAGCCTTGCGCAAAAGAGATGTTCTCTATTTCGTTTATCGGATTGAGGTTTCCATCCGTTATAAAAAGTGTATTATCACCGAAGAATATGGCCTTCTTGTTCTTAGAAAAAATTTCTGTGTAATTATGCGGTAAGGGAATATGCTTAATCAGTTCGCCTTGTAGATTACAAACGACCACTGATTTGGATTTTTGGTGGATGGGCTCGTTCATTTTGGCATTTGTAAATGCTATGATGTGCGGTGTATCATCAATCGAAATAAGCGCTGATTTTGTAAAGTTGGTCCAGGCATAAAACTCAATGGGCTCAAAAGCAAAGCGAAGGTTGTCGTTGTAAAGTAAAATATAGGTTGAAAAATCACCGTATTCATATTCCAGGTGTTTAAGTTTTTCATACATCGCAAGCGAATCCTTGTCGGATGATGAGCGTAGCATTTCCGCTTCTGATGGTGAAACAGTATTTCCTGTCGCTCTTATTTGCGTTGCTAACAGATAATTTTGGTTTTGATAATTAAAGCATTGTATTTCAGGGGTTACTATGCTGTTTAACCTGTTCTTTATGAGTCTCTTGTCGTTAAAATTGTACTTGTATATGTGTCGGGGTTGAATGGAATAACCGCCTTGCAGGTCAAGGTATATATTATCTTCCGCAGTAACAATGAAATTATTGACAGCATCCATCTCCTTATTAAATACTCCTATGGTGTCAATTCTAATTTGTTCCAGTGGCAAAAACTTTTTATCATTGGTATTGTAGGAATAAATATTCAGATACGCCACGTAATTTTTTGCTGATACAAAAATCAGTTCCTGCGTTGAGTTGCTGTCGATGTCGGCGAATTTCAGATATTTTCCGATATACTTTTCTCCGTTTTCAAAAATATAAACTTGTTGAATTTTCTCGCACTGATGAAATTCTATAGAATGACCGTTACTATTAATATTATGATGCAAAATTGTTTCAAAGGTGTGGTCGTTATTTATGTCAACTTTATATTCCTGTTCTTCGTTAATTTTATTCCACAAACTATCTAATTGTAAAACATAGGGGCTGAATATCTCATGGGGCACAATTTTGCTTATGGTAATGGTGAATATAAAAGCAAGGGCGGTTAAAATTATAAGAATAAGGTTTAGCCTTTTCATATTTTTTTTATTGCTTGATAGTGTAGTGGTTATAACGTATTAGTGCTTTGTGTTAAAGGCACACAAGGTAGCAAAAATTCATAACAAAATCACATTGTTCTCCTTGCCCGTAATGGGTGTTCTTTTTGTCCGGAACATGCACTTTATACAATTTTTCAATTGTTATTGCTCATTCTTATAAAAAGCAGTAATATTATCGCTTTTTATCAAATTCATAGCACATGGAGAATTATCGTAAATTCTACACTTTTATACTATCACTCAGATATTCTGTTAAGATTGAAGGTTTGGAAATTTTGGCCGCTGATGGGCCAAAACTGTTTCTTCCGAATCACGTCTCACATATCGACCCGCAACTAATGACGTTAATCATATATAAGTATACTGATTTTGTGCCATTGGTAGCAGAGCGATTCTTCCATATCCCGGTGATAAAATTCTTTGTTCGTAAACTGAATTCCGTAAAAATTTATGAGCCACAGAACATCAGGAAAGACCCCGGGCTGCTGGATACCATAAACACTCAGATCACTGAGGCCTTCCAAAAAAAGAAAAGTGTATTGATTTTTCCTGCCGGGCAATTATCACTCGGGGGAATTGAAAAAATTGGTAACAAGCAGAGTGTCTATTCAATTGTTCAAAATAAACCAAATGATGTCAAAATTGTTGGAGTAAGAATTACAGGCTTATGGGGAAGTATATGGTCCAGAGCCGGAAATGGTAAAAGACCTCCGTTTTTCAAGACTTACTTATTAAGCATGCTGCTCGTTTTTATGAATTTGATATTCTTCTGTCCTAAAAGAAAAATTACAATAGAATTTGTGGATATAACAGATGAGGCTCACCTGAGCAGTCAGGAAGACCGTCAGACATTCAATCGTTTCCTGGAATCCTTTTACAATGAAAATGGTCCTGAGAAAGAGACCTTTGTACGACATTTATTTTATCTTCCAAGGTTATAATACGAACATAAAATATTGAGCCTCCCCTACCTTTTTCTTAGAATTCCAAATGCCGTCATATAGCCATTGAAGATTGCACCGGAAAACCCACCTCCTATTTTTGTCCATGCAGAGGCGAAATATAAATTTTCAATGGATTTCAGCGCTTCCAGTTTTGTTCTTTCGGGAGTTTGAGCAAATCCATACACAGCGCCTTTAGGATTTAACGTGTACCGCGCGACAGTCTTTGAAGTACCAACTTCATAGTATGCTATGGCGTCCCTGAAACCAGGAATCAGTTTTTCCAATTTCTCAATGTAGATCTGTGCCACTTCTTCTTTCCTGGCTTTATATTCTTCCTTACTTAATGATTCCCAATCTTTTATATAGTCAATGCAACACACCACTCCAACACTCTTCCCTTCGGGTGCCAACGCGGAATCAACCTGACTGTAATCGACAAAAGTAAAACTTCGGTTTTTAAAATCTCCCCTGTTATTCGCTAAAATATCCTTTGGACTTGCAATGGAATTATCATATTGAAAAACTGAATAATGCTTATTCCCCAACGATTTTATTGCTTTGTTAAATCCAAAATAGATGGTTAGTAATGAGGCTCCAATATCTCTTTTTTGAATTTCCTTAAGCAGTGAATTGGCATTACCTGAGGGCAATAACTTGCTCGCAACAGTTGGAATAGCAGCATTTGCTATTATATGCTCACCAAAAACCTTTTCAATGTTGTCACTGCTCTTCTTTTTATACGAAATCCCTATCGCTTTTTCATTCTCAACGATTATCTCAGTAACCAAATGACTTAATAATACCACACCACCATTTTGCCTGATGTAATCTGCCAGATAATCAGATAACTTCTGCGAACCGCCTTTAATAAAATTACCTCCGCCAGCGTAATAACTACCCTGAGCCATAAGATAATACGATAAGGAAAGCGTATACGGATCATCGTGAAAGTACCCTAAATTGCCAAGCAAGGCCAGTTTCAGGGCATTGCTATCAATAATTGAATCTAAAAAATCGCCTACATTTTGCTCTTCCTTGTTTGCATTATCATTTATGTACTGTTTTGCGTTCAGGATATGAAAAAAATAGGCATCAATGCCTTCCTCTTCATCTGGAAAATGCTTGAGTAATTCAGACCTGGCCTCTTCAGGATTATGAGAGATTACGATGTCATAATCTTTATACACGAAGCGATAAAACTCCGGTACTTTCAAAAACTCCACATGATCAAAAACTCCCAGATCGCGAAAAACTTTCGTTTTCATATCTCGCGGATGCAGTCCGTCCATTTCATGAAGCCCTACTTCAAATCGAAAACCCTTTCTTTCAAAGGTTGTTGCGCATCCACCCGGGATACTATGCTGCTCAACCAACAATACTTTTTTTCCTGCTTTCGATAATTTTGCACCAGCTGTAAGTCCACCAAGACCCGCTCCAATTATTATTGCATCGTATTTCATAATCTCTTTTTTAATCATTCACACTTTTACACTTTTACACGCCATGCTTTACATAAACCTCTTGCAACAAAGTCTCATACTTCTGATTGATGAACTTTCGTTTTAGCTTCAGAGTGGGAGACAATTCACCCGAATCTGGTGACCATTCATCAGGAACCAAACGAAATCTTAATATTTTTTCGGCTCCGTTAAGTGTTTTATTCATTTTTTTTACTTCCCGACTAAACTCCTCAACGACAGATGGTAATTCAATAACCTCCGTTTTACTGCTAAAATCTATACGATTGTTTTTACACCATTCGTTGATGTAGGAAAAATTTGGAGATATTAAAGCACTGGCAAACTTTTCGTGTTCTCCAACGACCATAGCCTGATCAACGAGAACAGACTCTTTGAGCTTATTTTCAATTAATTGAGGAGCAATAAACTTTCCATTTGAGAGCTTAAAAATCTCTTTTTTACGATCGGTAACTTTTAAGAATTTCCCGCATTCCAATACTCCGATATCGCCTGTATGGAACCATCCTTCTGCATCGAAAACAGCGGCATTCATTTCAGGGTTTTTATAATATCCCAGCATTACATCATGGCCTTTGCACAGTATTTCACCATCATCAGCAATTTTCACCTCCACACCGTCTATCACAGGACCAACCGAACCCAGCATAACGTCAGGTTTTGTTGCTCTGTTAATGGTAATGATAGGTGATGTTTCTGTTAAACCATACATGTTCAGAATCTTAATCCCGCTAGCCCAGAAAATTCTTTCCAACCGGGGTTGAAGACTTGCACCCCCGCAACCTACCAACTTTACTTTTCCGCCAATTGCCTCTCTCCATTTGCTAAAAAC
>CAZQNY010000025.1:0-31695 GCA_964594665.1 uncultured Bacteroidales bacterium
GAGTCTGGTCCGTGTCTCAGTACCAGTGTGGGGGATCATCCTCTCAGAACCCCTACCCATCGATGCCTTGGTAAGCCGTTACCTTACCAACTAACTAATGGGACGCATGCTCATCTTTGACCGCCGGAGCTTTGATCTCTCAATGATGCCATTCAGAGATATTATAAGGTATTAATCCCGATTTCTCGGGGCTATTCCTCTGTCAAAGGCAGATTGCATACGCGTTACGCACCCGTGCGCCGGTCGTCGACTGGCCGAAGCCATCGTTACCCCTCGACTTGCATGTGTTAAGCCTGCCGCTAGCGTTCATCCTGAGCCAGGATCAAACTCTCCATTGTAAAAATTGTTTTTTAAATGCTGTTCGGATCCCGTCTCGCTAAATTATCAATTAATTGACTATTTTAGGACACCTGCTGCTATTTTTCCTCTTACATCTTTTTCAATGAACATTGCCTTTATCTCCCCCTTTTCTCTCACTTCGTTTCCGTCTTTCATCCGGGGGCGCATAGTTAATTCTTTTTAACCAACATGAACTATTTATAAATAAATGAACTATTTATTTCACAAAATATTAACCCTCTGTTGGGTCTGCAAAGATAAACAAAATTTGTTTATGAAATGCCGTTTCTGAAAAAATATTTCAAGAAATTCAGTGTTGATAAGAACGTTTTTGCCTCAAAAGCGGGTGCAAAGATAATGACCTTTTTTCAAACAAAACAAGCCCTTATTAAAATAATTTTAATCTTTTTTGCATACACTCTGACAGGCAACACCTTACATGTGAAATTAATTTTAACACAGCCCCTACATAACCTGGATTCATTCATCCCGGCCTGATACTATTTATAGATCAATACCGTTATATTGGTCATAATAAAAGTTAAAATAATTACTCATGACTCGTAAACATATCCTTGCACTCTCGTTTTTTCTTCTTGTTTTCCTGAATCCCTCCATTACCAAAGCACAGTTTATTCCAAAAAAACAGCAGAACACTTCCATGGTTAGGGGTAGATTTTACTGGGAATCGTCTTTCGGATTACAAATCGGTAGCATTACCAATATCGAAATAGCTCCCGGCGCAGGTTATACGCTTGCAAAAAACCTCTACGCAGGAGTAAGTGGCACCTATATATATTATCAAAACAACTATTATGTTCCGGCTTTCAAAACTCATATTTATGGCGGAAGCATCTATTTACGATACATGCTGTTTGAAAAATTCCTCCTGCAGGGGGAATATCAGCTGTTAAATTACCAGGGGTATGACGATTTCACCGGAGAGGAGATACGTCGTGTTGTTCCCGGCTACCTTCTAGGCGCAGGATACAGGCAGTGGTTCAACGAAAAGATATATGGAGATATATGGTTATTATGGAATTTCAATGATGTAAATGATTATCCGTACGGCAATCCGATATTAAGGATAACATTTGGCGGTTTTTGGGGTAACCCATAAAAAAAAGCACCGGAAAAGAACCGGTGCTTTTAATTGAATATAAGGTGTAATTTTATGCTTCAGGGATGTTGAGTAAAATTTCTTTTGTTAGATCCCAGAATTTTTCAACGGTACCGATATGGATTTTTTCTTCAGGTGAGTGCACCATACGTAAGGTAGGTCCGTAAGAGATCATATCCATATCCGGATATTTTTCAAGGATAAGGCCACACTCCAATCCTGCATGTATTGATCTGACAACCGGGGTTACTTCAAACAATTTCTCATAAGCAGCAACAGTAACATCCTTTATTTCCGAATCCGGGTTGGGTTTCCATCCCGGATATCCATCAGTATGACGGGTTGCAGCACCTGCCAGGTTGAATACGCTGCTCACCATATTAGCGATATCCATCTTTCCAACAACAGAGTCACTTCTTTGACTTGTGGTAACAAAGATTCTGTTATCGTCAAGGAATTTTACAGATGCCAGGTTTGTGGATGTCTCCACCATACCCTTCATCGACTGGCTCATTGTATGGACACCATGGGGGCAAGCATAAAGAGCATTCAGCAGATTGCGTTGAGTTTTTTTATCAATCACCTGCCCTGGTTTTTCAACCTTTTCAAGGGTCATTTTGAATCCTGGCTCTGTGATTGCGATATCGTCGGCAATTTCATTTTTATAAACCTCAAAATAGTCCAACATTTGTTTAATATCCTTCGGACGGATAGTAATAGTTGCAAAAGCTTCCCTTGGTATTGCATTGCGGAGGTTTCCGCCATTGAACTCAGCGATACGGATTTTATATTTCCGGTCACATTCCCACAGAAAACGTGTAAGGATTTTTATGGAGTTACCAAGGCCTTTATCGATTTCATCACCTGAGTGACCGCCTTTCAGTCCGGAAACAGTTACTCTGAAAGCTTCATGATTCACAGGTCGCCCGTTATACTTAGTAAGGAACGTTGCCAGTGTATCGATACCACCAGCGCAACCGATGAAAAGTTCGCCTTCATCTTCGGAATCCAGGTTAAGAAGGATATTACTTTTCACAAAACCGGGAGCAAGCTCAGCAGCACCTGTAAGGCCTGTTTCTTCGTCAACAGTAAAAAGGCATTCAATGGGTCCATGTTGAAAATCAGGATCGGTAAGAATGGCCATTTCTGTAGCCATACCGATACCATCATCAGCGCCAAGGGTTGTATTATTGGCTCTCACCCACTCACCATCGAGTACCGGTTCGATGGGATCGTTATCAAAATCGTGTTCTTTATCAGCGTTTTTCTCACACACCATATCCATGTGGCTTTGAAGCACCACTGATTTTCTATTTTCCATTCCGGGAGTTGCCGGTTTACGGATTAAGACATTACCAATTTCGTCGGTTTCGTACTCCAGCTGATGCTTTTGGGCAAAATCAATTAAAAAGGCTCTGATTTTTTCCTCTTTTTTTGATGGGCGGGGTACCTGACAAATGTCCTCGAAATATTTCCAGACAAGAGTCGGCTTTAGATCTTTTAAAATATAATTCATTATTTCTGTTTTAGATATTTTTTAGTTTGACGATAGTTTCACGGGGATTTTCTGACTTAAAGATAAAGCTTCCTGCGACCAATACATCAGCGCCTGCCTCCACAAGGATCTTTGCATTTTGACCGGTAACGCCGCCATCGATTTGTATGAGAGCTTCAGAACGGGAGTTATTAATCATTGTTTTAAGCTTTGCCGTTTTATCGACAATTGTAGTAATAAACGATTGACCTCCAAAGCCCGGATTAACTGACATTAGGAGAACATAATCAACAAACGGGATTATTTCTTCTAGAACTGATACAGGAGTATGTGGATTCAATACCACACCGGCTTTGACACCCAGGTCATGAATTGCTGCGATGGTTCGGTGCAAATGTCGGCATGCTTCATAATGCACAGAGATATAATCAGCACCAGCCTTTACAAAGTCATCGAGGTACCTGTCAGGATTTTCAATCATAAGATGCACATCGAGAGGTTTGGTGGCATGTTTATTAATTGCTGCTACCACAGGAATACCAAAAGAGATATTGGGCACAAAGGCGCCATCCATAATATCAAGGTGAAACCAATCGGCCTGACTATTATTAATCATCTCGCAATCGCGTTGAAGATTGGCAAAGTCAGCCGATAAAAACGACGGTGCAATAAGGGGTTTATTCATCATTCAGGAGTTTATTGTACAAAAATAAGCTGTTCTTCTAAACAACTGCAATTAAAGACAATAAAATTTCAACCTTGTCAGAAAATGAAAAGGATTATGCGGCATAACATAGGCCACAGGAAAATTTGGCTGATTAAGGGCATCAGGGTATTGCTGTGTTTCCAGGCAAAGCCCGCCACGATATCCAAAAGGTTTGCCGTTAATCCCGCTATCTGAATTATCAAGATAATTTCCGGTATAAAATTGTATTCCCGGCTGATTGGTATAAACCGCCATTACGCGCCCTGAAGAAGGATCACTTACAACAGCATCCGGCGAATGCTCATTTTTTTCTTTATTTAAAATATAAAAATGGTCAAACCCACCGGCATGTTTTAATTGTTCATACTCATCATTTATACGATTTTCAATGCATACAGGCTCGTTAAGATCCATCGGGGTGTTATGAACCTGCTGCTTATAGCCAAGGGGGATCATCCCCTCTCCCAGTGGCAAAAATTCATCTGAATTGATGGCAATAAGGTGCCTCAAAATATCGCCGGAACCTTCGCCGGTAAGATTAAAATAGCTGTGTTGCGTAAAATTCACCGGAGAAGGGGAGTCAGATGTCACCATACAATTCATAATAAGCTCATTCTCGGGAGTAAGCGTATATGAAAATGTAAATTTCATATTCGCAGGAAAACAACCTTCAGCAGCGGGAACCATAATCTGCATAGATACAGAAGTCATATTTGAGGCAATAACGTCCCAACATTTATAACTTATTCCCAGGGAGGCTGAATGCAGGGAGTTAGGCCCATCATTTACAGGGAGGTGATAACTACGGTCATCCATGGAGAATGTTCCGTTTTTTATTCTGCCGGCAAGAGGCCCAACAGCAGCACCAAGATACGACTGTCCCCGGGCATAGTCATCTACCGAAGGATACCCAAGGCAAATATTTGATAAATGACCATTTTTATCAGGCATATATATTGCTACAACAGAAGCGCCAAAATTGGTCACATATACAGTAAGATTATCATTGGAAAGACAAAAGAGCCGTGAACTTTGAGGAGAGCAGATGTTCGATTCAAACAATTCTGCGGACAGGAATTTGTGATTATTTTTTGTCATAATAAAAAAAACAGGGTTCAACAATGTTGCCCCTGCCCTATTTTAAAAATTTAAATGTTATGGTTTTATTTTCGCATTAATACGGAAAGAGATAAACACTTCCATATGAGCTGCAACTCCGGAAGGAGAGGAAACACCATCAACGGCAATATTTACCGTATCGTATTGTCCGGGATCTGCAACAAGCCCGTTAATAATATCTTCAAGGGCCTGAACTCCTTCTTCCTGAAGCAGATCAGTTACAGAATAGGTAGCTCCTTCTTCAATATTTGCAATATCGAACTGTTGATCTTCAAAAATGGCAACCGTTTCTCCGGATCCATCCTGAATAAAAGCGCTAAGAACAACAGTTTCAGCTTCATTATCATCATAGATATCAAAAGAAAAGGCAAATCCCTCCAGTCCTATTTCTTCAATAAGTCCATCAAGCTGAATTTCAGTTAGAAAATCGTTTATTTCTTCCAAGGCCAGCTGACCATCTTCATGGATCACACCGGTAGTTTCATCAACGGTATACTGAACCTGATGCGTTAAGGTTGGAAAGAGAAAAAGCTGTTTTTCCTCACAACCATAAAAAATCACTAGTGTTAAGATAAAAAGTGTTGCAATAATTTTTTTCATTACCATTCCTCCTGAGTTTCAATTTTTTCAAGTTCATTAATTCCAATTCCAAGGCCAACAGAGATCGTACTGATGGTTTGTGCGACATTAAAATCGGCATATAGTTTCACCGGGCCGGCATTAAGGCATGCACCGATGGTAAGGCGAAGCTTATCAGCGCCTTCAAGGTCATAATCAATCAACATATCATTTTCATCACTTTGATAATGAATTTTCATGGACGACGATTCAATGCCCAGGCCACCATAGATGGTAAGGAGGCGTTGATTGTAACTTGCCTGAAGAGATATAAGGCTTGACTTAACAACGATATAATCGCGGCTGGAGAAACTATTCTGATAATATCCAAGAGAGATATCAAATTTTGCCAGGTCTCCAAGCCATTGTGATACATTATGGCGTATTCCCCATCCGAAGATATTCATTTTATTCACTAAATCGACATCCTCAAGGCCAAAGGATTTCATAAGTGATCCAATTGGAGCGTATCGAATGGTAAGATCTGTACCAAATACAGAACCGACGGATAGCTGCGGGCAGGCTATGGGGAGATAATGCAGATCAAGGCCACCGGGGAAAAAGTAGCTTGTTCCGGCAGGGCCATCAGCTACAGCCCCATTAACATCGCCAAAAATTGTCGGGACACCTTCCACCGTTGTAGTTGGAAAAAAATTACCTTCTGTAACGGCAGTAAACACTCTTGATGTTTCGGGTATTACCGCAGTCATGGTAGAAAGGCCAAAATAAATCTGAGGCTTCAATCCCGATTGGATATAAGCACCATGAAACAAACCTGTATTCAGGTTTGCGCCCAGAGCATCGCCCAGGGGTTGCATAAATAAATCGCCGTTAGCACCTGTATAACGGCTAAGCAGGTCATCGATATCGATATTTTGCGCCAACACAGTAGCACATCCTGCCAGTAAAAAAGTTAAAGAGACTAATAATTTTCGCATAACCTGGTTTATTTACAGACAAATATAGTAAATGTATTATCATTAGACGATAAAACGCAAAAAAAACCAATAAAATCAACACGCAACACTAAAATGGCTTCCCTACAAAGAAATTTAGCCTGCGGTGCTCAGCCCAGTCAAAGCCAAGATTGCGGAATTCATTACCCTGTAAATCAAACAATTTCAAGGATCCATTATTCCCCACTTGTGTTTCATCGGAATAGTAGTTCCACCAATGCCGGATCATTCCATCTTCATTATCATCTGAAAACAGGAAAGTATAGGCTCCCCGAGCAAGAGATATTGTATCATAAACAAGTGTATCAGCGGGATATTCCGTTCGCTGAAAAATTGTATCTCCATTGTTATCAAATATCCGGAGAGCATTATCAGCAGATCGCCCCAGGTCTTGAGTTTTAACTTCAATAATAAAAGATTCCGGCAGGATTACAGGGTCGGAAACTTCAGAATAGTAGATATTATTGAGGTCATTATCATCGCGTTTACCGTTCACCCGCTTAATTTCTGCAATAAACAGCTCACCCTGTTTCATTTTCTTCCATGCGCAAGCAGGCAAAGGGATTTCCTCATTTTTTCCGGGGACAATTTCGCCTGACCATTGAAAGAAGCTTTTCTTTCCGTTATTCATGCCATAACGGATATTCAAATCAGTGATAATTTCTGTGCCGCAATTTTTAACAATAACAACAGGTTTTGTGCTTACCGGGTTCCTACGGCGGTATTCATGTCTGTCGGAAGGAGCGAGAACATCGTGTAGGGAAGCATCAAGGGTAAAGTTACAGGGTCCATATTCCAGAATCTGAACAGAAATTTCGTAATTCCCTTTTTCCTCGCCATTATCGGGGTCATAGGGTTCAATGGCATAATCAACAAGTGCAATATCCTTTTTCAATATGGAATCCGGCACAGGAAAGTCGTAGGTATCAACAAAAGTTCCCGGACACCATCCTGCTCTGTCAAACTGCCATGTACCTCCCTGCGGATGAACAGGGTTAAGCCCGCAATCGCGCCACACCTCCCAATGAAAGAGGGTATCCTTATTAAAAAGAAGGTAATGCGTTTTAGGATCCCACTCACAGCAGTTTTTTGGCCCGGCATGGCCATGCCCGGAGATACGTGCACGAATGACAGCCTGTTCAGCATCGTCGGAGAAACGAAACAGTGTTGATTGCAGGGCTTTGTCATCGGAGAGGTCTTCATACAGATGCGATCCATAGGGGTAAACATTCCGGACATGCAAGGGTTCCTTTTCAGGTATCCCTTCAATAAAGAGAAACCTTAAATCGATAAGTTCCTGCCCGTTTCCGGCCTGAAGATCCACATTCCCGCGTAGTAACGGAGCATAATCCGTAACATCATACACCCAGGTAAAGCCATTCAGGCCAAGGTCGAGACGTTTACCGTAAGGTGTAATAAAACGTGCAATTTCAAAAATTTCTTCCTCTTTCGCGGTGGTTTTAATAAATCGTGTTTTACGTTGCAGAAGCTGTGCTTCACCGGCAACGGTTTCCCCTAACTTATTGCCTGCGGCATCGTAGTGGTATCTGTATCCCGGGTAAACGAACATCGTATCTGTCGGCAATTGTGGATTAAGCGTATCATCGTACAGTACAATATGCACTTTAGTATTGACTACTGAATCGCATACTAATTGCTGCCCGGGTTGTGGTTTTGGTTTCAGAGCTGACATTCTGCCAAAACTATTTACCTGTGGCACTCCCCATAAGCTGGCATGCATCTGATTTCCGGACTTGTCGATTACAAGCCTGTGCCCGTCACGACCAATAGGATACCAAACCAGCAGGTTCTCAGAGGCAGGAAGCTCCCAGGCATCAGGATACATTGACCGCTTCACCTGATCAGGCGAAAGTTCGCAGTCCCAGATCATAATTTCATCGAGGCTACCCCGGTAGAAGCCTTGATCTTTGTTGGCGGCAGCGCCAATAATAATTGTCGAAACCTCATCAAGGGATTTACGATGATCTTCGGCAGATGCTATTAGCTCTCCATTGCGGAAAATCTTTTGTTCCCCTGTTTTGCTGTTTTTTGTTAATGCATAATGGGTCCATACACCCTTATAATACAGAGCCTCCGGTTTCACATTAATATTATCGTTATTTCCAACACCAGCCCCTCCTGCATCGAAGTAGAGCACACCATTATCGTAGGGCACATGAACATTAATTATCCGCTCGCCTTTAGAATTCAGGGCTTCCAGAACTACATCCTTGCGCGGCTGAGAGGCATCTCCGAGCAGCCAAAAGGAAATTGACACTGCGTCAGAAACAGATGACAAAGCTTGTGAAGGGATCTCAAGGAAATCATCTCCATCAAAAGTCAGGAAATAATCGTTAGCTGTATGTTGGTTTTCATAATATGATAACACACGGTATGTTGGGTTTTTGGAATAATAGAATTCCGCAGGGCTCTCATTTTTTACTTTAAAAGATGGACAAGCCAACGTTGAAGACTTTGCTATATCCTGGTATATCCTGGTATAGGTTGTATAATCCCACTCACCGCAGGGATATTTGTCATGTGGTGTTGCCTCGTCACATTTTAGGGTATAATACATCAGGATTTTACCATACTGATTATTTGAATCCGGAAAATCAAATAATCCCCGCCGGGTGGTTATGGAGTCAAATGAGAAAGTCTTCACAACAAGGGTATCACGATTTTGAGAATATCCTGTGGACACGAAAACAGCGATCAGAACAATAGACAGAAGAAAATTTTTCATATCAAATATTAAGGGTGAAGAATGAACGTATTAATACTAAATGCTTTCACAGGGGCTTTAAGCTTAGGTTTTATGGTTGCAGGAGCATTAAGATCTTTTATTTTCGATTCTTTTAAGTTGGCTGAAGAAAACGCTGAGAAGCTAAACATAGGTTCCATGAGAGCAAATCCATCCTTACCAAAAGGCTCAACAATGCGAATGACAACATCATCGGTATTTTGGGCTTTTTTTATGGCTGTCACGGAAAGATTTTTATTTCTGAGGGCAAAAAACGAGACTTCACCGGGCAGCATACTCATATTTTTCCCGGGGGCATTAACCGTTAACAGAGGCGTTGCAAAGGCATCGCCGGTAGTATACAAATCACTATTATTTGAAGAAAAAAGCTGTATTTCCAGATGTTTTTGGAAAAGAGAATTGTTTACAGGAAAAAACAGTGGCGTAACAATGAAAGCGCCATTCGTTTTTTCATCCATTTCGCAATAAAGATAATCGCCTGACACAAGCACTGAATTTTTATCATCGCCAATAGCAGCCCAGTGCAGTACATTTTTTATTCTTTTATTAAAAGGAAAAGGGAAAACGTCATCAGCCACTTCGGAGCGTCCAGATGCAGAAATCCCATAAGGTGTTTTATATTTAACATTTGCATGTTTTATGGATGGCGCCACAGGCACCTTAATCACATATTCGGATGCATTGTCAGGAGTTTGGTTTATGCTCAGATCATAAGAGATTTTACCGGATTGATGGAACAGTGTAATGGCAAACCGAATCTTGCCCAACGGTGTTGATAAGACGGCATAAGCTGAAGAGGCCACGATACCATCATACATTTTCATCCATCGGATATTTTCGTTACTACTGTTATAAACTGTATCCCCGGATTTCCCATTACACACCAGCACAGAACACACCTCGGTAAGGGTAATATTTTTTTGTTTTTCAACAATCTTGTTTCCGGATAGTATTTTAACATCATCATTTTCAATTGTCATCCCGGCATTGGCAAGATAATGAGCCATAGGAGCAGTATTAATAGGTGAAGCCTTCAGATAAAAGGTTTTTAAACCAATTCCGGGAACATTTTCGGCCTCAAAAAGGATATGAGAATCATTTCCGGATTTTATCATCTGAGCTGCCAGTGTATCACCATCTTGATCAAGAACAATCCAGTTTTGGTTGTTGCGGGGGCTTCTTTTCCCTGCAGAGGGCTCCGATAGGCTAACCGGTAAGCCCAGTGGCCATGAAACCACATCAGTAGCAGTGTGCGCCGATGGGTTAAAGATAACCAGGGGCCTGCCGTTTTCCTGAGTACTTACAAAAAGCGACAACTCGTACAAAGCGGCAGACAGCAAAGAATCCACCTCCGTTAAAACTTCATCAACGCCATTATTAACAACCTCCCCTGGCAATAATATCTGTTTCCATACTTTGTCGATAATTTGTTGTGGATAAGCACCGAAACCACCCTTTAGCATTGCTAAAATGGTATACAATTTTTCTGTTGTAAGAATGTTTGATACCGCATTGTCGCATAACGAAATATTATGCATCATTTCATTTGAAAGCTGATGCGGATAGAAAACAGGATGTTCACCCATGAGTGAGGCCGGCATATCAAATTGTTTCTCCATTTTTTCAAAAGCTCTTACTGCAGGGATAACAGAAAGTTTGGGAAGGTAAAGCTTTTCATAGCCTTCGCCCGGTATCAGAAAATATCGAAAGGATTTCCAGTAAGATACCAGTTCCTTATTGTATTGGTTATCGGAGCCTGTTAAGGCAGGAAAAACAGGTTTCTTATTCTGATATAATGAGTCATAATAAAGCACAGAATATATAATGCGCTTCATATCTTCCGTGAAAGAGCCATACTGTTTTTCGCATGCATCCATATTCGGCGCCCATACAAAGACGTTGGAGAGATCCGGTGCAAACCATCGGTAAAAGCCCGGTTTCATATCTCCTGAAATCATATATTTTGTTGCTGAGGCATTTAATACAGCCGGCATAGATGATGCCCTGCCGACACTATATATATCATTATAAACACCATCTTCATTAATGCTGTGCAAAAGATATCGCGATGCCACTTTCCGTGCGGTAGCTTCTCCCGGAAGGAAGGTTTCTGAAAAACAATGTGGAGTATCGTGTTCCTTGTCATGAACACATGCCACAGGTATAAGCATCACCTCTCCTGTTCCATGAAATTCATCAAATAATGCCTTTATGGCATCACAAAAAGATTCATCATCAGCGACTGTTGTTTTACAGTTCCACACAGCAGTTCGTGACAAAGACGACTCATTACGGATTACCTGCCCGTCGCCAACAACACGAATATCATCAGGCACGAAAACAGATGGGATGATAAGCTCCGGAAAACCATTAATAGTTATGTATAGCGGTTTATTCTTAATTTGCAGATAAGTAAGACCAGTATTTACAGAAGCACCTGCCGTTCTTCCCGATGAAGAGAACTTTCCGGAGCCATTACTTTCAGCAATGGTGTATTTAAATGAAAGATTATTAAAAGAAGCATCACAAATAAAGTTCACCGCGATAAGGGTATCGACTTGTTTCGCAATAGTTATGATTTGAAAATCTTCGGGAAACTCATTTTGAGCCTGACAATCAGAAAACAAAATGCTCAAAACAAGGACAAAAAAAGGGAATACAAAATTACGCATAGGAGTTAATTTTTTCGCTGTGAAGTTACAAAAATGATCATCACAGGCCGACGGGTTTTTTTTGTAGCTTTGCGAAGTAAAAACCGATCAAATTGAAAAAGAAGGAATTCCTGCATTTTTGTATTGATACACTGCTTGTTACAGGTAGTTTTTTGTTTATTTTATGGATAATGCCGGCAACGCGCAGGTTTTATATTCCTGCCTACGATCTGCCATTTGCCGGTTTTATGGGCTTATGGATTGTGTCATCATTACTGTTTGGAAAATATAAAGCTATTGCTGAGCGTGGTATTGTGCGCATTCTGGATATTGTTTTCCGTTCCAATATTCTTGTTACAGCCATTATCGCCAGTTTGATATTTTTGTTTGACCGGTTCACCTATTC
Organism: uncultured Bacteroidales bacterium; assembly: GCA_964594665.1. Lineage (GTDB taxonomy): Bacteria > Bacteroidota > Bacteroidia > Bacteroidales > BM520 > BM520. The sequence continues at coordinate 12,175 of CAZQNY010000025.1, forward strand.
CCGTCAGGTTGTTTTCGGTACTTTGATTCTTGCCACGGTAACTGAAATGGTTTATGGGTACCTTGTATATTTACGCAGAAGGCAGAAAAAAGAGACAGATTCTACTACAGGCATCAAAGCCATAAGTACAGCAATCGACTACACATTCAAAGAGAAGCTTGAAATTCCAAAGCGGGAAGAGATTCCGGCGGCACAACAGGTAACTGCTTTGTTAAGGGAGCGCTATTTAAAAAACATCCCCGGGCTTTTTGACTGGGTAAAGGAGAGCCTTCCGTTAACACAGATAAAAAAGGACAATGCTGTTGTTCTTTATTCACACCATATATATAATATTGAATTCTACGATCCTGACACGCTGGAATTATTTATAAATTTATATGAAGTTAATGACCTGCGCCATGTGAATGCATATTTCAGCACAGTGTGGAAGGATCTTGTTTCGGGAGGCTATTATTTGCTGTGTGCCAGAACAAACGACGTACTAAAGCAGTCGATAAACGACAAATACCCTGCAGGGATCTCGCATATTTTATATTTATGGCATTTTTGTTTCCACCGGGTAATGCCAAAAATCCCGGGGCTGGCACAGCTGTATTTTTCAATTACAAAAGGCAAAAAGCGGGCTTTTAGCTTCACGGAGGTCTTGGGAAGGTTATATTATTGCGGTTTTTCATCGGTAGCGAATAAGGTTATTGACGACAAGCAGTATTTTCTGGTAGCAAAAACAGGTCATCCGGTACAGGGGCAGCAGCCTACCTATGGTCCTTTGATCAGGCTTAACAGGGTAGGAAAAGACGGAAAGCCCATCAAAGTGCTAAAAATGCGAACAATGCATCCCTATTCTGAATTCTTGCAGGATTATGTATATCAGATGAACGACCTCAAATCGGGAGGAAAATTCAAGGATGATTTCCGCATTACAACATCAGGAAAGATAATGCGGCGTTTATGGCTTGATGAACTGCCGATGCTATTAAACCTGATTCGCGGAGATATTAAACTGGTAGGTATACGCCCTATCAGCAAACATTATATGAATCTTTACAGTAAGGATCTTCAGGAAATGCGCAAGCATGTAAAGCCGGGCCTAATACCCCCATATTATGCTGATTTACCAAAAACTCTAGAGGAGATAGAGGCTTCTGAAATACGCTATATTGAAGCATACAGGAAAAATCATTGGGGTACAGATATAAAATATCTGTTTAAAGCATTTGGGAATATCTTTATTCGAAAAGCGAGAAGTGCTTAATCTTCCATACGAATATGAAGAAACAGATTAACATTTTCCGGTTCGGAATGCACTTCAATTTGTGAATCAGAAAAACCTACACTTTTAGCCAGTTGCGTAAGCTCTTCCACCGACCGGTGTATCAAATACCATTCTCCGAATATTTCCATGTAATCGCGGCTGGGATTATAATCTTTATTAAAATTACCGATAATAATTTCTCCCCCCGGCTTTGTCCAGCGCTTAAACTTTTCCAGCGCCACCTTAAACACCCTGTCGGAAAAATAATCGAATAATCCGGCAGACCAAACGATATCGAATTTTTGTGTGGTTGAAAAACGCAGAATATTCTTACTGTGAAACGCAACAAACCTATTATAATTATTTAAAAGTGATTTAGCATAGTCTATTGCATTATCATCAATATCAACGCATGTGGTATTAAGGATGGCAGCATTATCACCCAGAATTTTATAGATATCCAACAAATCACGACCAGGGCCACTTGCAACATCCAATAAGTCTGTTTTTTGATTCGCGTTCCGGAGTTGATCGCTCAGGATTTTTTTAAAATACTCTTTTCGGTTTCGGACGGCTTTTGGTGCAGGATGATTATGAAAATATTCATCCCAGACTCTAAAGCGGGGATTATCAGAACTACTGCGTGTATATATCTTGTCTATCATCAGATAATCACCGGGATACCCCATTGGTTTTCGTAATCCATAACCCTGAATGGTATTTTCAAGAAATTCATCACCAAAACAACGGGCAACCTGCTGCAGTTCTTTTTTTGAAAGCTGCTCAGCGCGGTAGGCATCTCCCAATTTATGAATAATTTCATCAAATTCCTTTAAATTTGACTCATCAACATCCATATTGTTGATTATCGTGATCATTTTTGCTACAATCTCTTCTCTACTCTTTCCTGAATCCATAACATCTCTATGTGTCCTGGTATATACCGGACGGTTCGTGATAAAAAAATCACCATTACACAATTGAGGACAGGAGATTTCCCTTCCTAATTAGCCATTTCCACTGCATTCACACTTCAGAAATAATTCTGATTTTGGGTTCATAAAAATAGTAAAAAAATACGTAGGTGCAACAAAAAACATCACCTCAGCCAATCTTAACATACCAGAAGCACTATTTTAATGTTTTATTTAAAGATAAATACCGCAACAGGATTTCACAAACAGGAAAAGTCGCGGTAAATATGTATTTTTGGCCATTAGAAATTAATAAGGTGAGAATAACAACAACAATAATATTCCTGATTTTAAGCAGCATTATATTTGCGCAGAATATCCCTGAAGCAGATACGGCACATATACATCATTCAGAGTCAGATACACTCTTAATAAAGGCAGATACCATCCCACCAGAACCGCAGATCACATATACCTATAAGGATTCTCTGCAGGTGTACTGGTTTTATCTTGATTCCTATGCTGATGAAAACCCTGAGCTTCAAAAGCTGGATACAAGTTCATTATATTCACAACAAACAGATCCGGCATTTTCCGGTAACAATTTCTATCAGACGCTGGGCAATCAGGGCCTCGCGGCAAAGAACATGCTATATGAGGCTCCTGACCCCATAAAATTCAATTATTCACCATCGGTATTTTCACACTATACAACAACACCTGAAGATCTTAAAGCTTTTCACACGCTCAAACCGTATTCGATTCTTGACTATACACAAGGTCCCACAGGCGAACAACGCTTAGCACAGCTCAATGTTGACCATGGCCAGTACCTGGGAAAAAATCTTGGTGTTGGAACAAAAATATACATGAATAGCTCGCAGGGCGATTATTCGCGACAGAAGGCTATGAATTACCAGGTTGCTTTTTTTGGCTTTTTTAAAACAAACTCAGAGCGTTACGGAGTAAATGCATCGTATATTCACAATGATGTTGAATGTAATGATAATGGAGGAATTTTATATGATTCAATCTTTGAACAAAATCTGGAGTCCAACCGAAAATTGTTTTTGGTAAACAGAGATGATGCTGAATCAAAAATCAATGACTCCCGGGTTAATGTATCGCAATATTTTTACCTTTTAAATCCTCAAAAACACAATATTTCACTGGGTAAAATTGGATTAAAAAGCACATGGGAAAGGCAGAAATACATGTATACTGACACAGATCCCTCCACCGCATATTACCCTGCCTTTTATGGTCCGGATTCAACCAATACATTCGACAGTACCACGGTAATAAAAATCACAAACAATTTATACTGGGCCAGTGCAAAAGCGGGGAAAAGACAGCTTCTGAATATTAAAGGAGGTGTTATGGTACAGAATAACTCCATTCGTAACTATGACACAATAATAAATCCTGTTCACTATTTTACAACCTACGGCAAGCTTTCCATAAATCCTGATTCTATAACCAGAATACGTGCAAAGGCTGCATTAACAACGGGGACTCATGGAGCTGAGAATTTTCTTCTGGAAGGAGATGTATTCAGAGACTTTTCTTTTGGAACGGTAACGGCAGACATAAAACTCTACAATACGGATCCGGGATATCAGTACATGCACTACCTTTCGAGTCATTACACATGGGATAGTACATCTTTTAAGGATGAAGTTCTGATTCAGGCAGGCATACTATACCAGAACAGAAAATTTGAAGCGGGAATCAGGTATAATTCAGTCATAAATCACACCTATTATAATGAGCTCTCATTACCTGAACAGTCACCCGGAGCGGTACATCTATTACGTGGCTGGTTATATCATGATATCACCTTTGGGAAGTTCGATATTTCAGCAAAAGCAGCCTATCAGTATATCTCTGATAAAGAGGTCATCCGCCTTCCGGATTTCATGGGTAAGCTGAGTTTTCAGTTTTATCAGCCCATGTTCGACAGGGCATTATTTGCACGTATTGGCTTTGATGTTTTATACACAACATCCTATTATGCAGATAATTACAACCCTGCAATCAGGTCTTTTTATCATCAAGATGATAAAAAGACAGGTAACTACCCATATATTGATGCATACATAAAGCTACAAGTCAAAAGAGCCCGGATATTTTTAATGTTTACTCATGCCAACAGTGGATTAATGGGTTATGACTACTATTTAACGCCCCATTATCCTATGAAGGACAGGTATTTTAAATATGGTGTAAGTTGGTATTTCCACGATTAACAACAAAGGACAATGAATATAAAAACCGCACTGACAATTGTAGCCATCGGTATTCTGTTATTACCAAATATTTTGCGTGCTCAGACGAAAAAAAGTGCTGAGGCGACCCAGACGTCTGACCACATATTCATCGACGGAAAGTTGCAGGAGATTTCCTGGAATGATGCTGTCAAAGCCAGCGGGTTCATACAATACGAGCCATATAACGGAACACCTGCCAGCCATCCTACAGAGGTACGTGTATTGTATAATGATCAGGGTATTTATATTGGAGCATATATGTACGATGCGAGTCCGGATAGTATATTAACCCAATATGGCAGCCGGGATGATGATGGACTGAATGCCGATTACTTCTCTGTAGCGATAAGTCCTTACCAGGATGGATTGAATAAATGGGTATTCCTGGTTTATTCCAACGGTGTTCAATACGATGCCAAGGGCACCAACGACAATGAAGAGGATAACTGGGATGCTGCCTGGGAGAGTGCCACTGCCATCACCGAAAAGGGGTGGGTTGCCGAGGTATTTATTCCCTATTCCATGCTGAGGTTTCCAAAAAAAGATATTCAAACCTGGGATATAAATTTTTGGAGATCAATACGGCGCTACCGTGAGCTCAGCAGCTGGAACTTCGTTGATAATAAAATCCAGGGGGACATAATCCAGTCAGGCGTTCTTACAGGAATAAAAAACATCAAACCTCCCTTACGGCTATCATTGTCGCCATATATAAGTGGTTATATTGAAAAACAGCCCGGAACAGACCCCGGATCGTACATAAATTATGGCGCAGACCTAAAATATGGCATCAATGAAAGTTTCACTCTTGATATGACATTAATCCCGGACTTCGGGCAGGTGGAGTCGGATGATGAAATATACAACCTCTCCCCTTTTGAGGTACAGTACGATGAAAAGCGCCAATTCTTTACAGAAGGGACAGAACTTTTCGACAAAGGTGATGTGTTTTATACCCGCAGAATCGGAGCCCAACCTACCGGATATGACCTTGCGTATAATGATCTTTCTGAAGGAGAAAAGGTGACTCATAACCCATCTGTTGCACCGGTTATCAATGCGACAAAAATATCAGGTCGAACATCAAAAGGCACTGGCATCGGTGTATTTAATGCAATGACAGCAAAAACAGAAGCCACAATAGAGGATTCTTTGGGAAACAACCGAACAACAGAGACCCAACCCTTCACAAACTACAACATGACTGTATTGGATCAGAATATTTTTGCCAACAGCAGAGTAGGCATTTTTAATACCAATGTGTATAGAGGGGCTGGAAAAACAACAGCAAATTTAACGGGAGCAGATTGGGAGTTTAATGATGCTTCAAACCGTTATTCTTTTATTGGGAATATAAAAATGAGCAATCAGATCATTCCGGAGACAGACAATTCACTGGGGCTATCATATTTTCTGGCAACCGCCAAACGTCGGGGAAGCTTCAGATATGATGCCGGAACATGGTCGCATAACGACACCTATGACCCAAATGATATGGGGATTATGGACAACAACAATGAAACGGGCTACTATGCTTCACTTTATCATAATGTACTCGATCCCCAAGGGATCATATTGAATTCACAAACCATGTTATCCTCAACATACATCCATCGCCATAATGACGGGATGTTTCAGTGGTGGGAAGCAAAGGTTATGTACCATGCCACTTTCAAAAATCACCTGTCAGCAGGAGCTTTAATAAATTTTCTCCCCATGGGGTATAATGATTTTTACGAACCACGTACAGAAGGATACTTTTTCAATAATCCCTTTGCTTACGAAAGCAGCTTCTGGTTATCGCCAGATTACCGTAAAACTTTTGTTATGGATGCCCGGTTAACCTACTTCAATATGCCTGAGCGGAAAAATGTTATGTATAAAATCAGTGTTGAGCCCAGGTACAGGATTTCAGATAAAGCGTTTTTAAAGACAGAAGTTACGGCCAGGCAGGAGAACAACCAGATGGGATATGTTACAAATAGTGGTGATCGGGTAATTTTTGGATCCAGAGACCTCACGACCTGGGAAACAGAGGTATCATTTAAATACATTTTCAATGCAAATTCAGGGTTAAGATTTAAGGCGCGGCATTATTTAATATATGGCCTCTACGACACCTTCCATAATCTTTCCAATGAAAATGGCACATTATCCTCATCAGAATATACCGGAGATCATGATTTTTCCTTTAATGCATTTACAATTGACTTGAGTTATACCTGGTATTTTGCGCCTGCAAGTACATTATCGCTTGTATGGAAAAACGCTGTTTATACCAATGGAAACGGAGATACTGTATCGTATTTTAGTAATCTTAAAAACACTATTGAAGCAGAGGCAACAAATTCGTTATCAATAAAAGTGTTGTACTATATCGACTATGTGAAGGTTCGGTCGTTATTCAGGAAACAAAAGGTGCAAACTTATTAATGTATTCCCCTTTGTTTTTTAATCTGATCATAGGCTTCATTAAGTTGTTGAAATTTTTCTTTTGCCGCTTTCTGAACATCTTCGCCCAGATGTGAAACTTTATCGGGGTGATATTTCACAGCCATTTTACGATAGGCTTTCTTAACGTCATCATCAGATGCATTGGGGTCAATTTCAAGAATTTTATATGCTGAATCGGTATCCTTAATAAACATGGCTTTCACAGACCGGAATTCTGCAGAGCTTACACCGAGGTATTTAGCTGCTGTTTCAATGGCATCGATTTCGCTTTGATGACCTGCGCCATCAGCCATTGCAATACCAAAGAGGTAATGGATAAGCTGCAGTCTGCCGGAGTAATCCATATTATTACGGATTTGAGAGCAGACCTCAAACATATTGATATCTTTTTTCAGCACATCGCGAAGCAGGAGGATATACTGTTCAGTCTTTTGACTGCCAAACTGTCGCAAAAAGAAACTTTTGACATAATCGAGTTCCGCTTTAACGACTTTTCCGTCGGCTTTCATAATGGCAGCAGAAAGGACCACGAGGCTAACGGCAAAATCACCGCCGGAAGTACGCGGAGGTCGTTGACCTGTACCTACCTGCTGTGCAGCATAATCACCACTATGCATACCATCAACCACGGATCCGAAAGCGAACCCCAAAAGAGCACCTATAGGACCACCAAGAGCCCATCCCAGGCCTCCGCCAATCCATTTTCCAAATTTTGCCATAATAAAATTTATGATTAAAAAACTGTCCGGTAATATAAACTACCGGACAGTCTAACAAATATTATTCCTTAATCGACAAAGTCATGCTCTACTTCGCTAAAACGAATTCCCAGAGGCTCCAGTTCATCAAGTATTGGCTTATAAAGTTCACGTGTTACAGGCACATGCACACCGGTAACATTAATGGTACCGTTAAGAAGCAGTTTCGTTGCTATTGCGACAGGCGTACCCACTGTAATGGACATGGCGGTATGTGTATGATCATTTCCTATTACAACCATTGAAGAGGTAATTTCTTTTTTCTGTCCTTCCAGAGAATAGATAAACCGGTGTTGCATGACAATCATATCTTTATCATGTTCTTCAAAGGCCCATTTTTCTTCCAGTAATTTTTGAAGGATCTGAGCTGGTGTTGCACAGGAGCATCCCAGTGGTTTATCTTCGAAGATACCAATCCATTTAAGCTTTTTCATGATTTCACCGTCAGGATCCAGGTCGAGATATTTACAGAGTTTTTCCTCCACAGGAGCAACAGGGTCATAGCTCAGGAACATATTGGTAAATTCGCGCCAGGTCATTTTATCAGCATTCTCAACAAGAACCGCGTCATCAGTCATCCCAAGCTGCACAAAAACGTTCCATGCTTCCGAATAACCAGGTCGGCGCATGGTGCCACGGTACATCGTAGGGATATCCTTAAGGTCATAGGTTTCACGATATTTCAAGGAATCGCGGTTAGGATAAATCTCAAAGTCCCCTACTCCGGGCACAGAAGTATGGATCAGGCGATCAAAAAGTTTTGTATAGGGGATATACTTATACTTACCATTACGGATAAAAGTGGCAGTACCCTGACCGGCGAGGACCACATTACGGGGGTTCCACGTAAACTTATAGTTCCAGGGGTTGTTATCTGATTCGGGAGCTACCAAACCACCTGTTGAGGAATAGAAACCTTCGAGCACACCTCCTTTATCACGAATTTTATCCACCACATTCATTGCCGACATATGGTCGATACCTGGGTCTACACCCAATTCATTAAGCATGGCGATACCGGCTTGTTTAGCAGCACCGTCAAGAGCTTTCATTTCTTTAGATACGTATGAAGCAGTAACCATATGGGTTTTCTGAGCCACACACATTTCTGCCACCAGCGGGTGAAAGCGTGCGGGAAGAAAACTAACCACTACATCAGCATTGCGAACCTTATCAGTCAGCGCTTCACGAGCATTTATATCAAAAGCAAAGGTTGCACTTCTGGGATGTCCATTGGTTTTATTTTTGGCAATCTCTTCATTGATATCGCCAACCTCAATGAACCAGTCATATTCGTCAGAATGATCGAGGAAATACTTAATCATTGTTGAAGCAGAGAGACCTGCTCCGAGTACTAATATTTTTTTCATGGCATGGGTCTTTAAATTTCGCTGCTAATGTAAAAGATATTTACTGAGAATAGAAGAGGAACAGGGAATATTTACAAAAAAACCACCTTCACAGTGTGGAGGTGGTTTTTCCAATAGATTATGGTTCTATTCGCAGTGCTCAAAAAATGCATCCGGAAAGTAAGATAAAGGATATACCTGGCCGGGTTTAAATCCTTTTATGGAGTCATACTGTCCGATTTTTTGTTTCACAACACCTGTAATTTTAATTTCAGTTCTTCTGTTGGCCTGATGCTCTTCATCAGAGCAGTTCACACCATTGGAACAACGATTTGTTAACTGATATTCGCCATAACCCCGGGCGGTAATACGATCAGGATCTATGCCACGTTTCACAATCCATGCCACAGCTGAATCAGCTCTTCGTTGTGAAAGGGCTTCATTATAGGCATCATTACCACGGGAGTCGGTATGTGAGCCCAATTCGATTTTTATGGGATTATCATTTAACAGATCGACCACTTCAATCAACTCTGCTTCAGCATCTTTACGAATATTTGCTTTATCAAAATCGTAATAAATATTCTTCACCTCAAAGACCTCATTCAATTTAAACCCCGGCAACAGGAGATCGCGTACAGAGGGGGCCTTTCCTTTTCCGACATAAAATGCCATGCAATCCACGAGATAACCGTCTTTCATCGCCTTAACCCTGTAATTTGTTTCCTCTATCACCTTTGCAATGGCAATACCGAAAGGATTAGACTCAAGTATGGTAACTTCATTTTTATTATCATCAATAAGAAAGAGAGTTGCCTGGGGTATAGGGTTCAAGGTTTCAGCTTCTTTAACTTTTATAGGGAGATCAAATTCCATGATCACAGGTTCCGGCTCGGGTTCCGGTTCCGGTTCCGGTTCCGGTTCCGGTTCGACAACAACAATTTCGGGTTCCGGTTCAGGTACTACAATGGGTTCAGGTACTTTTTTAGCATAAGTAAAGGCATAGATATCGTCACCACCTTTGCCACCATTCCGGTTTGAGCTAAAGAGTCCACGGTTGTTTGACGGATCCAACACCAGGCCAAAATCGTCATAAGATGAATTCAATGGAGTAGGCAGAGTTTGAATATCAACCCATTTTGAATCATTGATTCTTGTAGCCTTTACAATATCGAATCCACCAAAGCCGAAATGGCCATCAGAGGCGAAATAAAGGACAGTATCGTTGTGAATTACAGGGAATTGTTCTTTCCCAAAAGTATTCACCTCAGGCCCAAGATTTATGGGAGCACTCCATTGCCCGTCATCTTCAAGGACACAAACGTAAATATCTGTATCCCCAAAACCGCCTGGCATATCGGATGCAAAATACAAACGTGTAGCATCGCTGTTAAGAGACGGGTGACTAACGGACCATTTGTTATTATTCAGATAAAAGGGTTGGGAATGCTTCCATTCGCCATTTTCATTTTCACTATAAAATATTTTTAAAATATTTGTACGGATATTACTACTATCCTTTTTAACCCTCTCTTTAGAAGTTTGGGTGTAATACATAACAGAAAACTCATCATCAAAAGTACAAGTAGCTTCATGATACCCTTTGTCAAGGTGATCAAAAGCATACACCGGTTCTTTAAAAGAGGGAAATTCACGATAGTTTTTTGATAAGAAGTCGCTATAAAAGAAATGGATATATGCAGCTCCGGCCCATTTATCACGTTTTCCTTTATCGCTAATGATTCTATTTCCGGAAAACACGACACCTTTATCGTAATAGATTGGCGAGAACTCTGCAAATTCAGAATTCAGCCGGGCCATATTTCTGATTTGATAAATTTCATCAGGTTGTTCCAGCTGATCAATATTTTCGCAATATTTGGCATAAGTAGCGCCTCTTGGGTCAGAAGGATTCAAGTTTGCATATTTTCTGAACTGGCTTGCAGCGAGGTCGTATTTCTCCAGGGTCCTCAATACCTGACCATAATTAAAATAGGTAAGAGGATCAATATCTGGCAGGCGTAAAGCTTTGGAATAATTAAGTGATGCTTTCTCAAACTGGTTAGTCAACCTGTAGCAATCAGCCAATTTAACCATCGCTTCTTCATAACCCGGTTTTTCTTTTTCAATAATTTTTTCATATATCGGAATTGCAAGAGAAAACTCATAAAGCATAAAATGCTTATTTGCCTTACTTATCTGTGCATGAGACAGAGCAGGGGAAAGTATCAAAACGATTAAAAAAGAATAGAAAACGCGTTTCATAGTAACTTAAATTTAATTTGTATTAAAAAAACCGTGGTGACATCATTCTTGACTCACTTCTACCAATATCAAAACCTATCATTATTTCATGAGAGCCCTTGTTATATAACTGAAGTTCATTAAACATCAAATCGTAGGAATAACCTAAACGTATTTGATCCGTGATATTAAACTCCAATAATGCGACAAAAGCCTGCCTGGTACGATAAGAGGCGCCAATCCAGAAGAAATCATTAAACAGGGCACTAACATTAACATCAACCTGCAAAGGAGCGTTCTGGGTATACTTAATAAGTGTTGAAGGGCGCAGAACAATATTATCGGCAACAGGAATAGCAATACCACCCATGGCATAGAAGTGCCGCAATAATGTTGAATAGACAGTTTTTTCATCCAGAACGACTTCTGCGTATTTATTTTGCAGAAGGTGCTTTGAAGAAAGACCGAGGTAAAACCAATCGGCATACCAGTATACGCCAAAGTTTGCATCAGGGATAGCCATATTTCTCAATTGACCGTTAACAATAATATCCCCTGATTGGTTAAAATTTACCAGACCCCAGTTAATGTCATACCTTCTCAACCCGGCCTGAACCCCAAAGGAGAGTTTTGAGTTATCCAGCATAATGCGGTATGCAAAAGAACCATAGCCGCCAATATCCTGCATTGGCCCCAGTTGATCACTATATAAGAAACCACCTACAGCAACCCTTTCATCACCAATTGGAGAATGAACGCTCAGAGAGTAAGTACGTGGAGCGCCATCCATTCCTGCCCACTGGTGTCGGTGGACCAGTGTCACGGTAAATGCGTCCCTACCCCCGGTATAACCGGGGTTAAGGACAAGTTGATTAAACATATACTGACTATAAAGAGCATCCTGCTGAGCGAAAGCCATGCCACCCAAAAGCATCACGATAAAAAATATCAACTTTTTCATATCTGTATTTTTTTTATTCAATATTAATGACTGCTTTGTTTGAATACCCAACCCTGAATAGGATCATAACCCGTTATTTCAAGAATATAGAAATAGGTTCCGTCAGGGAGAGGTTCTCCATTCTTATTATCTCCTTCCCACCGCACAGAGCTATTGTTATAGTGCTCAAAACGATTCACTTCATCACCCCAGCGGTTGAAAAGAATCAGGAGATTATCTGGATAGCTCTCAATACCCTGGATATAGAAATAATCATTAAATCCGTCGGTATTGGGTGTAAATCCATTATACAAATTCAGGTCATCTTCAAGGTTCCCCGGTCGTACATATATATATACATAAGCCGTATCACATACATCCGGACGCTGAGCTTCACAAATCACATAACACAGGGAATCGTTACCGGTATATGCTTCATCCGGTGTATATGTTATTGTCTGATCAAAATTCAGCTCTGCCGTACCAAATGCCGGGAAGCATACAATTTCAGCATTCAGAATATCACCCATGGGGTTATAATCATTTAATAAGATATCAATTGTAACAGGATTATTAACAATGGTAGTATCATAATCATCTATGGCATTAACCAAATCTGTTGATACGGGATCCACTGTTACCAGGAGGCTGTCAAGGGATTGACAACCGGTAATATTATCTGTTACCCTGATATAGATAGTAAATGACTCTTCCACAAGGATTGTTGTTGGATTACTTATATCCGGGAAATCCACATATTCTTCGGGATACCACAGATAGGAGTATGTACCGGAACCTCCGGATACAGAAACCAATAGATCGGCATGAGTAAACTGATCCACAGTTATTTCCGTACCGGCGTCAATTACAGGAGCCTGATGGATAATAACAGTTGCAGTATCTGATACAGAGCCACAGCCGTTTAATCCGGAAACAACAAGAATCAGTTCCGTTCCACCATTGGCAATATCCTGGTTTCCGGGAGTATAAACAGGGTCAAAAACACCACTGTCACTAAATGATCCATCACCGGTAGTAACCCAGGATATTGAACCATAGTTTTCAGCAGTAGCACCGAGTATACTGTATACATCATCTGAACATATTTCAGGGTCAATACCTGCATTAGCGGCAGGCAGTGACTGGAATGACAGTATCATATTATCAGCGGCAGCATTACAATTCCCTTCAGGGATCACATCCATGGTTAGGATAACCGAACCATTAACACGATCAGAAGCACTTGGGAAGTAAACAGGATTTATTGCATTGGCATCATCAAAACTACCTGTTCCTGAAGAGCTCCAAAGTATTGAAATGTATTGTTCTGCAGATGCATCATCAATAGAATATGATTCTTCCGTTTCACAAATCACCGCATCATCGCCGGCAAAGGCAATGGCAGCACCAATAATTGACAGCGTCATACTATCTTCACTATCCTGACATACGCCACCGGATTCAGCCGATAGAGTCAGTGTTACCTGACCTGATGAGATATCCAGATTACCAGGAACATAACGAGTAGTAATATTACCAGGATCCACAAATGACCCATCACCGGAGGAGGACCAGAGAATACTTACAGCATTTTCCACTTCCCCTGCAAGGTCATATGCATCACCTTCACAGACATAGTCATCGTCACCCGCAGATACGACAGGTATTCTGTCGAAGAATACAACCAGGTCATCGGAATTATCTCCACATGGGCTATAACCATAACCAGTAACAGTAAGGGTCACGGAGCCATTGGAGATATCATTATTTCCAGGATAATACAATGTCTGTTCAAAGGATGAATCTTCAAACGAGCCATCACCGGAAGTTTCCCACAGGATGGAAGAAGCATGCTCAGCGATTGCACTAAGCAGGACATCATCATTTTCACATGAAGAGATATCAGCACCTGCATTGATGAGCACAGCATCACGAATTGTAATCATGACCTGATCCGTCACAATTTCACCTGAAGCACATGCGCCCATTCCTGTAACGGAAAGCGTAAGTGTAACAATACCTGTTTCGCCCTCAGCAGGAATATAAGCAGGCTCAAGGGTGTCATCATTTTCTATAATACCCTCACCGTCAGAAGACCAGGTAAAGCCAGAATAATTGGATGCGCTGGCATTGGCAATCGTTGCTGATTCACCTTCACAAACAATCATATCATCACCGGCATCAACTGTAGGAGCAGGTGTTATTGATAATCTCATAACATCCGATACATCATCACATGAACCAAGGCCGGAAACATGTAGTGTTATATTTACAACTCCGGTCTCGCCATAAGCGGGAATATATTCAGGAGTGAGCGAATTACTGTTTTCAAGGGTACCATTACCATCAGCAGACCAACTGAACTGCGAATAATTTTCAGCAACAGCATCACTGATAACATAGGAATCTCCCTGACATATTTCGGCATCATCACCTGCAAAAGCATATGCTTCCGGAGTAATGGTAAGCGTCATATTATCCACTGCATCATCACAATTGGCATATGAGAAAGCTGTAAGTGTTAAAATCACCTCACCTGTTTCACCCTGTGCCGGGACATACGTTGGGAATAATGTCTGATCATCAAGAATTGATCCCATACCGTTTGTAGTCCATTGCAATGAAGTATAATCCTGAGCAGTGGCAGTAGTAACAGTAAAGTCAGAACCTTCACAGATCTCATCATCAACACCGGCGGACGCTGTAGCTACAGGGTAAACGGTAAGGATCATTGCATCTGCTGCCTCAGGGCAATTAGCAAAGCCAAACGCTGTAATGCTAAGTGTTACCGAACCAGTTTGTACATCGATAGAACCGGGAGTATAAATTGGATTCAATGCATATGGATCATCGAAGATACCGTTACCGGAAGTTTGCCACATCACAGAAGAATAGTTTTGCGCTGAGGCTCCGTTAAGCGTATACAAGTCTGTACTACATGTTTCACCATCAGGACCTGCAGTAACAACCGGTGGATTAACAACAGTAATTACTGCTGTATCATTAATAGTTCCACAAGCAGTATTGCCATGTACGATTAATACAAGTTCAACTTCACCTGTTTCCCCTTCTGCCGGGATATAGGTAGGTGCCAGTGTCTGATCATTTATCAACTCACCACTTCCATTGGTCAACCAATAGAGGTAAGAGAAGTTATCAGCATAGGCTCCAACAACGGTATATGGTTCCTCAATACAAGTCATTGCATCCGGGCCTGCATTAGCTACCGGAGGTTCATTGATAGAAATAACCATAAAGTCAGAGGCATTCTCACACCCAGAAAGCCCGACAGCAGTAAGGGTCAAAGTAATATTTCCGGATTCACCCTCAGCAGGCACATAGGTCGGAGAAAGTGTAGTTGCGCTCATTAGCTGGCCAACACCATTAGTAGTCCAGAATATATTACTGTAGTTTGTTGCCAATGCATCACCAACAGTATAGGCATCACCCATACAAATAACCGCATCTGAACCTGCGTTTGCCATTGCCTCAGGAGAAATTGTAAGCACCATATCATCAATACTGCTTCCACAAGGAGCATAACCTGATACAGTCATGGTCATTACAATAACACCTGTTTCACCAGCTGCAGGAGTATAAACCGGATTCACAATTGTTGGGTCATTAAAGGCACCATTTCCGGTTGTAGTCCATAATACAGACTGACTATTCTGAGCCTGGGCACCAGATAGCGTATAGGTCTGATCCTGACAAATGGCATCATCCGGTCCTGCATTTGCAATAGCCTGAAGATTTATTGTCAGCACCATACTATCTGTAGCATCAGCACAAACATCAATACTGTATGCGGTCATTGTCAACGTAACAGAACCATTAATAATATCAGAATTACTTGGGTTATAAACAGGATTCATGCTATATGGATCATCAAACGATCCGGAGCCTGAAGTAATCCATTCAATACCTGAGTAGTTATCAGCGGTTGCATCCGCAATCATATAGGATTCACCCTGACAAATCACAGCATTTTCGCCAGCATAAGCTACCGGCTGTTCTTCTATTGTGAGGATCATTGCATCTGAGGCATTTCCACATGGAGCAACACCAAATACATGAAGAGTCAGTGTTACCTGATCAGGATCATCTGCTGAAGGAGTATAAACAGGATTTAATATAGATGAATCATTAAAGTAGCCAACACCCGATGTTATCCATAGCAATGAATCATAGGATGATGCCGTGGCTTCATCAAGATTATAAGGAGACAATCCACAGGTACTTCCATCATCACCTGCCAAAGCAAAGGCGCTTTCAGTAATTGTAAGCTGCATAACATCGGCTACATCCGGACAACTGCCCATGCCGGAAGCAAGAATTGTAAGATCGACAAATCCGTCTATCAAATCATTATCACTTGGCGTATAGGTAGCATTTACAAGCGTTGGATCATCAAAGGTTCCTGTGCCGCTTGTACTCCATAATACTGAACCATAATTCACAGAGGAAGCAGTTGATATGGTATAAGCAGAGCCTTCACAGATTGCTGCATCAATACCGGCATCAACCATTACCATGGGTGTTATTTCCACAACCATAACATCGCTTACAGTAGCACATGGCACTGCTGAGCTTGCTGTCATTGTCATTAAAACAACTCCTGTTTCTCCAATACCTGGCGTATAAACAGGATTCAGAATCGTTGCATCGTCGAAGGTTCCGGTACCGCTTGTAGTCCACAGGATGCTTGCAGCAAATGTCGCTGTTGCATCGGAAAGGGCGTATACTGAGCCTTCACAGATCTCCGCATCAGCGCCAGCATCAACAATTGCCTGACGACTAATATTCAGCATCATGGCATCGATATCAGCAGGACAGCTACCTGCACTGTTACCTGTAAGGGTAAGTGTTACATAGCCATCAAGGATATCGTTCGGACTTGGTGTATAGGTTGCATGGAGCATTCCTGCGTCATTGAAAGTACCTGTCCCGCTTGTGGTCCATTGCAGCGAAGTATATCCATCAGCAGTAGCATCAGCAAGCGTAAATACAGATCCCTCACAGATCAACCCATCGACTCCTGCATTTACAGTAGCAGCATCCCAGATAGTGAGTTCCATGCTATCAACCGCATCAGCACACGTTCCATTTCCATAAGCCGTAAGGGTCATGGTTATGATACCACTTTCATTGGGACCAGGCGAATAAACCGGTTTCAATGTTGTTGGGTCACTAAAGCTTCCGGTACCATCTGTTGTCCACAATAATGAAGCATAATTTGATGCTGTGCTGTACTGCAGATAGTAGGTCTCTGTCTGACAGATTGCAGCATCATATCCTGCATTGGCTTCGGCGCCCGGGGTGATGTCCAGTGTCATAACATCAGTTACATCAGGACAACTGCCCATGCCGGAAGCAAGAATTGTAAGATCGACAAATCCGTCTATCAAATCATTATCACTTGGCGTATAGGTAGCATTTACAAGCGTTGGATCATCAAAGGTTCCTGTGCCGCTTGTACTCCATAATACTGAACCATAATTCACAGAGGAAGCAGTTGATATGGTATAAGCAGAGCCTTCACAGATTGCTGCATCAATACCGGCATCAACCATTACCATGGGTGTTATTTCCACAACCATAACATCGCTTACAGTAGCACATGGCACTGCTGAGCTTGCTGTCATTGTCATTAAAACAACTCCTGTTTCTCCAATACCTGGCGTATAAACAGGATTCAGAATCGTTGCATCGTCGAAGGTTCCGGTACCGCTTGTAGTCCACAGGATGCTTGCAGCAAATGTCGCTGTTGCATCGGAAAGGGCGTATACTGAGCCTTCACAGATCTCCGCATCAGCGCCAGCATCAACAATTGCCTGACGACTAATATTCAGCATCATGGCATCGATATCAGCAGGACAGCTACCTGCACTGTTACCTGTAAGGGTAAGTGTTACATAGCCATCAAGGATATCGTTCGGACTTGGTGTATAGGTTGCATGGAGCATTCCTGCGTCATTGAAAGTACCTGTCCCGCTTGTGGTCCATTGCAGCGAAGTATATCCATCAGCAGTAGCATCAGCAAGCGTAAATACAGATCCCTCACAGATCAACCCATCGACTCCTGCATTTACAGTAGCAGCATCCCAGATAGTGAGTTCCATGCTATCAACCGCATCAGCACACGTTCCATTTCCATAAGCCGTAAGGGTCATGGTTATGATACCACTTTCATTGGGACCAGGCGAATAAACCGGTTTCAATGTTGTTGGGTCACTAAAGCTTCCGGTACCATCTGTTGTCCACAATAATGAAGCATAATTTGATGCTGTGCTGTACTGCAGATAGTAGGTCTCTGTCTGACAGATTGCAGCATCATAACCAGCATTGGCTTCTGCACCGGGGGTGATAGTAATAATCATCTGATCTGATACATCTTCGCAGGTACCCTCACCCTGAACGGATAATGTCACAAGTGCATAACCATTGATTAGTTCAAGAGGACTTGGTGTAAATACCGGGTTAACGATAGTAGGATCATCAAATATGCCACCCAATGCACTTGACCAAATCAGGCTTGAATAATTTTCTGCTACTGCATCTGCAATAAAATAAGAAGTTCCTTCACAGATAACATTATCAGTGCCCGCAAAGGCAAAAGCCTCAGGGTTAATAATTACCGTTATTTGATCTACGGCTACAGGGCACACCTCACCATATGAAGCAGCATGCAAGGTAAGTTCAACAGATCCGCCAGATATATCAGACTCACCGGGATAATAAACAGGATTTAAAATTGCATTATTCCCAAACGTACCATCTCCGTTAGTGGTCCACAGAATTGATGAATAATTTTCAGCATTTGCTTCATCAAGATATACCAATTCATAAGAACATATTTCCTGGTTACCACCAGCATCAGCGGATGCCGGATCAACAATCGAAAGAATCATAGAATCGGTAAGATTATCACAAGAACCAAGACCGTTAACTGTCATTGTCAGCAGAACCTGTCCGTCATTGATATCAGAGTTACTTGGATAGTATACAGGGTTTAATAATGAAGCATTTTCAAAGAAACCAGTTCCTGAAGTAGACCATGTTATTGAAGAATAGTTATTGGCTGATGCACCATCTACAAGGTAGCTACCACCAGCACAAATAACGTCGTTAAGTCCGGCTGTTGCAATAACCTGCGGAGTCACCATCAATACCTTTGTATCAGATACATCAGGACATGACCCGCCACTCGTTGCAGTTAGTGTGAAGATGATTTCTCCGCCTGTTAGATCCGTCGTACTAAACGTATAGGTCGGATTCTGAACACTGCTGTCGGTAAATGTTCCACTTCCTGTTGTTGTCCAGGTCAGGGTCGCATAGTC
>CAZQNY010000026.1:0-31476 GCA_964594665.1 uncultured Bacteroidales bacterium
CATGAAAGCCTTTCTTACAATCTCCTTAGCGCCCTGGCGCCTTTGCGGTTCAACTTAGCGTACTTTTATTTGCGTTTTTTACCTTTAGGCTTTTTGCTCTTTTTGAATTTATCATTACCGCCCTTTTTGCCTTTATTCCAGTCTTCGTCATTTCTGCGGCGCTCCTTCTTCAGTGCCAGCTGGTCGGGTTTTGATTTTTCCACCACAACCTTAAAGCCTTTGTATGTAGCCTGATTGGCTTTTTTGAGTAAAAGTTCTGAATAGGTTTTATCGATTTCGATGAAGCTGAAGTTATTCATCAGATCAATTTTACCGATTTCGATATTGCGTTTTTCAGTAGTGTCGTTGATAAGACCAATCATTTTGGGCTTTGTAAGCCCGCTTTTGGTACCCAGATTGATAAAGAATCGTTCGTAATCGATTTTTTTGCCAGATTTCTGGAATCGGTCTCTGTCATCAAATTTTTCTTTCTTTGGATCCACATTAATATCGCCGCGTCCTTTATAGTAATCGAGGAAGCGGTTAAACTCCAGGGAAACAAAGTGTTTGATGAGTTGCTCCTTGTCAATCCATTCGAGTTTTTTATAAATGGTAGGCATAAAGGGGTTGATACGATCTTCATCCACCTCAACATGCTCCATTTTATCGATAAGTTTATAGAGCTGCTTGGCGCAGATTTCTTCACCGTTGGGGATTTGTTTTTTTACAAATTTCTTCCCTGTAACCTTTTCCAGATCCTTGATTTTATGCATTTCACGGGTATGGATAATGGTTACGGAGATGCCTTTTTTTCCTGCACGGCCGGTTCTTCCACTGCGGTGGATGTATATTTCTTTTTCGTCAGGGAGGTTGTAGTTGATAACATGTGTGAGGTTATTCACATCGAGACCACGGGCAGCCACATCGGTAGCGACGAGCATTTGCAGGTGGTGCGCGCGGAAGTGCGCCATAACGGTTTCCCTCTGTGCCTGGCTCAGGTCGCCATGCAGGGCATCGGCATTGTAGCCGTCAGCCATTAACTTATCGGCAACCTCTTTTGTTTCGCGACGGGTACGGCAAAAGACGATACCATAGATGTCGGGGTTGATGTCCACAACACGTTTAAGGATTTCATAACGGTTCCTGGCCAGGCCCATATAAAACTCATGGGATACATTTTCGGCACCTTTATTTTTCTCTCCTGCGGCAATTTCTACCGGATCTTTGAGGTAATTGTCGGCGATGCGCTGCACCTCTTTAGGCATGGTAGCCGAGAAGAGGAGAGTTTGCTTGTTTTCAGGAGTATTTTCAAGAATTGCGTCCAGTTCATCTTTGAAACCCATGTTCAGCATTTCATCGGCTTCATCAAGCACCAGGAATTGAATGGAGCCCACTTTCAGGGCTTTACGTTTTATCAGGTCTAAAGCGCGGCCGGGAGTGGCAGCAACAATCTGCACACCACGTTTGAGCTCATCGATTTGGTTGGTGATACTTGCGCCACCATAAACGGATGTTATATGCAGGTTTTCTGATTCCAGTGCATAAAGCTCCATTTCCTTGGTAATCTGGATACATAGTTCGCGTGTAGGAGCCAGGATGAGGGCCTGAACAGCTTTTTTTGCAGGGTCGCACTTTTCAATAATCGGCAGCCCGAAAGCAGCGGTTTTACCGGTTCCTGTCTGTGCCAGTCCAATAATATCTTTTTCCGAATCCAGGAGATACGGAATAACTTTTTCCTGTATGGGTGTAGGTTGTTCGAAGCCCAGTGCTCCGATAGCTTTCAGGATCGATTCGCTCAAACCTGTTTCTTTAAATGTCATCATATTTTCGATCCTTTCGTGCCGGGATGGCGGCCTGTAAATGCAGAATTATTAATTTTTCAGGGCGCAAAGGTAATCATTCTCACCATATATGAAAGGAAATCTTTCTGTGTGAATGGGTTATGAGTCTAATCGGTACATAAAGATGTTTTTAAATGAGTAGGTTATGTGTTTTTTATAGGGGTATTGCTTTTATTTCCTTTCTGTTGTGTGTTGTATCTTTTTTTTCTGGTACAATTTTTGAAATTCTCCCTCCCGGGAAAACTAATTTCCCGGTTTTTCGTTCTACTTTTGTTATTAAATATGCAACTCCATGAAACGTATAGCTGTATCCTTTTTGATCACCGTTTTTACCCTTCTTTTGATAAATAATAACAGTATGGCTCAAAATAAAAATGACTTTGCCGATCTCTGGAAAAATGTTGAAGCGCTGGAATCCAAAGGTAAACCCCGTTCGGCCATTGATCAGGTTAATGAGATTTATCGCTTTGCATCCTCAGAAAAAAACAACCCCCAGATTGCAAAAGCTATTATCTACCGACTGAAGCTGATGAGCTCTTTTGAAGAAGATGCGGCCATTAAAGGAATTCAATATATTGATAAAGAAATCCAAATGGCCGGAAGCCCCCTGAAAGAAATCCTGCTGTCGTTAAAAGCTGAATTGCTGTGGGATTATTATGAAGATAACAGATATGTAATCCTCGAACGATCGAATACTGCCATTCTGAATGAAAATGCTGACTTTACCGACTGGAGTTATAATGATTTTGCCTTTCATGTTAACGCTTGCTACGGTCAATCGTTGAAAAATACAGATACAAAGGATATGTCCATTGAATTGTGGGATGCCATATTGTTGAAAGGAGAGGATCGGAATTTGCGGCCAACGCTATACGATTTTCTCGCCTTCCGGGCTATTGATCACTATTCCAATGCGGAGTCGTTTCTAAATAAAAGCAAAGATGATTTTTCCGTTAATGATGTTTCCTTTTTTTCTCCATGGAGTGAATTTATAAAACTGGAGATACCGGAAAACAATAAAAACGCTTCCTGGTATTATATCCGCATTTTGCAGGATCTGATGCAATTTCATGCCGGTGATAAGGATCTTTCAGCCTTTATCGATGCTGACCTTGCACGCTTAAAGTATGTTTATGATAACAGCACACATACCGACCGGGATTCGCTTTACGTTACGCGGCTTATGGACTGGTTTGAAGGGAATAACATGCCTGATATTGTTGCTGAAGCCGGTTACAGGGTGGCGATGCTTAAAAGCAACCTTCCTGACAAGGACAATCAATGCAATTTGTGTGAATCGGTAAAAATCTGTAACCGTATCATTGATCTTTTTCCAAAAACATCTTCTGCCAAAGCAGCAAAAAATCATATCACAAATATACAGAGTCCATCGCTGAGTATTACCACCCAGGAAGCAGTCGCCTCCAACCGCGAAGCCCTGATGCTGGTTCGTGTGAAAAATGCGGAAAAGCTTTACTTCAGGATAGTAGAACTCGATTATAACGAGCACCCGGCCTATTTAGCCCGTGGTTATAATTCAGAAGACCGGATTAAGAAGTGGTTGAATAAAAAACCGGCGAAAGCATGGAGTGAATCCTTTTCCTTGCCTGCCGATTATCGTGATCATTCCTTTGAAACTGCTGTCCCGGCATTGCCATACGGATATTATGCCATCCTCGCTTCCAATGATGAAAATTTCTCCGTCGATGCAATCCGTATTTATACAGCTTTCCAGGTTTCTGATCTGGTTCTGGTAAACCAGCGTGTTGGGGAGAGCCAACACTTTATGGTTAATGATCGGTCTGCCGGTAAACCGGTTGCAGATGCCAAGGTTTCCATATATAAATCAGGCTATCGCGAAGGTATTTCCCTAATAAATGAATATAAAACTGATGCTGCCGGAATTTGTAAGCCAAACAAAATACAAATGTTTTTTGGGGGTTTTTATATTATTGAAAATGAAAATGATAAATTAATTGTAGATAAATATCTTCACCGTTCGACCCCGGGAGGTACAAGCTCCAGACCCCGTGCATGGATTTTTACCGACCGTGCAGTATATCGCCCGGGGCAAACACTCTCCTTTAATATACTTTTAACAAAAAATGAAAATGATGATGTTGCTGTTGTTTCAGGGCAGAATATGCTTGCTGAACTGCGTGACATGAATTATCAGATTCGCAGTGAGCTGAATATGAATACTTCGGAGTATGGAACTGCCAATGGCAGCTTTATTATTCCCAATGATATTCCAACAGGTACGATAACGATAAATACCCCTTATGGCTCTCATTATGTTCGTGTGGAAGAATATAAACGTCCTGCATTTGAAATATTAATGGATGAGGTGGAAGCCCGTGTTAATGCAACGGACTCCATAAAAGTTTCGGGAAGTGTGAAAACATATTCCGGGGTACCGGTTGCTGATGCTGAGATAGCCTATCGGATAACCAGGTCATCGTATTCGCCCTGGCGCTGGTGGTGGTATCCTGTAACGGATGACGAAAAAGAGATCGCATACGGATCATTGAATTCCGATTCCGATGGAGGTTTTTCGGTCTCCTTTGAGCCCTCACCGGCAGAAAAATCCCGTAACTTTTTCGGTTATGTTTATCGCTGCACCATTATCGCCACTGATCTGGCCGGTGAAACCCATGAAACAACCATTACTGTTACTGATGCAGTGAAAAAAATCGCTGTAAAAACAACTGTTCCCAATACGGTTCTACCTGAAAACAACAATGATATCCCAATCGAAATTGTGAATCATCTGGAAGAAACAGTGCCCTGTGAAGGTGTTGTTTACGTGGAAAAACTGCAACTCCCGGAAAAAGTGTACCGTGAAAGACTTTGGGATGCCGAACCGGATATCTTCCTTTTAAATGAAATAGATTTTTCCACTCGTTTTCCTTTTGATTATTACAAAAAACCAAATGAGTACAATACGCTGCCTGTGGAAGATGAAGTATTGAAAAAGAATTTTTCTGCAGGGAAAAGTACTTTAAGCACTGACGAACTTTCGGGGTTGGAAAATGGTGTTTACCGCCTACGCGTAAATGCAGTTTCCGGAAATGATACCGCCATGTTGTCAAAAGAATTTGTCGTTGTTGCCAACCATGGGAAGACGGCGCCCGAAAAGCGCATGTTTTCAGTTTATTACAATGACAAAGATTATGAACCGGGAGAAAATGCCGCAATCTGGCTGAGTAGTGCATCGGAGAACCTTAGTGTCCATTATATTCTTAGTGATGGAATGAAAATTCTTGATGAAAAGAACATAACCCTGAATAATGAAACGCTGCCTGTAAGTATTGCTGTTAAGGAAACGTATCGTGGCGGTGTTTATGCCGTGTTTTATGCTACACTTAACGGACGTTTTTTTAGCAAAAAAATAGCTGTTGATGTGCCCTATACCAACAAAGAGCTCAACATTGAGTATATCACTTTCCGTGATGTAATTCAGCCTGGCAGTGATGAGGTATGGACAATGAAGTTCACTGACTATAAAGGTAATCCGGTTAATGCCGAGGTGATGGCAACACTATACGACCGGTCACTGGATGCAATCGCCCCTTTGGAGTATAATTTTTCACCATTCCGGAAAAACCCGTCACACATTACTGTTGAGGGATACTTATATGATCTTGACAGTGACTATAGCCTATTACGGTACGCACATTTCAATGATTCGCCGGAGGAACGGTTTTATGATGAGTTATTCTGGTCGCCAACATATTACGGTGCCCGGGGACGGGTAATGTATATGTCTGAAAATGTGGCCTACGACAAGGCAATGCCTGTTGCAAAGGAGGAAATGGTTATGAAAATGTCGGTGCCTGATGAAATAGTTGAAGAAGGTGGTATGGATGAAAAGCCTGAAAAAGCGCCTGATTTGCGTGTTGATTTTCGTGAAACAGGATTCTTTTTTCCCGATATACATACCAACGAGGATGGCGTGGCAACACTTTCGTTTACTGCTCCACAGTCGGTTACAGGATGGAAATTTACAGGACTGGCGCATACAAAAGAACTGGCGCATATGGTATTTGAAAAAGACCTTGTGACCCGCAAAAACCTGATGATAACACCCAATATGCCACGTTTTGTGCGTCAGGGCGATCAGCTGGTGCTGCAGGCGCGGGTAACAAACCTTCTGGATGAAGGTATGAGTGTGGAAACCTGGCTGGAGCTCTTTGATCCTGTTACGGGAGTAGCGGTGGAAAATATTGTGAAGGGCTTTAACAGGAAGGTGTTACAGGTGACAGGCAATGGAACGGCAATGGCAGAGTGGACCATAGATATTCCCATGGAGATATCCTCTCTTGGCATTCGAAGCTACGCCCGCAGCGGGTTACATACCGATGGCGAGGAGCATGTGATCCCTGTGCTGCCTTCTGAGGCCTTTGTTGTTGAAAGCTTCCCTCTTAGTATTGATGGCGCCGGAACATATGAGTTTTCTTTTAATAATTTGAAAAAGAAAGGCAATAAAGTACGAAATCATGCTTTAACACTGGAATATACTGCCAACCCGGCATGGTATGCAGTACAGGCGCTACCCTATCTCGATGAAGTGAAGAGTAATAATGCAGCAGCCCTGTTTAGTCGTTATTATGCCAATGCCGTGGCATCGTATATTGCAAACTATTATCCTGAGATAAAGCGTGTATTTGACCTTTGGCGCGGACAGTCGCCGGAGGCTCTTTTGTCGGCACTGGAGAAAAATCAGGACCTCAAAACAACCCTTCTCCAGGAGAGCCCGTGGCTGGCAGAAGCCCGTAATGAAACGGAGCAAAAACGCCGTATAGCACTTCTTTTTGATCTTAACAGAATAGCCAGAACCAAAACAGAATCATGGAATATGTTGAAGAAAATGCAGTATCCCGATGGTTCATGGCCCTGGTTTGAAGGTATGAGGCCCAGTTTGTTTACTACATTGTCGGTTGTGGAGTCCAGTGCCAGGCTCTTCTACCTTGGTGTGGAAAACAATGTGCCCAATGAGATTCTTCGCGCTGCCGGATACCTTGACAATGAGGCTCAAAAAGAGTATGAACGTGCCATTTCCCGTGAGGGTTTTGACCCTGAAAAGCCACATATCTCTTCTTTTGCCATCTCCTGGCTCTATGCCCGCAGCCTGCTGGGAGATAATATGCCCGCTGTATCTGATCAGCCATGGTTTGCCTTTTATATGAAACAAATAAAGGATCACTGGACCGGCTTTGGACTTTATCAGCAATCGCTGGCAGCCATTATCCTCTGGTTAAATGTGGAACCGGACTTATCAGCTGAAATTATCGAATCACTCACCGAAAGAGCAATGTTTTCCGATGATTTGGGTATGTACTGGAAAGAACTTCATGCATCACCATACTGGTATGAAGCGCCTATTGAGACCATGGCATCGCTTATCGAAGCCTATACTCTTGTGTCGGAGAATGATGCATATGTCAGGCAAATGAAAAAATGGTTGCTTACGCAGAAACAAACCAACAAATGGGAAAGCAGTATTGGCACGGTTCACGCTATCTATGCCCTGCTGTTGCAGGGTGAAAATGTCCTTAGCGGAGAAGAGGGTATTACCATACGTTTGGATGATACGGTTGTTGTTGATAAGGAAGATCAGAAAGAGGCGGGTACCGGGTATATCCGAAAGAGCTGGCACGGAAAGGAAATACGCCCCGAAATGGGAAATATCAGCGTAACATCTGAAGAAGATCGTTTTAGCTGGGGCGCACTCCATTGGCAGTATTATGTGCCCTACCGTGAAGTGGAGTCAGCAGCAAACGGGCTGACCATTAACCGAACGCTATATAAACAGATTCAAACAGAGCAGGGGCCGCTATTGGAAGAAATTGCTGATGTAGAAAAGATCGCTAATGGCGATAAGATTATTGTCAGAATGGAAGTTGTGGCCGACAGGGATTATAGCTTTGTTCACCTGAAAGATCAGCGTACTGCTGCATACGAACCTGTTGACACCCGCAGCGGATATCAATATAAAAATGGCGCCGGGTACTATTTATCAGTACGCGACGCCTCGGTAAATTACTATTTCGATCATCTGCCAAAAGGCAGTTATGTTTTTGAATATGAGTTGTATAAAATCAGAAAGGGAACCTATTCAGGCGGAATGAGCACAATACAGTGTATGTATGCTCCTGAATTTAACGCGCACTCCTGCGGAGAGTAACGATTATTCTGAATACAAATTTTTAAAATCATTTTTTTCATTTACAAAATTTATTGCAATCGTTTTAAATGGGGTTTTTACCGTATATTCTCCCCATTTAATGCCCTTATTTCCTGTCTGCCTGAGAGTTGGTTGATATGTTATATAAAAAATATTTACATCTTTGTATACGTAACAACCGACAACAATTGCTATGAAAGAACATCGATTTCAGCTTTCGATACATCATGTCATTATTTTCGTTTTGCTGTTAAATGTCAGCAATGCCTTTTCACAGGAATTTATGATGCAGGGGTGGTACTGGGATTACCCTAAAACTGCCAATGGATATACATGGGCTGATACCATGAGTCAAAAGGCTGCGGAAATAGGTCAGGCAGGATTTACATACATGTGGCTGCCACCCTTATCAAAGGCTTCTTTTGGTTCGGGGAGTAACGGTTATGATCCCAGAGATTTATACGACTATGGTGATTATGGTGCTACAGGATATGGTACCAGGTCGCAGCTCGATTTATCGGTGAATGCTCTTGGCGCAAATGGAGTGAAGGTAGTTGCAGATGTGGTTTTCAACCATCGTGATGGCGGTAGTTGGGAGAATAATGCCGGGCTGGAATCTTATGTCGATAATTATAACTGGTCGATGGTGGATGGTGGCGCCAATCCTTTTCCCTACGACAGGATGAGAAATATAATTCCCATTGGAGGTACTACGGGGCTTGGTGTCGGAACTTATTACTTTAAGGTGAGTTCTGCATCAGGGCATAGTAAGTATAATGGCTGGGAGTATAAAATATCTATTCAAACCAATTCTGAATGTAACAACTGGGAAACAGTTAACGAGGTGGAACCCAATGGAGGTGGTGATTGTGGGCAGGGAAATCAGTCCATAAGCCTATGTACTGACTATCTGTGTCATCTGGATGATGTTTCCGGATGCGCTGTGGATGAGTTTGCCCTTACCCTGAATGCTGAAGATTTTGATTCTGATGGGGATACCCTTTATATTTATTGGGGTAACAGAACTTCCGGTTATTCGGATGCCCGCATTTATAGCATTTGGTATGATGGAGCAGGCGGAAATGATGTAGTGGACAATATGCGTTTCCAGACCATGACAGATTTTTCCGGTATGCCTTCCGGCCGTGGCGGTATGCACTGGAATGCCTTCAAGCCTAACCTTGACAGAGGAACATACCTTGAAGGCGACTGGGACGGGATGTATTTCTTTTATGATTATGATCAGTTTCAGCAAGTGACAAAAGATACACTCTATGAATGGGCAAAATGGAACTGGAATGATGTGGGTGTTAGGGGCTTCAGAATGGATGCAGTAAAGCATTTTACGCCTGAATTTGTAGGGGATCTTTTCGATTATTTACATGATAATGATATTGATCCGGGCCTGGCTGTCGGGGAATGGTATAGTACCGGAACCGGTGAACTGGCGGGTTGGGTAAATAGTGTTTATTCTTATATGGATGAAGATACTAAAGGATCCATTGCGCCTAAGATCTTTGACTTTGCCCTGCGTGAAAGCCTCCGTCAGGCGTGTGACGGATACGGATATGATGTAAGAAATGTTTTTGGTGCCAGTCTCCACGATGCGGAAGGTTTGAACGGTAATAATGTAGTCACTTTCGTTAATAATCACGACTTCCGTGATGAAAGTGATTTTGCATCACTTATTCAGAATGACCCGATGCTTGCATATGCCTATATTCTGACTAATAACCACCTGGGCTTACCTTCTGTATTTTATCCCGATTATTATGGCTATCCTGATAATGGAACTTCCTATTATCCGGATGATAAATCAGCACATAAAAATGATATCGATGAATTAATGCAGGCACATAAAAATTATATCCACGGTTCCTCTGCTATAACATATCTCAATAAAGAAGGTTCAGGATACATCAACGACCATAATGATAACAGTTATGTTTTGGTTTATCAGCTTAACGGGACAGACAATGGTGCCGGGCCGGATGTTGTCGTTGCCATTAATTTTGGTGGTGTACAGGTTCAGTTTCACCAGCAGGTCAGGGATCTTGCGGTAGGGACTAACCTCACTGATATCTTTGGCCACTCTGCAAACCCTGCTGCCACCGTTCAAACTGAAGAAAACGGAATTCCCAATGATATTTGGATCGATCTTCCTGCCCGCTCATATGCAGTCTGGGTAGAAGAAACCGCAGATGTTTATGTCCCCGGAGATCATAATGACTGGAACCTTGACAATGATAATAAATCATGGCTTAAAGACATCGGAGGGGATACAAAATATTATGGCCATACTTTACAAGCTACTGTTGACAATGGGTTTAAGATTGTTAATGGCAACACATGGGAATATCAGTGGGGGAATGGTTATTGGATTAATAACTACAATATAATGTGGAATATTGAACCAGGAGGTATCGAAAGTTCTAATGCCTATTGGAAGGAATTTACCGGCACAACATATATTCATATGTGTATTGAGGATCCTGCAAAAAATCATGGCACAAATTTACCTGTGGGAATAATGCGTTTATCGGAACCCCCTGCAACGATATTAAAGGTTGATCCTGTTATTGCGCATAGTGCCCCTGAGGGATCCTCAGCTTCTGTGGGCATTACCCTTTCAGATGATGCTGCTCCGGAGGAGAAAGTATTTATCAGATATACTGATGATTTTTGGGTGACCGATTATTTAGTTCAGGCAAACGGATCCGGAACTGAATTCACGGCACTACTGCCTTCTGCACCTGCCGGAACCGAAAGAGTTTACTATGCACTAACCTCTACTGCTGAGCCAGGTGATGTTAGCAGCGACCCGGATCTTTTTACCATTCATTACGATATAAATGATGGCCGGAATTACCAGTACTATGTCCCGGAAACAACTTCTGATGCTTGTCTCTCTTTCAATGGCAACGGGTCACATGTCTCTGTCAGTTCGTTTACTGATGATGAAGCACCAAATATGACTATTGAAGCCTGGGTGCATGCAGAAACATCACCGGAATCATTTATGCCTGTGATTGCCCGTCAGTTATACCTTAATGGTCCTCAGGATTATTTACAGTTTGCCATAGGCATTTCCAATGATAATAAAGTTCAGTTTATCTATGATGATGAGAATGGAATCCGAAATACGGTGCAAACCAATCCCGGGGCAATCAGAAGAGACGCATGGAATCACATTGCCACCAGAATAACTCATAATGCCGGATCAATTGATGTCTCCATCTTTGTAAATGGATTTGAGGAAACAACGGTCTCCGGATTGAATTACCTTTATGGAGGACAAGAAAACCATGAAATATATATTGGTGCAGCTTTCCTTTCCTCAAATCATTTCTTTAAGGGTTCTGTTGATGAATTAAAAGTATGGAAAGAAGCACGAACAAATACCGCAATTCAGTCAGATATGAGCTCTTATCCTGAGGGATCGGAACAGAATCTTATTTTTTACTTCGCCTTTGAAGAGGGATCCGGAACTATGACAAAGGATCTGTCACATAATACAATGAATGGATTGCTTGAAGAATATAATGAGAGTGGATTACCACAGTGGACTGCAGCCAGGCTGCCTGCAGTCTGGACAGGAGCATCCTCTTCCGCCTGGGATGATATAAATAACTGGGGATGGTACGGACGATTACCCAACAATAACGATGATGTTATAATTACCTCCTGGGCTCCGGATGATCCATTAATGACCGGTGAGCTGGATGTTGAGGAATTGATTTTATATGATCGAACACCTTTCAGGGTTTCACCGGGAAGCAGCATCAGGATTCATAATGGTATTTATTATAAAAATGAATTACGAATTCAAACAAATACCACAATGGTAATACGAAGTGGCATAGGGATATAAAAAACCTCTGCCGGAATTCCGACAGAGGCATACAAATGTATGGTGTGTGTTGTAATAAATGGTCTATTTTACGATTAATTTTCCTGTAATGATTTTTTCAGCCGTTGTTAGTGAAACAATGTAAACCCCGGGTGTGAACGTGCTGACATTCATTGGATATTCAATGCCTGAGACTTTATTTTGGTATACCTTGTTTCCGGTAGTATTGTAAAGCTCGAGTAATGCATTTTCTACATGTGTTCCATAATATACAAGCACATAGTCGGTGGCTGGATTGGGAACGCAATAGAGGTTTGCAAGCTCAATAAGCTCCTCTTCTTCGTCAGTAAACATTATCATGTCTCCGGAAGATGCATTTTTTGGTTTAAATATTTTCACAAGGTAATCTTCTGTCTCACCGCGGTCGTATAACTCACACGCTCCGGGATATCCTCCATACTTCATCGACACTCTGGCCCGCGTAATACCAATATGAGCATCATTAGGAATAAAGAAGGTAGTTTTCAGAGTGTTTGTTTTATTGCTCTTCTTCGAAGCAATTAATTCGTTATCATCAAATATTCCATCTCTGTTAAAGTCGATCCATGCCGACCAGTGGAAATTGCGTTTGGCACCGGTTCTGTCAGCGCTGAAATGTATTCTTGAAGATCTTCCGGTATATAATTTACCCCATCCCAAAGCTGTATTATCGCTATATCCGTTGTCGTTGCCGCTATTATGTCTCAGGTTGCCGATTTTCACATAATCAACCCACTCCTGATTACTGTCAAGGCCTCCCGTAGTGCAATATACCGGTGATTCAAGGGTGGTAACGGTGAGGGTATCGCTCATATAACTGTCGCATAATCGTCCCGTAGCCTGTATCATCGTCTGATACGTCGTTCCGGGATTAAGATCATCAATGGTAGCCGTGGTATTGTTTTTATTTATCATTAAGATATTCCAGTCAGCAGCATTAATTTCTTTATAAAAGAGATAGTATTTTCTGACAAACAGTGATGCATCCCAGCTGAGGTTCATGTAATATTCATCTACTTGTGTTGCCGTATAGTTTTGAGGTGTTGTTGGCGATGCATGAACCCTGATGGTAAATTCACAGCTCCCACCACAGACACCGTTACCCGGAACAATATACGTTATCCGATAGGCTCCCGGTCCCATTATTTGCGGGCTGAATGTTGTCAGAGTATCACCCTGGTAAAGATAATATCCTCCCGCAGGGATTCCTCCGTAGAGATCAAATTCAGGATCATTTTCACAAACATCTATTCTTCCCGGGCACGACACCTGTTGTAATGAGTCGACAGTAATTGTAAAGCTGTCAAAATCGTAGCAACCCGACACCGGGTCCGTGTAGGTATAGGATATGGTATGAACGCCATAACCGGCTGCCACAGGATCGAAAACAGAGTCTGTTACTCCGGGACCTGAATAGATACCTCCCTGGGGCGATGCTCCTGTAAGCGCAAACGGCTCCAACATATCGCCACATAAAGCTATATCTTCCGGACATATCACCACGGGTGCTGCATTTACCGTTATGGTAAAGGTGCATGTCATTGTGCATGTTGTTCCTTCCGGGGTTACATTATAGGTCACCTCATGTGTGCCGGGGCCTGCCTCCTGTGGGTTGAAGATGCCCCCGGAAATAAAATTACCAAGGTAAACTCCTCCTGCCGGTGTCCCGCCTTGCAGTGCAAATGGAAGATCATTTTCACAAACAGTATACGGTGCAGGGCATACCACCGGATTCGCGACCTCCATGTCAACAGGAAACAGAATTTGCCCGTTGTCAGGATCGTTACTGGTAATTACCAGCGATGTGCTATAACTTCCGGCTTGCACTGTTTGACCATCAAGTGTGATGTCGAAATACGCTGATGTGCCGGGCAGGACCGTGATCCCGGCAGTACTTGTGCTCATCCATCCAACTACCGGTTGTTCAATCGTACATATCAGGTTTTCCTGACCGGTATTGGCGACTGTAATGGTATGTGTTTCTGTGCTGCATTGTTCTATGAAAGTACTAATGCTTTGTGGTTGTACTGTAATCTGTGGGGGAAGAGTGGTTGTTCCGGTGAGTTCGAAAAATGTCAGGTATTCTGCCATTAGCTCCCCGGGTGTTGTGGCATTGGCCTGCAAGCCACCAAATTCAAATGATGCTCCAATGGTTTTATAATTGGTTCCTTCACAACGGATACCACACATATACGATGCGACAGGGTTTTGAAGAATCGATTCTCCATTGCCTGTAGCTTCCAACTGATCAATGTATGAATTGGGTCCGGTGTAGTTAAAGGTCATTCCTTCAGTACCGGTATTATCAACTCCGTGAACATAGTTAAGGTCTCCGCCGCCATCAGAAATACCATTAATACAAAACATTGGATGCACAGCTGTCGCCGGGTCATAGGCCCAGGTATCGCCACCTTCCATGTAGAGTTTTCCGCCATTATTCAGGAAGTCTGCCAGCAATTGCCCCTCATCAGTGGAGAGCGTATGATTATCAGGATAAATACCCAGACAGAGGAAAACTGTTTTGTAAAGATTCAGATCTGAAGGCATTGTTGTGCTGTATTGTGCATTCACACCTGCATTCTGAATCTCCGTTTGTATTGCTGTTCCCGAAGAAGGAAGCGGATCCAGGTCGATAACCAACGCAGGAATCTTGCCTATATATACAGTGGCAATATCCTGCACATCAAGTCCTTTGTCAGCTGTAAGGTTAATATCTATTGATGCCTGATGTCCTGTAGGTGTATTTCCTGCAGCCGCAATCTCAAATACGGCCTGTGCTGTATTTCCAGCCGTAAGATTCCCCATACTTTGAGGGGTTGTAGTGTTTATGGTAAGGTAGCTGTCGGTGGTACTTACTGAAGCAAATACATCTTCCGTCATGGCAGTGCCACTGTTAAGGCCAAAAACCTTCAGCGTGCCGGTCTCTCCCGGATCCAGGGTGCCATCACCACCGGCATCGGTGATGCTCCAGGAATGTACCTGCAGCTCGCCGGAACTCACGATGACATTGAAATTGCTCGTCCAGCTGGTATTGTTGATATCTGTAGCTGTCAATACAAAAGCAGCTGTATGTCCGTCGGGAGTATTTTCTGCTATCGAGACAGAGAAGGCGTCATTAATGGTTGCAGTAGTACCGGCAGCTATTGTTCCTGCAAAAGCTCCGGCTTGTGTTATGGTGAGATAACTGTCGGTTGTTTGCAACGACAAGGAAACATCTGTTGAAACAGCATCTCCAATATTTTCACATACCATATTAAGATTTACGGATTCACCGTATTCAGCAATACCGTTTCCGTTAAAGGCGATATCATTGATCGAATGGCTGTTGTACATAATGCAACCTCCGGCAGGGGCTGATACAGTTACGGTATCCTGGTACCGGTAAAAATTTTGTTTTGTTACGGTCACGATTAGCAGATCCTGAGGATTCAACGGGTTTATGGGTATGGTTGTTGATCCACCTGCAGAGAAAGCAGAACCGAGCATTTGTCCGTTTACACTTAAACCAATGAGGGCGCCATCGGGAGCGATGACATCGAAAGAGGATGCAGAACTGAGAATAGTATTGCTGTGAGATACCGCCAGTGTTTGTGGGGTTTCATAATAAACCGTTGAAAAGGCATCACCATGATGGTGGAAGAGATTGTATGTTACTTCTTTGTTATAGCTGTTATACGGCCAGTTGGATTGTTGTAAAAAATATTTTCCTGAAGCGTTTCCAAAAGCAGGCATCAGACCTCTTTCCTGCACCTGTGTCATACCATAATCGGGCATAAAATCGGGGAAGAAATTATCGAACATTCCCCAGGCATAGGTGTCATTGACAAAGGAATACGACACCTGGGAAGCAGCAATAAGCCCAAGAGCTCCGGAGTTGTTGCCATTGAAAGTATGGCGATGAAATGCTTCCGCAAAACACTCATTGCTGCTGTTGAATTTTCCGGTAAGGCAGTTTAATGAAAATACAAAGGGCAGCCGGGTGTTTGTAAGTGCATTGATATGACTTGTAGAGTAGCCCGGTTCACCCCAGAGCGTCTCGCCGCCATGATCACGATGGACAACCATAAAAGTACCGGCATTGATAGCACCGGAAACCATGGTTGCATTACCTCCCGACCAGTTTCCCAGTTCATCAGGAGTGGCAGGGATATATCCCAGGCCATTGGGGCCAAAATAATCCACCACCGTTGAGGTGTTGGTGGCTGTCGACCACTGTGTTCCGGGTGTTCCGCTGTAGATCTCGTTGATACGGTTTGGTGTTTTGCCCTGTGTCTGCATGTATCCGCCAATCACTTCCGAGCAGATCTGGAACCAGCGTTCCGTCTGCCATCCCAGTGCAGTTACCGGGGAGGAATAAAAGGCTGCATCGGCAGGAGGATTACTTTCATATTCAATAACTTTAGAAATCATCGTTTCCAGCTGTGTGGTGTTTTCTGCAGCCATACGCGCAAAGATGATATCAGGAAGTGAGTTGCCGCTAACATCAGCATACAGATTATCAGTAATATAGGTTCCGGAGTAGGGGTGTGACAGTTCATAGCTGTTGATGCTGTTGGTTGCATCAGTACCATAGTCGGCCATTAGTAATACTGCTACAGGTGGAATATCCCAGGTATTGTAGGCATTATCGATATATGCTTCAATTACTGAAGGGGTGTTGCCGCCAATTTCCTGTAGCGTAACAATTCCGGTAAGTATGCCCTGCTGGTTTCTGAACGCCTGCAGCTGCTGCGCATAAGGCAGCCATGCCGGGTCGTTGGGAATAACAATAAGATATTCGTATCCTACCGACGATTTCGTATTGCCGGGCTTTGTTTTTACATCAGGTAAATCATCATAATTCGTCAGCATATCCTGAAGAATGGGCTCAAACCAGGGGCTCCTTAAACGCTCTTCTGCAATGCTCCCCTTGCTTCCTTCAAGCGAAATATTGATTTCTATGTTTGTAATAACCTGAAGCTCTTTGCTTACCGGGTTGTATTGAAACGGAGTAACGCCGATCTGAACCACTTCAACTCCGCGAACATTCATTACTTCGGAAACCTCTACTGGTGTTGCCGGATAAAAAGCATTTTTTTCATACACTTTTGCATTTTTAATATACGCTCCGTTTTGTTCCTCTGTATCAAAAGGAATGGCTCTGGCAGGGATGATATTCTTGTTTTTGAAATTTTCTGCATCCTTTTTATCATAAGAAAAGGAAACCTTTGCGCCTTTGGGGATAGCAACAAAACAACTTTGTGATGGAAGATCGGGATTCCCTTCCCTGGCAGGAAGAAAATTTCCGGGGAATGCTATTGATTCATAGGTTATGCCCTTAACATCATTGTGTTCAATATTAAATGATGAAAGGGCATAGTCGATTGTGATGCGGTCACTTTTGGTTTCCCGAACAGAAAACCCTGTTGATGATGACTCATTAAAATTGAATTGTTGCCCGAACAAGGTTACTGACAACAGGAATGTAATTAAAAAAAGTAGCCCTCTTTTCATAAAATTGATTTTTTAAATGATGAAATTAATCCTCAACCACCAGGGATTAATTAATACAGTTATAATTGACCTTCCACTATTCTCTTATTTATCCCGTTTTTTAAAAAAAGTAATAGGGTAAAATGTATTTTTATACATATGAGTGCTTTTACATACATTGATTATGGGATTTAGGTTTCATAAATTTTAAAAAATATCACAGGATTGTGATTGGAAGGAATAGATGCTATATTTGTGCGTTAATAGAGCATTAGATATGAAGTTTCTTTCACTCCTCATTACTGTTACGGTTTTCATTTTTGTAAGCCCGGCAATAGCACAGCAAACACTTACGCATGACCTTTCCTCCGCAGAGAAGGCTCTTTTTCATACTGTTGGCAAGGATTTTTATGCTACGGATCCTCCTTCCGGAGAGGTGCGCAATATTGCTGAGTTTGAACCATCAGAAGGCGTGCTGGTGCGTTACCCTTTTGGCATCCCTATGACGTTGATTGCGGAAATTGCTGAATCCGACCAGGTTACAACGCTTGTTGCCAGCCAGAGTGAAGAGAATCAGGTGATATCGTTGTACACACAAAATGGCGTCAACCTTGATAATTGTGATTTTATCCATGCCAATACCGACAGCTACTGGACCCGTGATTTCGGGCCGTGGTTTGTTATGGTTGACAACAGCGAGGTCGCCATTGTAAACTTTCCGTATAATCGCCCCCGCCCCAACGATAATGATGTGCCAATATATGTGGCTCAGCATCTTGATGTGGATTTGTATGGCATGAACCTTATTCATACCGGTGGCAACTGGATGACCGACGGATGCCATCAGGGAGCACATACCGATTTGGTGCTTGACGAAAATCCCACCCTCTCTCAGGCCGATGTTGATCAGCTTGTTGAAGATTATCTGGGAATAACAACCAACCATATTGTTGATGATCCTTTGGGAGAATATATCAAGCATATTGATTGCTGGGGTAAGTTTCTGGGTCCTGACAAAATCCTTATTGGCCAGGTTCCGCAGTCTGACTCCCGCTATCAGGATTTCGAGGATGCTGCCGCATACTGGGCCAATACTACGAGTTCCTATGGAACTCCCTATCGTGTATATCGTGTCTTTACCCCCGGAGGTAATCCGGCAACACCCTATACCAATTCATACATCATTAATAAAAAGGTTTTTGTGCCGCAATCGGGCAGCCAGTGGGATGATGAAGCCCTGGAATCGTATGAAGATGCCATGCCAGGGTACGAAATTATCGGTATCAGCCATACCACATGGGAAAATACCGATGCCCTGCATTGCCGTACCCATGAAATTGCTGATCGCCAGATGTTGTATATCGATCATATGCCACTGTTAGGCGAACAACAGGTTCAGGATACCTACACCTTCTCGGCCGATATCTACGCCCTTAGTGGTGAAGATCTTTATGCCGATTCAGTGTACGTGCGGTACCGCCTCAATCAGGGTCAGTGGGAGGATATCGCCATGACAACCACCAATGGAATTACATACACTGCCACCTTTGATTATCCCGGTGAAGGATTTGAAATGATGTATTATATCCATGCGGCTGATGAATCCGGCCGCAGTGAGAACCATCCTTATATCGGAAAGTGGGAGCCGCATATTTTTTATGTCCCCGCTCCTTCGGCACCGGAGTGCATCGCGCCGGCAAACAACAGCACCTCAGCTGCAGTGTTTACAACGCTTCAATGGGAGTATAACGGCACCTATCTGCCATCCTTATATCGTGTATCAGCAGGAACTGATAACCCGCCGACAAATATAATCCATAATGTATCTACCTCTGAACCACAATATGTTCTGACTGAAATGCTGGATTATAACACAACCTGTTTCTGGCAGGTGACTGCAGTTAATGATTTTGGCGAAGCCACAGGTGACATATGGTCATTCACAACTCTTGGTGAACCGGATGAAGATTTTGAAACCGGCGATTTTTCAGTCTTTGACTGGACTTTTGCAGGAGCACAGCAATGGATTATCAGCGAAAGCGAAACAAGAAATGGATTATATGCTGCAAAATCGGGTGATATAAACGATAATGAAAGCAGTGAGATGGTATTAACGCTGAATTGCAGTGGTTTTGGAAAGATTATATGGTGGGGAAAAACAAATAGTGAAGAGAATGACTATTTGCGTTTTTATATTGATGATGTAGAAATTGAAGCTATTTCCGGCGACTCGGACTGGCAGGAGTTCAGAACTTCTACCGGCCCCGGGCCACATACGTTCCGGTGGGCTTTTGAAAAGGATGGTCAGGGGAGTGGCGGCGATGATGCAGCCTATATTGATTTTATCTATCTCCCGGAACATGAAACCATCCTCTCTGCGGATGCCGGCGACGACGGTGAAACCTGTGAAAATGTTT
Organism: uncultured Bacteroidales bacterium; assembly: GCA_964594665.1. Taxonomy (GTDB): domain Bacteria; phylum Bacteroidota; class Bacteroidia; order Bacteroidales; family BM520; genus BM520. Next base: position 19,786 of record CAZQNY010000026.1, read on the forward strand.
CTTTTGCAGTTTCCGGAACCGCACAGGGCTATTCCTCAACCCTCTGGAGTACATCCGGAGATGGCTCTTTCGACGATAATGCGCTTCTCAGTACCACCTACAACCCCGGAGACAATGATATTATTAACGGATCCACACAGCTGACATTGACCGCATATGATGGGAATGGTAATGAAATCAGCGATGACTTATTACTGACCATTATTTCATTGCCTTCAGTGCCGGGAGAAATAATGGGATCCGCAGAGGTGTACGTTTACAGCGAACCTTTTACCTCTTATCAGGTTGAAGATATCCCGGAGGCCACAGCATGGGAATGGAATATTACTGAAGGTACCGGTATTCTCGTCCCCGACGGGAATTTATGTACCATCGAGTGGACAATTTCTGAGCCAACATACACTTCCCTGAAGGTGCGTTCTGAAAACCAATGTGGTCATAGCGAATGGTCTGCGGTAAAAACCATTGAACTTATCCCGGATTATATGCCCGGAATAGAGGAATCTACGTTGAGTATTGTAAAAATATTCCCCAATCCGTCTTCCGGAGATGTTACCATTTCATTTGATAAGGATGTTAGCAATATTGATTCTGTTACACTTTTCGATGCTTATGGGCGCATTGTATTTCAGAAAAATGAAAATTCTTGTTTAAAAAATATTACTATAAGCAACCTTTCACAAGGTATGTATGTCTTACAAGTACGCCATGAAGACCGCATGTATGCACGCAAAGTGGTGATACGATAATTATCGACATTTATGAGATTTAATTTTTGGACTGTTATTGTTCTTTTTTTCACGTTATTACCAACCGTAAACGGACAGGAGAACCAACCATTATCGCATACTCCTACAGCACAGGAACTGACGCGCTGGAGTGAAATAGGCAGTGATTTTGTTCCTACTGATGCACCTGTAGCACCTGTAAGGAACATTGCTGAATTTGAACCTACTGAGGCCATTATTGTACGTTACAATTTTGGTGTTCCCATATCTCTTATTAAAGAAATTGCAGAAGATTGCAATGTCATTACCCTTGTTGCAAATGCAGCACAGGAAAACAGTGTGCGTTCACTTTATGAATATAATGAAGTGAATCTGACTAATTGTGATTTTGTTTATGCTGCTACCGACAGTTACTGGACCCGAGATTACGGCCCCTGGTTTATTGCTGATGGAAATAATGATGTGGGGATAGTGAATTTTACCTATAACAGACCGCGACCGAATGATAATCAGGTGCCGGTGCATGTCGCTTCGCATCTGGGGATTTCGTGTTTTAACATGGATCTCTCCACTACTGGTGGAAATTATATGTGCGATGGTTATGGAAATGCAGTTTCCACGGATCTCGTGCTGGAGGAAAACCCCGGAATGAGCCAGCAGGACATCAATGATATGATGCTTGAATACCTGGGTATTGAACAATATCATGTTATGGATGATCCTTTGGGTGATTATATTAAGCATGTCGACTGCTGGGGTAAGTATCTTGCTCCTGACAAGGTGATGATCGGTCAGGTACCACAGAGTGATTATCGTTATGAAGATTTTGAAGCTGCGGCGGAATACTTTGCCAATACATTAAGCCCTTATGGAGAGCCTTATCGGGTTTACCGTGTTTATACTCCCGGCGGGTATCCGGCAACACCTTATACAAATTGCCTTATTGTAAACCGTAAAGTATTTCTTCCCATTACAGGCAGCCAGTGGGACGATGATGCCATTGCCACCTACGAAGCTGCCATGCCCGGATATGAGATTTTTGGTGTGATGCCTTCCAACTCATGGGAAAATACCGACGCCCTTCACTGTCGCACGCATGAAGTCGCCGACCGTGAAATGCTTTACCTCAAACATTTCCCTGTTGTTGGCGTGGAACCTGTTCAGGAAACATACGATATCGCTGTGGATATTACTTCTTACGGTGAACATACAATCTATTCCGATTCCGTTTATGCCGTTTATCGTGTTAATGAAGGCCAATGGGATACCATTGCCATGACACTCTCCGGTGATAATAGCTGGGTAGCATCTTTGCCGGCAGGCGATCAAGGCAGTAAAATGGAGTATTTTATTCATGCTGCTGATGAATCCGGACGCAGTGAAGAACATCCTTATATCGGGCGCTTCGATCCCCATAAATTCTATGTCGGTGAACCCGTTGGAATAGTAGAAAATGATCATTTTGAGGAAGTTAGTTGTTACCCTAACCCGGCAAAAGAATTCATAAATATTTCCTTTACATTAAACACTCCCGCCTCTGTGGCGTTAACAATATATGACGAGAATGGTGGTGTTGTAGCTCAGCCGTTTACATCGGTCCTGGGCACAGGAATACATATTATTCCTGTTTCAGTTGGAAAATTCTCGTCAGGAGTATATTTTTACACTTTGAATTCCGGTTTTTGCACTATATCCGGAAGATTCGTTCTTTCACATTAGAAAATGTACTTTTGTACTTTTCCGAGCCCCTGATTTCCGGTCAGGGGTTTTTTTATTTTCTCCCTTCTTCAATTATCTTTGCTGCATGGAAAATCCGAACTATACCCCTCCCATGTCGATGAACCATGATTACGAGGTTCTGAGTTATCATTGCGATCCTTTTGCAAATCTTCGTGTTTCTTCGTTATGTATTTTTATGCAGGAGATAGCCTGGCTGCACAGCGATAAAATGCAAATCGGATGGAAAGACCTTATGGCAGACCACAATTGCTTCTGGGCTTTGTCGCGGTTAAAAGTACGTGTTATCGATCCTCCCCGCTGGGGTGATATCCTAACCCTTAAAACCTGGTCACGGGGAACGGATAGTATTCAGTTTTTTCGTGACTGGCAGGTTTTTGATCAGCAGGGTAAACTGCGGGCTGTGGGATCAAGTATTTGGGTTATTGTTAATGCTGATACCCGCCATGCTCTTCGGAATCAAATGCTGGCAGAACGCTTCCCTTTGCAGGGCGATAAGGTGTTTACTGAAAAACTTCGTAAAATTAAAGCCCTTACGGAGCCGCATTACTCTGATTACTCTGTTATCCGTTACAGTGAACTGGATATTAACCGCCATATGAATAATGTGAGTTACCTTACCCGGTTTCTTGATGAGGAAACATCGGCTTTCAGGGCAAAATACCGTATCCATGAAGCGGAACTTAACTTTATGCTTGAAGCTACAGGTGATACCTTTGTTCGTGTGGGACGACAACAGCTTGATGGCAATGATATTGCCTATAATATTACCCGAAAGAAGGATGATGCAGAGCTCTGTCGTGGAAAGATATCCTGGATGCCGCGTGAGGACTATACCCATTTGTAATCCTTCTTTTCGTCGCTTTTATTGTATCTTTGTTCTGAAGTGCTCTAAATCATATCTATGGCTTTAAATATTATCTGGGTTGCATTTTTTGTTATTGCCTTTGTTATTGCATTGGTAAAGCTGATATTCCTTGGGGATGCAGAGATTTTTCCTGCCCTGGTGCAGTCTACTTTCGATATGGCAAAGACCGGCTTTGAGCTCTCCCTGGGACTTACCGGTGTGATGACCCTCTGGCTCGGAATAATGCGTGTGGGCGAAAAAGGCGGCATGGTCAATATCCTTGCCAGGGCTGTAAACCCGCTTTTCAGGCGTTTATTCCCCGACATCCCCGAAAACCATCCCGTTCAGGGCTCCATAATGATGAATATCGCTGCCAATATGCTTGGCCTCGATAATGCCGCAACGCCCATGGGACTTAAAGCTATGACACAGCTGCAGGACCTTAACAACGACAAAGAGAAAGCTTCCAATTCCATGATTATGTTTCTGGTGCTTAATACTTCCGGGCTTACTCTGATCCCCGTTAGTGTTATGGTGTACCGCGCTCAAATGGGCGCCGCCGATCCTGCAGATATCTTTCTGCCTATTCTTATCTCCACTTTTATTTCCACCCTGGTGGGAATCTTTGCTGTTTCAATGGTGCAGAAAATCAACCTCCTGAAAAAAGAAGTGCTCCTTTATCTGGGTTCCTTCACACTTATTGTGGCCGGGCTCATATGGTTTTTTACCACCCTCCCGCAGAAACAACTGGGTGTTATTTCCGCTGTAGCCAGCAATGTAATCCTCTTTTCCATTATCATTGTCTTTATATTACTGGGCGTCAGAAAGCGCATTAATGTGTATGAGGCTTTTATCGATGGTGCCAAAGAGGGTTTTACCATTGCCATAAAAATTATTCCTTATCTGGTAGCCATATTGGTGGCTATTGGTGTTTTCCGTACATCGGGAGCCATGGAATACCTCGTTGATGGCATTGCCTGGTGTTTTCAAACTCTTGGCGTCGACACCCGCTTTGTGGATGCCCTGCCAACAGCCTTTATGAAACCCCTTAGCGGTAGTGGCGCCAGAGGCATGATGGTAGAGACAATGAATACCTTTGGTGCCGACTCATTTGCCGGACGACTGGCCTCCACCATGCAGGGTGCTACTGATACCACTTTCTATATTATTGCCGTTTATTTTGGCTCCGTAGGGATAAAAAATACACGCCATGCCGTGTCGTGCGGACTATTTGCCGATCTGGCCGGCATTATCGCTGCCATTTTTATGGCCTATTTGTTTTTTGGTTAGTAATAAATTTTTAATCTGATGAAAGAGACTATATATGTAGATTTTGATACGCTGGAACGCTTTATGACCGATGTGCTTAAAGGTGCCGGCGTACCTGAAGAAGATGCAAAAGTATGTGCTGAAATTTTGATCGCTGCCGACAAACGCGGCATTGATTCTCATGGTATCAACCGATTGAAGCCCATATATTATAACCGTATAAAAGATGGCATACTGAACCCTGTGACAAACTTTGAAATCGTCAGGGAAGCTCCGGCAACGGCAGTAATTGACGGCCACGATGGCATGGGTCATGTGATATCAAAAAAAGCAATGCAAATGGCCATCGACAAGGCAAAAGTGTATGGCATTGGTATGGTGGCAGTGCGCAACTCATCGCACTACGGCATTGCAGGATATTACGGCCTTATGGCTGAAGAGCAGGGTATGATAGGTATTACAGGTACCAATGCGCGCCCGTCTATTGCGCCAACCTTTGGCGTGGAAAACATGCTCGGCACCAACCCTATGACCTTTGTGATGCCCACCGACGAGCCATTCCCTTTTTTCCTCGATTGTGCAACATCGGTTATCCAGCGGGGTAAAATTGAGTTCTATGCACGCTCAGGCAAAGATACTCCCGAAGGCCTTGTAATTGGTCGTGATGGCACCAGCCTTACCGATTCGGATGAAATTCTCCGCGCTCTGGTGGCAGGAGAAGCAGCTCTGGCCCCGGTAGGTGGTATCGGCGAAGATAATGGTGGATATAAAGGTTATGGTTACGCTACCGTAGTGGAAATACTCTCTGCAGCATTGCAGGGCGGTGCATTCCTGAAAATGCTCACCGGTATGCGCGACGGAAAAAAAGTTCCCTATAACCTCGGGCACTTCTTTATCGCCATCAATATAGAAGCCTTTACCGAACTTGAAGATTTTAAAAAGACTACCGGCGATATCCTGCGGCAGTTGCGCAACAGCGAAAGAGCGCCCGGAGCAAAACGTATTTATACCGCCGGCGAAAAAGAATATCTCGCACACCAGGAACGCATGGATAAAGGCGTGCCCATTAATGAGGCGCTGCAAAATGAAATGAAGGTGCTTATTGATGAAATGGATCTTAAGGGTTACGATTTTTTGTAAAAAATAACACATATATCCTTTTTAAAGGGTAATGTTTTCACGAAACCGGTATTAACTGTTTATGAAACGAAAAACAGTGATTTCCGGTTTCGTGGCATTTGCCATTATTATTGCATCACAATTACTATGGAAAGTATGGGCTCAGAGACTCGCATTTTATCCTTTCGGCGGGGCTATGCATTGGTTGTTCAGGGAAACAATCACCATGATTTGTGTGCAGGTTGAGGTTATATTGCAGGTTTTTAAGCCTGTAAATTTTCTTTTGATAGGAAACCGCTTTTATTTTCCCGGAGGAGAATCCGTACTCATCGCCTCAGGATGTACAGGTATAAAGCAGATTTTTCATTTTGTTTGCCTGATATTGAGTTCATTGAGTGGTAGTGTTCGAAAAAAAATAATCTGGATTATTGGCGGAATTACCATCCTTATGAATTTTAATATATTGAGAATTAGTGTTTTGTGTGTAATAAGGCAGTTTATTCCCATATACTGGGATTATTTTCACTCCACCATTTTTCGTTTTGCATACTATGTTATTATACTTTTGCTGTGGATTTTATGGGAGGAGTCCCGGTTGCTATCGGGTTCATCATTAAAAAATAAGAAAAATGATTATTGTTGATAACTGTACTTTAAGCGACGATATAAAAGATGTTTGTTTTGTATGTAATGTGAAGAAATGCCTTGGTGCCTGCTGTGTTGAAGGCGATGCCGGTGCACCGCTGGAGATGGAAGAGATCAGTCTGCTGGAGGATTATATCGACGAAATAAAGCCTTATATGGTGGAAAAAGGTATTGAGGTTATTGAATCGCTGGGAGTATTTGATTATGATGCAGAGGGAGAGTTCGTAACACCTCTCGTCAACGACCGGGAGTGCGCTTTTGTATACTTTGAGGAGGGTATTGCAAAATGCGCCATTGAGAAGGCCTGGGAAGAGAAGAAGCAACCCTTTCAGAAACCCATCTCCTGCTATCTGTATCCCATCCGTATTACCTCACACGATGGTTTTGATGCCCTGAACTATCATAAATGGCCCATCTGTAAGGATGCGCTCCGTAAAGGAAAAAAACTCGGCGTACCCATGTATAAATTCCTTAAGGATCCTTTGACGAAAAAGTATGGTAAGGAGTGGTATGACAAGCTGGTAAAGGTGATTGAGGGGTAATCAGCGAAAACAGCACGCAACTTTTAGCCTTCGGTTGAAAAATTATCCGGGATTTATACCAAAAATCTGATCCGTCGGGGAAGGCAATTCTGAAATGTATTCCATACCGGCAAATTCCCGTAACATTGAAATATTCCTTTTTATACACTACATTTACGCATGTTAAACCGATCATCATTATAACATAGCGTTATGAAACCATTATTTACCTTGTTAATACTCTCACTGCTGGTGAGCTGTAATGCTGTTGACAGAAAAACAGAAAAAACAAAAGCACACAAAGAAGATGCTGTCGTGGATCTGACAAAATACCTTCAACAGGCATCCTCTGATATAAGAATCAACCAGTTAGGGTATCTTCCAAATGAAAAGAAGATTGCTTCCATTACGGGAAACAACGATATATCTTCCATCTCCATTATTGACCTTGCCACCGCCGAAACCGTTATGAAGGGAAAAGCCTGCGATAAGATCTATTCTCCGCTTTCGGGTGACACCATCCAGCAGTTCGACTTCTCAGATTTTCGGAATCCGGGAGTCTATCAGCTAAAGGTAGACAGCAACCAATACTCATATCCATTTGAAATAGGTGATAAAATCTACGATGAAGCACTCATGCTTGTAGCCAAATCGTATTATTACCACCGCACAGGGACAGCAATAACCGAAGAGCATGGCGGTCGGTGGGCACGTCCTGCCGGGCACCCCGACACAAATGTCGTCTATCATGCCGCTACAGGGAAAAGAGGTGTTGCCGTCTCTCCCGGAGGATGGTATGATGCCGGTGATTTTGGAAAATATGTTATGAATGGCGCCTTCTCCGGCGGGCAGTTGCTACATGCCCTGGAGACCTACCCCGACCTGTATCCTGATGGTTCACTCAATATCCCCGAAAGCAATAACGGTATCAATGATTTTCTCGATGAGATAAGGTATGAAGCCGACTGGATCGCAACCATGCAGGATGACGATGGCGGCGTATTCCACAAACTCACCACAAAACGTTTTAGTGGCCCCATAATGCCGCATGAAGCTACCGAACAACGCTATATAATGCCCAAAAGTACTGCCTCCACCTTCGATTTTGCTGCCTTTATGGCTAAGATGGCACGGCAGTATAATGTCTATGATCCGGACCTTGCCGGCAAATGGCTTGCACAGGCGCAAAAAGCCTGGAAATGGGGCGTACAAAACCCCGGGGTATATTTCAAAAATCCTGCTGATGTGGTGACAGGTGAATATGGCGACGAAGATGCATCGCAGGAGATGTTCTGGGCTGCGGCAGAGCTATATCGTTCCACAGGAGAATCGCAGTATCTCAAATATATAACCAACAACCTGCCCGACCTCACATACACTTATGGCGATGGATGGAAAAGCTTTATGCGTTATCTGGGTGTCTTTACCTTGTTAGATGAAAAATGTGACCTCCCGCCAGCTGTAGCCGATGAGCTGAGAAAAAGGCTCCTTACAAGCGCCGATGAACTGATAAACCGTGTACAAACCTTCGACTACCAACAGGGTGTCAACGACTTCCAGTGGGGCTCCAACAGCGACATACAGAACGTTGCCTTTGTTATAGCAGAAGCATTTAAAATTAACCCGAAACGCGCCTATTCCGATGCAGTATTCTCCTCACTGAACTACCTCTTTGGTCATAATGCCACCGGATACTCAATGTTGACGGGCCTCGGTGATAATCCGCCGATGCACATACACCACCGGGCCTCGCAAGCCGATGGTATTGCTGCACCTGTGCCGGGGTTCGTGTGCGGCGGCCCCAACTATTACAAGCAGGATGCAGCTGACGTCAATTATCCTGACAACGCTGCACCAATGAAATCGTATATGGACGTGTGGGAAAGCTATGCCAGCAACGAGGTGTGCCTCAACTGGAACTCGCCAACGCCATATCTGTTGAAATTTGCAGTAGAGAGAAGATAGTAATCACAATCAAATGGGTTTCATTGTACGTAACCATGTTACAAACCAAATCCCACAAGTGATGATGAATGATTATCATTGAGAACCAAATTAAAAAATAATATAGAATGAAAACAAATTTGATTTATTTAACTCTATTGATTGCCTTTTTTTGCTCTTGTAATTCTGACAAAAAGCAAGACAGACAAGTAATTGTAACGTCTGACAATACCCTTGTTGGAAAATGGGTGAGAATTGGTCATACCGGACCAATTAGTTTTGATTTTAAGGAAAACGGGTTAGTAGAAGGAGACTTCGGTAACGACCAAACAATTGACATTGTTTCGAACTATGAATTAAAAGGAGATACTATTACATTTATTGATAAAAAAGGACAAATGTGTCAAGATATTGGGCGGTATATAGTGTATCAAACAGAATATTATATCTCTTTTGACCTGATTGCTGATGATTGTGGTGGAAGGATAAAAACTACTATGGGATTTTGGACTAAACCCAATTTCAAAGACTTTATAAAAACACTTGACAATAAAATTTCCAAATCGCCTAATCCGGAATTGTATCTCAATAGAGCGAGAGTATTTATGGCTACAGGTATGACTCAAAAAGCAAAGGAGGATTTTGATAACTATTTGTTAACTGATTCATTGAATTCCAGAGTTTATGTAAATAGAGCCGGAACAAGATTTCCCAACGATTTGAGTGGAGTTGTTTCTGATTGTAATAAAGCAATATCATTAGAACCAGACAATAGTAATGCTTATTTTCTTCGTGGATTGGCTCGATACGAATTAGGCGACAAAGAACAAGGATGTGAAGACTTTAGTAAAGCAATAGAATTAGGTTTTTCAATCTTGAGAATTGCCGAACAAGAAAAATGTATTGACTATTGGGATAAAGAATAACTGGATTTTAAAACTGGCGATAACAATTAATCGTTCGGGCTGTGCGTATATCAAAGCCTGAACGAAGTGTTGAACGAAACTATGTGAGAATGACCCTGTTTTTGCTAATTTAGCAGCGTTTAAAGAAGTGAAAGATTTTAGTTCAGACATTTTTTCCAAATTTCATGATAATGAGCGAATCAAAAAATATATGTTTGTATTGTGGACTCTGTTGCAATGGTACCTTGATTGGCTTTGTTGAGCTTGATGGTGGAGAGATATCGGTATTTAGAGAATTGATGGATATAGAAGAAATGGATGAGAAAGGATTGTTTTTTCATCCCTGTATTAATTATGGCTGCAACGGCTGTACTATTTATTCAAAAAGACCGAAGCAATGTGGCAAGTTTAAATGCAAGCTTTTGAAATCCATTGAAAATAATGAATTGGATTTTGAGTCAGCTACCGAAGTGGTCAATTTAGTGAAACAAAAAAGAACCGCTATTGAAAAACAGTTTGAAACACTGCCATTTGAATTTAAATCCCGGTCATTTTACTTTAAAATACTCGAATTGAATAAGTTATTACGCAATGATGAGTACAGGTTATCCTTTCAACAAAACCACATGGATTTAATTTCAGACCTCAGGGAAATCGATAAGCTAGTATCAAAAAGCTTTGGTATCTCATTTGATTAAAAACAACAGATGCTGCCCGAGTAGCAGGCTGACGGTCGGATAGACCGTATTTGTGCGCCATATTGGTAAATATTTGCTTCGGCCTAAGCTGCCTTTGGATTTGACTCAACAATATTTTTGTTCTGTAGCGTTGTGAAATGCGATCCGTTTAAAAGAAAAATTTTAGCGATTTATTTTGCTTTTTTATTCTTGCTGGAATAGCAAAGTCCACCCTTCTTCATATATTTGAAACATTAAAGCAACTAATCAATTTTCCCATGGAAGTTACCCGCACATTTGATTTACTTAACCGTTACAAAGAAAAATTCAACAAAGCAGATGCTTTTGTTTCCAGAAAGGATGGGAAATGGGTTTCCATAAGTTCTGAAGCTTATATTGAACAAGCCCACCTTTTTGCTTATGGACTAATGTCGAAGGGATTCACGAAAGGCGATAAAATAGCTACCATTTCAAATAATTGTCCTGAATGGAATATTATCGACATGGGAATGGCAATGGTTGGAGTTGTACATGTACCGGTTTTCAACACGCTTTGTAAGGCTGAATACCAATATATTTTTAGTCACTCCGAAGTAAAGGCAGTTTTTGTTTCTGATATTAACATTTATAACAAGATTTCAGGTACTTGCGATGTGCTGGAAACGAGCAACGAAATCTATACCTTTAAACAAGCTGATGATCAGCCTTATTGGAAAGAAATTTTGGCATTAGGTAAAACCCATCGCCAACAGTATTGGGAGGAGTTGGAGCAGATCAAAGATTCTATTATGCCAGATGACTTTGCCACGCTCATCTATACATCCGGAACTACTGGTCAGTCAAAAGGGGTTATGCTTTCGCATAAGAATTTGGTGCAGAATTTTATTGCTGCAGCAAAAATATTTGAACTAAAACCTGATGAGAAGTACTTAAGTATTTTACCTCTTTGTCATGTTGGCGGTCGTATGGGTAATTACCAAACTCAGTATAGCGGTACAAGTATTTACTATGCCGAAAATATGGGGACTATCGCTAAAAATATGAAAGAGATCCAACCTGCCGGATTTGATGCTGTTCCGCGTATCCTGGAGAAAATATATGATACCATAATATCCAAAGGAAGAAATTTGAAAGGGATTAAAAAGACAATCTTTTTCTGGGCTGTTAAAACAGGGCTTAATTACAGAATCGATGGTTTTGGGCTTGGTTTTTATAATATGAAACTTAAAATTGCCGATAAGTTAGTTTTTAGCAAATGGAGAGAGGCAATTGGCGGAAAAGTAAAGTTGGTAGGTTGCG
>CAZQNY010000027.1:0-27042 GCA_964594665.1 uncultured Bacteroidales bacterium
TTTTTTCTAAAAGGAACACTGAGTTTCACGGGGTACACACGGAGTGCCACGGAGTATTTTCTGCAAAGCAGAAAATACTCTGTGAAACCCCGTGTCTCCACCAGTGAAACTCAGTGTTCCTTATTTTTCGTTTAATAATAATCATAAATAACATCTGTCATTGGGATCCTCCTTCGCCAAGGCTACGGAGGATAATAAAAGAGGCCACCCCTCACAGGATGGCCTCAACACGTAAGTATGTAAGTAATTCTAGGAAAGTTCTGATCGTACGATGCCGGAGATAACTTTGTTGTCTGCCAGGCCCTGCATGGCTTTCGCTGCCATGCCCATCACCTTACCCATGTCCTTCATGCCTTCGGCACCGGTCTGGGCGATGATCTCTTTCACCCTGGTTTTAATATCCTCTTCGCTCATCTGCTCGGGAAGATAGGCTTCGATGATTCCTGCCTGATAGGTCTCTTCTTCTGCCAGGTCGGGGCGATTTTGGTTGGTGTAGAGCTCAGCAGCTTCTTTGCGCTGCTTTACCAGCTTCTGTAGAATAGAGAGCTCCACCTCGTCGGGGATTTCTGTATTCGCTCCTTTGGTCTTTTCCAGCAGCATCGCCGCTTTTATGGCTCGCAGTGCTTCAAGTTTTTTATGGTCTCTGGCAAGCATGGCTTGCTTTATGTCGTTGTTTATCTGTACTTCTGTTTTCATGATTCGTTTAGTCTACATTATCGTGTAAATATGAATTGTTGGGACGGATTTCAGGGCCGCTGCCTTTGTTGTCGAATAATGAATATCTGGAAACATGTGATTCATTAGAGGGTGTAATCTCTTTTAGCTGCACTGATTTTCTTCTGTATGCAGGTTCATGCTCCAGGTCATCAATGGATTTATTCTGGTTTAGCAGGCTGTACCTGGAAAGTTTCTCCCGACGTTCCTGAGCACTCTTTTCCCGGCGTTCTCTTTCCTGGGGTGATTCCTGAGGACTGGCTGTCTGGGTTTCCGTACTTTGACGGATGGTGTTTTGAGGTGTCGATGGTTTTGCCTGTTTCTCTTCCACAGCTTTTTTCCCATACAGGTCATGAACGATACCTTGTCGTTCAGTGCTTGTTTCCTGTGGCATGGGCGTGATTTTTTCTTCCTGTACTGCAGGTATTATTTCTTGCTTTTCGGTAGCATAAAGCGGCCTTCTTACAGGTGTTATTTCTGTAATTTCCTCTTGTGATTTAGCAGGATCTACAGGTGATTTATCCTGTGGTGCCGGCTGATCGGTTGCCAGCGTGTGAACTATCTTCTTCCCGTTGCGATCTTCTGCCAATCCTGTGTTAAGGTTTTCGCTGCGTGAAAATCCGGTTGCTACCAGTGTAACTGAGATCTTTTTGCCCAGTGACTCATCAAAACCGTTACCCCAGATAATTTCTGCTGTCTGTCCTGCTGCATCCTGGATGTAATCTGTGATTTCTGTAATTTCATCCATCAGGATTTCCTCCTCTCTTCCTGAAGCAATATATAACAGTATATCACTGGCACCTTTTATATCATTATCATTCAGAAGGGGAGAGGCCAGGGCCTGTTCAATAACTTTTTGTGCTCTGTTTTCACCTTCTGCAGTGGCATTCCCCATAATAGCCACACCACTGTTTTGCATTACTGTTTTTACATCTTCAAAATCCACATTGATGTATCCGGTTTCAGTAATGATTTCAGCGATACCTTTGGCTGCTGTGGTCAGCACATTGTCAGCATTACTAAAAGCCTGCGACAATTTCAGGTTGCCAAAGAGCTGACGCAGTTTGTCATTGCAGATAACCAGAAGTGTATCTACATACTGGCGTAATTCTTTAATACCGAGTTCAGCCTGTTGTTTTCTTTTTCTTCCTTCAAAAGCAAAAGGCAATGTAACGATACCAACGGTGAGAATGCCGAGTTCTTTGGCGATTTTTGCTATCACAGGAGCCGAACCGGTACCTGTGCCACCACCCATGCCTGCTGTGATAAAGAGCATTTTGGTGTTATTTTCGAGCATTCTTTTTATTTCATCTTCTTTTTCCAAGGTAGCATTTTTTGCTACAGCAGGAACAGCCCCTGCACCGAGGCCCGTGTTTCCAAGCTGTATTTTATTGGGTACCGGGCTGGTATCCAATGCCTGAGCGTCGGTGTTGCAGAGAATAAAATCTACGCCACGGATGCCCTGGTTATACATGTGATTGACCGCATTGCTGCCGCCGCCGCCCACGCCAATCACCTTGATGATTGACGATTTGTCTTTCGGTGAGTTAAATTCTAAAAATTCAGTCATAAACTTTCCTCCTTACTTATTACGTGTTTTTTTTTACTGTAGTTCTTCTTCTTCGAACCAGCCTTTGATTTTATCAAAAAAGCTGGTGCGGTCTTTTTTCTCTGTTTTTTCTTTCCTTGTTTCATCCAGCATACCGTTTTTACGGAGTTGCTTTTCATGCCGGATTATTCCTCTGCTAACCAGCCCTACACCTGTGGCATACATGGGCTGTGCCATCTCTTCAGGGCCTTCATTCGACAGGTGTTCGTTGGGGTATCCAATACGTACATCCATTCCGGTGGTGAATTGTGTAAGTTGCAGTACATGTTGCAGTTGCGCACCGCCGCCGGTCAGGACAATCCCTGCGATAAGTTTTTTCTCATATCCTGAGTTGCGTATTTCAAACAGGATATGTTCAATGATTTCTTCCATGCGTGCTTCGATGATGGCAGCCAGGTTTTTCAGCGAGATCTCCTTGGGTGGCCTTCCCCTGAGCCCTGGTATGGCAACGATTTCATCTTCACGGTTTTCGCTCGACAATGCGGAGCCAAACTTCACCTTCAGGTCTTCAGCGTATTTTTTGATAATGGAACATCCTTCTTTGACATCTTCAGTGATAATATCACCGCCAAAAGGCACTACTGCCGTGTGGCGGATAATGCCATCCTGGAAAATGGCGATGTCTGTTGTTCCGCCACCAATATCCACCAGTACCACACCGGCTTCTTTTTCTTCTTCACTGAGCACTGCATCAGCGCTGGCAATAGGTTCCAGAATCAGTGACTCCACCTCCAGCCCGGCTTTTTTTACACACTTAAATATGTTCTTTGCTGCCGTAGTCTGACCCGTGATAATATGAAAATTAGCTTCCAGATTTACTCCCGACATTCCCACTGGCTCCTTGATGCCTTGTTCTCCATCGATACAGTACTCCTGAGGAATGACATCAATAATCTCTTCTCCCGGGCTCATGGCCAGTTTGTACATCTTTTCGGTCAACGCGTCGATGTCATTCTGATTAATTTCATCGTCATTGCTGTTTCTGATATGGCTGCCATGGTGCTGCAGACTCTTTATGTGCTGCCCGGCGATGCCTACATTGACCGTATGTATTTCCACTCCCGACATTTGCTCGGCAAGTGCTATTGCCTGTTTTATGGAGTTAACCGTATGCTCAATGTTTGATACAACGCCACGCTTAACACCAATGGATTCCGTTTTGCCATATCCCAGTATTTCCAGCTTCCCATGCTCATCCCGGCGACCTACAATAGCTGCTATCTTGGTTGTTCCGATATCCAGTCCTACGATAATATCCGATGCTGTCATAATGTTATCTTTTTGCAATTATTTGATTATCAAATGAAATATCAAGGTACTTATATGTTGATCTTTCCATGTATGGAAGTTTTTGCTGATAGAAACATTGCAGGTTATTGAACTTTGTGATCAGATTGCTTGTATCACCTACAACAATATGATCGTACCCAACCTTGGGGATGATCTCGAATTGTTTATCTCTTCTGATGTAAACCTGTTCTGTAAGTGCCTGCATAAAAGGCACCTGATCCAGCGCCAATGCCAAATAAAGCATCTTATCATAAAGCATATCCTTTTCTTCAGAATTGCTCTTTAGCGGAGAGATGTATCCGGTAAATGCCGGTACGCGAACCCGTATTCCACTTGTAGCCGCGAGAATCCCTGTTGCGGTCAGATAATGATGCTGCTGTGCGGTATTAATGATCCGTGCAATAACTTTGGCTTGCGTGATGGCAATGCGCAATTTTCCGGATAGGCCAAACGATAAATCCGCGTTTTCAATATACGGGTTCTGCTCCAGGGCGTCCCGAATCTGATCCCTGTGAATATCCCGTAATGGCTTTCCTTCAATACTGTCGGTGCGATACACCATTTCAATGATCTTTTGAGGATCTATCAGCGTATCCTGCGTTGCATTATAGTAATTGACAACAATGCCATTACAGGGTTGCTTCCTGTTGTGGACCGCAGCAAAAATCCCCGCAGCGATTATGATTGCTGCTGCCACGATTATAATAATTCTATGTTTAGTTACTATTGTCATTTATCCTTTTAACATTGTTTTTATTTTTGGCACCAATCGATCGATATCTCCTGCGCCCATAGTTATTAATACTTCGTGTGTCTCCCCGGAAAGATGGGCAAGGATGTCTTCCTTTGAAGTCATTATTACCTCAGTGTTTTTCATTTTTTTGAGGATCATATCTGATGAAACACCTTCCATCGGAGCTTCTCTTGCGGGATAGATGTCCAGCAGATAACATTTATCAAGCTTGCTTAAACTTGTAGCAAATCCTTCTGCCAGTTCAGCAGTGCGCGAAAACAGGTGTGGCTGAAATATTCCCGTGATTTTTTTGTCAGGATATAATTCTTTGGCAGTGTTAATACACATGTTTAACTCATCGGGATGATGCGCATAGTCATCGATATAGATGGTTTCATTATCAGCATAAATAATTTCAAATCTTCTTTTAATGCCTTTATAGGATTCAATACCTGTTTTAATCTGGTTGGCTGATAAACCGATATTTCTGCATACTGCCAATGCTGCAACACAATTTTCTACATTATGTACCCCGGGAACATTTGTGAAGGTGTTGATCTGTACATCACGACCGTGAAGGGTGAAGTGGTACTTGCCGTCTTTTATGCTAATGTTTCGTGAAAAATAGGAAGATCCTGAGTGTTGTCCGTATGATTTATCAGCACAGCAAATATTCAGCAGATCCTGATGGACAATAACTTTTCCGTTGGGTGCTGTTAGTCCGGCAAAAGCATTGAATGCGTTAACAAGTTCTTTAAACGATCCGTAAATATCCAGGTGGTCGGGTGCAATAGCAGTTATTAAGGAAATATCCGGGTGCAGGGTGTGAAAAGAACGGTCGTATTCATCGGCCTCAACAAGAATATATTTAGGTGCATCATGATAAATAAGGTTACTGTTATAGTTGGTCATTATTCCACCAACAAAAGCGACTACAGGGATGTTATTGGTATGCATGATATGTGCCAGTAATCCTGTGATGCTTGTTTTGCCATGCGTTCCGGCAATAGCAATACATTTGTATTGTTTTGAGAGCTGTCCAAGAATGGCCGAACGCTTGAAAAGAGGAATCCCCGCTTTACGTGCTGCAACCATAAACCCATTGGTTTCAGCAATTGCCGGTGTGTACACTGCCATATCTGTATTGGGTTCGATGCAGGCTTTTTCTTCTGAAAAGCATACAGAAATACCTTCTTTCTGCAGGGCCTCCGTTAATGGTGACGGCGTTTTGTCGTATCCGTAAACGGTATATCCCTGATGGTTATAATATCTTGCCAGGGCGCTCATACCAATGCCGCCAATGCCGATAAATAATATCTTTTTACCCTCTTTGTTTTTCATCGCTTGCTATGGATTAGGTGAATAACATTTTCTGCGATTTTTTCTGCCGCATCAGCTTGTGCCAGCGCCCGGATATTATTGCCTGTATGGCTTACGATCTGTGGGTTTTCCAATAACTCACTAATGGTTTCCCGGAGCTTATCATCAATCATCTGCTGTGGAATACTGATAGCAGCTTCTTTTTCAACCAGGGTCAGCGCGTTTTTGGTCTGATGGTCTTCTGCTGCTGATGGCAATGGAATAAAGATGGTGCATTTTCCTGCCACGGCAATTTCTGATATGGCGATAGCTCCAGCTCTGGAGATTATGATGTCTGCAGCGGCATAGGCAAGATCCATGCGTTTGATGAATTTGTGTACGCCAACATTCTCAATAATGTTTTTCTTTACGGTTTCAACAGCGTTGTCATAACCGGTGATCCCGGTTTGCCAGATAACCTGTGCCTTTTCGGCGACATTGTTAATTATTTTGCCAAAGGCGTTGTTTATGGCCATGGAGCCCTGACTGCCTCCCACAATAAGAATGGTGGGTTTGTTATCTTCAAAACCAAAAAAGTGAAGTGCTTCCAGTTTGTTTTCAAAAGGTTTTTGTAACTCTTTTCTGATTGGATTTCCTGTAATGACTATTTTTTCTTTTGGGAAGTATTTTTCCATACCCTGGTAAGCGACACATATTTTTGCGACTCTTTTTGCCAGAATTTTATTGGTTACTCCCGGGAAGGCATTTTGTTCCTGTATAAGGCAGGGGATTCCTTTTCCGGATGCCGCGAACAATGTTGGTCCACTTGCATAGCCACCGGTTCCAATAGCTACATCGGGTTTGAATTTCCGTACTATTCTGCGGGCATTTACCAGGCTGTTGATTACTTTAAAAGGGAAAGCAAGATTTTTTAATGACAGTGAACGTGAAAATCCGCTTATCCATAGTCCGGTAATAGGGTATCCGGCGTCCGGAACTTTCGTCATCTCCATTCGTCCTTTGGCGCCAACAAAGAGGAATTCTGCCTTTGCATCACGGGCTTTTAACGCCTCTGCAATTG
The DNA here is from genome assembly GCA_964594665.1 of uncultured Bacteroidales bacterium. Taxonomy (GTDB): domain Bacteria; phylum Bacteroidota; class Bacteroidia; order Bacteroidales; family BM520; genus BM520. Next base: position 6,727 of record CAZQNY010000027.1, read on the forward strand.
CAATGGCAGGAAAAATATGTCCTCCGGTGCCGCCACCGCTGATAAGATATCTAGCCATTTTTCCCCTCCTTTTGTTTGATTTTTAGTGCGTTGTTCGTCGTCCTGCTTACACTGAGTATCAACCCTACCGCAAAACAGGTGATCCAGATGGAAGTACCACCCATACTTACCAATGGAAGAGGCTGTCCTGTTACAGGCAGCAACCCGCTGGCAACCATCATATTTATTAATGCCTGGAATATGATCATAAAGCCAATGCCCAGCACAAGGAATTTACCAAACAGTTTATCCGTCCTTCCTGCAATACGATAACATTGGGAATAAAAACTAATATACAGACCGATAATCAGCAACGTACCCCAGAGGCCTGTCTGTTCAACTATCGTGGAGAAGATAAAGTCATTGTACGATTGTGGCAGGAAATGCCTTTGTGTGGAATTGCCAAAACCTTTTCCCACAGGCCAGCCCGCGGCAATAGCTATCTTTGACTGGAGGGCCTGGTAATTGTCATCTTCATTATCATCGCTGTCAAAGAAGCTTTCTATTCTGCTTTCCCAGGTGGAAATCCTGGGTAATGTCTCAGGCATTGTTTTGCTTATCAAAAGCATGAGTGTAATTCCCAGCACTGCTGTTCCAACAAGAATGCCGATATGTTTCATCTTTACCCTTCCGATAAACATCATTACAAGGGCAATAACAAATACCATTGCTGCCGTACTGAAGTTGAATGGAAATATAAATGCGCATGTGATAATCACAGGGATGATGAGTGGTAAAAATCCTTTTTTGAAATCATGTAAAATCTCCTGTTTGAAAGCCATAAACCGCGCCATGTACATAACAACGCCAATTTTGGCAACATCTGAAGCCTGGAATGTAAGACCAAACCCCAATGGCAGGACGCGTTTGGCATTATTTAAATCCAAACCAAATACTGCGGTGAGAATTAATAAGGCAATGCCAACGTATATCATTAAATGGGCGATTTTGCTAAAACGGAGAATATCAATACGATGGATAGCGTAAATTATGCCGAATCCGGATGCCAGGATAACTCCGTGTTTAACGATATAATATAAGGTGTTGCCATCACGGTTCACCCAGGCAAGGTTTCCAATAGCACTGGAAACTGCAAGTAGCGATGCCGTTAGCAACAGCGTTACAATGATCCACAGATGTTTGCTTCCTTCGAGCCGGATTTTTTGCATACTACAGGTTTTTTACTGCATCAATAAACTGGTATCCACGGTCTTCATAGTTTTCAAACAAATCAAAGCTGGCACATGCCGGTGAGAGGAGTACCGTCTCCCCCTGATGAGCTGATTGATAAGCCTGCATTACTGCTTCTTCCATGGTCGAGGCCTGCTGAACCACTTCTACATCATCAATAAAGGCTTCCACAAGTTTTGTGTTATCCTTTCCAAGGCATATAAGCACAGCTACTTTTTCCTTTACCAGTGCATGGAGTTTATTATAGTCATTCCCTTTATCAATGCCTCCGGCGATCCATATAACAGGTTCTGCCTGTGATTCCAGAGCAAACCATGCTGCATTAACATTCGTGGCCTTGCTGTCGTTGATAAAGGTAATGCCATGGATTGTCGCTACTTTTTGTAAACGGTGGTCGGTATTTTGAAAATCCGACAGGCATTGTTTGATATTCTCTTTGCGAATATCAATTAGCCTTGAAGCGACACTCGCTGCCATGGAATTGTAAACGTTGTGTCGGCCTTGTAAGGCAAGTTCTTCTAAAGTCATATGTATTGTTTTTTTATTTATTGCAATGAATACTTCATGATTATCCGTATATGCGGCGCATTCACGATTGTTGCTGAATGTGAATTTCCACAGTTTCGCTCTAACTTCAGTTTTATGCAAAGTTTCTATCGTCATGGGATCATCGGCGCAGAGAATTAAATGATCCTCTTTACTCTGATTCATGGTGATCCGGAATTTTGATGCTGCATATTGGCTGAAGTCGTAATTATAGCGATCCAGGTGATCCGGGGTGATATTGGTAATTATCGCGATATGAGGTCGGAAAGTTTTAATGCCGTCAAGCTGAAAACTGCTTAGTTCAACAACATAGTAATCATAGCCCGTCATCACAGCGCGTGAAAGGCTGTATCCAATATTACCTGTAGCAATGGCATTTAAACCAGCCGATTTAAGGATATATTCGGTAAGCAATGTGGTTGTTGTTTTTCCGTTTGCTCCTGTAATTGCTATAATTGTTCCTTTGCAATAGGTATAGGCAAATTCTATTTCTGATATGATGGGGATATTTTTTTCCCTGAAATAGCCCAGCACTTTTGCATTTTCAGGTATTCCGGGGCTTTTAATTACAATATCCGCATTTTGTATTTCTTTCGTATGGCCATTTTCTTCAAAAGGAATATGCGCGGCGTCGAGTTCTTTCCGGAAATCATCGCGCAACGAATCCCTGTCAGACACAAGCACCTCATGACCTTTGCTTATGGCCAGCAGTGCTGCTCCGACACCGGATTCTCCTCCTCCTAATATGACAATACGTTTGTTTTTCATTTATCTTAATTTCAATGTTACTACCGATATTACAGCCAGCATAATACCCACCAGAAGGAAGCGCATAACGATTTTGGCTTCCGGATATCCTTTTTTCTGGTAATGATGGTGCAATGGTGACATCAGGAAGATTCTTTTCCCTTGTCCGGTTTTTTTCTTTGTGTACTTAAACCAGCTAACCTGCATTACCACCGACAGGTTTTCCATCAGGAATACGCCGCACAGGATGGGCAGCAGGAGTTCTTTCCGGATCATGATGGCAAAAACAGCAATGATCCCTCCCAGCGCCAGGCTGCCGGTGTCACCCATAAAAACCTGGGCAGGGTAGGAGTTGTACCACAAAAAGCCCAGACAGGCTCCCACAAAAGCACTGATGAATACTGCCAGCTCACCAACATGAGGGATATACATGATATTCAGATAGTCGGAAAAGACGATGTTGCCCGATACCCAGGCAAATACCGCAAGCGTGGCTCCCACAATAGCCGACGATCCTGTGGCAAGACCATCTAAACCATCTGTGAGATTCGCTCCGTTTGAAACAGCCATAATAACGAAAATGACGATCGGTATGAATACCAGCCAGGCCCACTTCCCTGTATCCTCTGTGATCCAATTTATGATTCCTGAATAATCCAACTCGTTGTTTTTGAAAAACGGTATCGTGGTTTTACTGGATTTTATGGGCTCTCCAAAAACAGGGTTGGCATCCTCCGACCACTCTTCATGGTAGGAGGAGAGTTCTTCAGTCTGTGGCATGTGGATTTTCTCTTTGATAACAATATCCGGGTGGAAGAACATGGTTGCACCAACGATTACACCCAACAGCAGCTGACCTAATAGTTTGAATTTCCCGGCAAGCCCTTCTTTATCTTTTTTGAATACCTTAATATAGTCATCCAGAAATCCGATCAACCCCAGCCAGATGGTGGTAAAGAGAATCAGAAGAATGTAGATATTATCAATTTTTGCAAATAGCAGTGTAGGAATAATAATCGCCAGAAGAATGATGATGCCTCCCATTGTCGGGGTTCCTTCTTTTTCATTCTGACCCTCCAGGCCAAGTTCTCTCACTGTTTCGCCGACCTGCTTTCTGCGCAAATAGTTGATAATCCTTTTTCCTACCAGCATGGAAATAATCAGCGATGTGATTAATGAAGCTGCCGCCCGGAAAGAGATGTACTGGAACACCCCCGCTCCCGGAAGGTCAAAAGTTTTATCAAAATATTCAAATAAATAATAGAGCATTATCTGTTGTTTTCTGTTATTAATATTTCGCGGAGTATAGCTTTATCATCAAATGGGTGTCTGATCCCGTTTATCTCCTGATATTTCTCATGCCCTTTACCTGCAACAAGCACAATATCTCCCTGTTGAGCCAAAGCACATGCTGTACGTATAGCTTCCTTTCTGTTGGTGATGCGCAGCACCTTTTTTCTATCCGTAATAGCAACCCCTGCCATGATCATATCCAGGATTTTCTCCGGGTCTTCAGTACGCGGATTGTCGGATGTGAGAATTACCCTGTTGCTGAGAGATGCCGCAATAGCCCCCATCTCCGGTCGCTTGCTGGTATCCCGATCTCCTCCTGCTCCGGCAACGGTAATAAGTTGTCCACGGCCTTCACGGATACTGTTAATGGTAGTGATGACGTTTTTCAGTGCATCCGGGGTATGGGCATAATCAACAATGGCATTAACCCCGTTATCGCCATGGATCAGGTCAAAGCGCCCTTCCACTGTTGTTACCTCTGAGAGTGCGATAAGTGTTTCTTCCTTTTCCTGCCCCAGCAGAATAGCAGTGCCATAAACCGCTGTTATATTTAGCGCATTGAATTTTCCTGTCAGCCGGCTCCAGATTTCAGCTCCGTCAATCATCATATGTAACCCCGAAAAGCTGTTTTCCAGGATTCTGGTTTTGTAATCTGCCATTCCCTGAAGACCATAGGTTATTTTTTTTGCCTTCGTGTTCTGCAACATGATGTTGCCGTTTTTATCATCGATGTTGGTCAGGGCAAAAGCCGTGTCCGGGAGGTTGTCAAAAAGTTGTTTCTTGGCGTCTCTGTATGCCGCAAATGTCTTATGGTAATCCAGATGGTCATGTGTTAGGTTTGTAAAAACCGCACCTGCCAGAGAAAGCCCGGCAATACGCTGCTGATCAATAGCATGGCTGCTGATTTCCATAAAGCAGAAAGAGCAGTTTTCTTCAACCATATGTGCCAGTGTCTGTTGCAGTGATATTGCATCAGGAGTGGTGTGTGTTGCAGGGGTTTCCACGCTGCCGGTTTTAATGCAAATGGTACTGATAAGCCCGCATTTGTACCCCATTTTGGTGAAAATGGAGTGTAAAAGGGTGGCAATGGTTGTTTTTCCATTGGTTCCGGTTACTCCAACAACGGTAATGTTTTCTGAAGGATAATCATATATTGCTGCTGCCAGTTCACCGGCAGCAATAGCACTGTTTGCTACCTGAATATAGCATATGCCGTTGGTGAATGTATCGGGCAGGTTTTCACAAATAATATATTGTGAGCCTTTATCAATGGCCGTTGAAATGTATTTATGTCCATCTGTTACAGTTCCTTTTAGGGCCACAAAGGCTGTTCCGTGCACTACCTTGCGGGAGTCAATAGCCACGTCCTCCGGCAGCCCGGGGAATGCTCCGTGAACCTGCTTTAATCCGGCCTTTACGAATATGTCTTCTGCAACGTATTTCATTTATTTAAGTGTTATCGCGATTTTTTGAATTCCCGACAGCGGTGTTCCTGCTTCAGGGTTCTGATTTGCAACTTTCCCTTTTCCGGTAACACGTACTTCGAGCCCGCTTTTTTGTGCCATAAAAACAGCATCTTTTAATCCCAGCCCTTTTAGATTTGGAACCTTCCCGGCAGGAGGTACGCTTTGTTTTAGTGCTGTATTTCCGCCTTCTGTCATGGTGATGCTTCCCCATTCCGATTGTGGAATAACAGGGTTATAGCCCATAGAAGCAGCTATCTTGCTCAGATCTTTGGTGTTGCCATAATGGTAGGCCCTGTATTTAAGAATGGTGTCTGTGGATTCGTGATGAATACTCAGGTCGGAGGCGTATACTTTGTCTGCAATTTCTTTAAAAACAGGCACTGCCACAGAAGATGCATAATATTTACCGGCACCGGGGCGATTCACTACCACGATGCAGGAGTATTTTGGATTCTCCGCAGGGAAATATCCTACAAAGGAAGCATTGTATTGGCGGGCTTTGTAACCCATATCATCCGTGTGGATTTGTGCGGTTCCTGTTTTTCCTGCAACAGCATAAGGACTATTTCTGAATGCAAGTTTTCCGGTGCCTTCGGTAACAACCTCCCGCAGAAGGTATTGAGCTTGCTGTATGGCCTTTTCTCCTGCGATTCTGGGGTTAAGAACCTCTGTATCAAAATGAATAACCTCTTCTCCACCTTCCATAATGGAATTCACAAACTTTGGCTTTACATATACGCCATCGTTGGCAACTGCATTATAAAAACCAAGTACCTGTAGTGGTGTAAGCATCAGCTCATAACCTATAGACATCCAGGGCAGACTTACACCGGACCATTGTTTGTGTTTTGTATCTTTTATTAATGGTGAGGGTTCTCCGGGTATTTCAATGCCCTGCATAGAGGATAATGAAAAGCCTTCAAGCTTCGCGACAAATTGTTCCGGATCTGAGCCATAATATTTTTGAGCAAACCATGAGATTGCTGCATTGGAAGATTCTTCAAAAGCCGTTTCCAGTGAGAATGTATGTTCACCTTTATATATATGGCTGTCGATCATTTTTTGTGTGTAATAGTATTTCGTACTATTAGTGATGATCACTGTATCGTTGATTGTAACTTTTTCATCGTCCAGCAGAGCAAGTACTGTGGCCAGTTTGAAGGTGGAACCCGGCTCCATGGAATTTCCAATAGCAACATTATATGATTCCTTAAGCGCGCCGGTTTTTGTAGAAAGGTTTGCAATGGCAAGAATTTCACCGGTATGAACTTCCATTAGCACTGCACATCCTGCTGCAGCTTTTTGATCCATTAAGTGGTTCTTCAACGCTGTTTCTGCAACATCCTGATAGCGCATATTCAGGGTTGTAACAATATCTTTTCCGTTTTTTGCAACTACGTTGTCACCCACTTCTACGGGTTTATACATGCCCGCAGAGATTCTCTTTTCCAAACGGGAGAGCTTTTGTCCGGAAAGGTATTCATCGTAAGCAGCTTCAAGCCCTACATTATGACGGGAATCTTCCGTCGTATACCCTATGGTTCTTTGGGCTTGTTCCTGAAAAATTAATTGGCGGTGGGGCCTTTCTTCTGTTATCAAGCCGCTCGTATAGGAACCCTGACAAAAAATTGGCTGGCTTTTAAGTCTCTTAAGCTGTTCGTAGCTTACTTCATTTTCAATTCTGTAATATCGTTTTTTTGACTGAGCTGCTTTTTTTAATTTTTTAAGGTATGTCATTTTTGATCCCGGAAGCGCGTCTGCCAGGCCGGTGGCTAAAGTATCCAGAGCTCCGGGAGAGCGGTCTTTCAGCGGTTTGTAATCCCAGCGAAGTGTGAATTGAGGCAATGATGTTGCCAAAAGCTCTCCGTCGCGGCTGAAAATATTACCTCTTATGCCGGTTACAGTGGATGTCCTGTACGCATTTTTTTCATCCAGCTCACGCAGCTCCGGACCGGGAACCAGAAACAACCAGATTACTCTGCCAAGCACAATGAGAGCCCCCAGTACTACGCCCATGTAGACCAGAAAACTTCGTGTTGATATGTTCTTATGCTTGTCCTTCATTATTTTGATGCTGCTGTTTTTATGATCTTTTCCGGGGGAACAGAGGCTTCTTTTATGCCACAATCTGAAAGTCTGCGCGCAAGGTTGCTCTGGCTGCCTGCGTAGGTTACCTTACTCTTTGACAATATGTATTCTGCGCGAAGCACATTATTCTCTTTTGTTAATTCATTTATCAAAATTGTTTTTCGTTCTGTATTGTAGCTATTCAGGATGTAAAGAAGTATGAGAACTGCAATTAGACCTATTGTCAGCATGTTGTTCCCGGAGACATAAAAACCGGAAAGCCCCAGGAATTTTTGCAAGCCTTTGGCAACACGTTTCTCTTTCGAAGTCGTGGCTTTTTGTTTCGTATGTTTCCTGATGTTGTTCATTTATTTTTTAATACCTATTCTGAGTTTTGCGCTTCGTGATCTTGGGTTTGTATTCATCTCTTCCTCATCAGGCACCATTGGTTTTCCTTTGGGTATAGAAAAAGGTGTAAGCGGATTGCCGTAAAAATCTTTTTCCAGCTTGCCTTCAATATTTCCGGTTTTGAGGAAGTTTTTTACCAGACGGTCTTCCAGCGAGTGATAGCTGATAATGACAAGGGTACCATCGGTATCAAGGACTTTTTCAGCCTGGTAAAGCATGTCTTTTAATGCACCCAGTTCGTCGTTTACTTCAATACGTAATGCCTGATACACCTGAGCCAGGAATTTGCTGGGGCTTTTATGGCCTGCCAGGGGTGCTGCAATATCATTCAGGTTTTCAGTAGTTAGAATGGGTTGTTGTTCTCTGGCATTGACAATACGTTTTGCCAGGGCAAAGGCATTTTTTAATTCACCATAATTTCTGAATATTTTGGTAAGCTCCTCAATAGGTTCATGGTTTATGATGTCCGATGCTGATCGTCCGCCTTTTTGGCTCATGCGCATATCGAGGTCGGCGTCGAAACGGGTGGAGAAACCGCGTTCGGGAACGTCAATCTGGTGGCTTGAGATACCTAAATCAGCGAGAATTCCATTCACGGGAATGGCATTGTAGAACCGCAGGAATTGCATCATATACCTGAAGTTTTGCTGGATAAGCGTAAGATTCCCGTCGCCGGGGTGGTTCTTTATGGCGTCGGGATCCTGGTCGAAAGCATAGAGATGACCCTCAGGGATATGTTTGAGGATCTCTTTAGAGTGGCCGCCACCACCAAAGGTAACATCGACATACACCCCGTCGTGACGAAGCCGGAGCGCGTCAATGCAAGCTTGAAGCAAAACAGGATTATGATACATAAGCATTACTATTTCTTATTCAGGTTGAATATTTCCCATTACTTCTTCTGCAAGTGTGGCGAAATCATCAATGCTGTTAAGTTCTGCTTCGTAACGCTCTTTATCCCAGACCTCTATCTTGTTTACTGCTGATGAGAGTACCAGGTCTTTTTGTAGGTTTGCATGTGGAAGAAGATCCCTTGGTATCAGAAAACGATCCTGACTGTCAAGGTTGATTTCTTTCATCCCGGCCATAAACTTACGTATAAAGAGTACGTTTTTTTTCACGAAGCGGTTCAGCTGATTTACTACTGCTGCTTCTTTTTCCCATTCTTTCTTAGGATAAAGCTCCAGACAGTCACCGAAAACACTGCGTTTGATAACAAATCCATCATTGAGACCTTCCAGAAGCTGCTTTTTCAGCCCTGAAGGCAGGAGTACACGGCCTTTTGCGTCCATTTTGCACTCATATGTCCCGATGATTGATGTGTTGTTAGCCATTCGTGATGTAAAGATAAAACAAATCTTCCCACTTTTTTCCACTTTTTACCACTTCTTATCAACAATTGTTGCATTTTTTTTAAAAAAAATGATAAAAATCATTCAAATACATGTAATTCAGTGATTTAAAGTAGTGGGGTGAAGTGGTATGTATGTTGTCGCAAATGTGTGGTTCGACATATCTACCTATATCAGTGCGCTTCAATTAATTATGAATTTTGCGTACACTTTCCCGGAGATTATACTACTTTTGTATACTCAATCGCGTTGAATTATGCAAGACAATGCAGGCAATACAGCTGTTGGGGGTCAGGTGCCCCAAATCGACCTTAAGGATGTTGTTAATGATAAGAAGGAAGGGTTATATGAAAAGCTGCCCGGATTTTTAAAGCGATATCTTCGGAAAATAACACATGTGGATGAGATTAATCGTTTACTGAGGAAAGCCCACGGAAAAGACGGGCTGGAATTCAGTAAAATGTTAATGGAAGAATTTGATGTGAAAGTTACCGCAACAGGTACTGAAAACATTCATCAAAGCAAACGGATCATTATCGTTGGTAATCACCCGCTGGGAGGCTTCGACGGGATGACGCTTTTTTATATCCTTCGCAGTATGCGCGAAGATATTCTTATCCCTGCCAATGATTTTTTGATGAACCTGGAAAACCTGAAGCCTCATTTTATTCCTGTTAATAAGATTGGTTCCAACTCGGCCAATGTCAGAAGGTTGGAAATGGCTTTTCGCAGTGATAGTGCTATTCAGATATTCCCTGCAGGAATATGTTCACGCAAAAGTAACGGGGTGATTTGCGATTTGGAGTGGAAAAAGACCTTTATCACTAAAGCCCGGTCCACACAGCGAGATATTGTTCCTGTGTTTATCAGCGGACAGAATTCAAAACGCTTCTACCGTCTTGCACAAGTCAGGAAGTTTTTCCGCATAGGCTTTAATATTGAAATGATGTACCTTGTGGATGAAGCCTATCGTTTGAAAGACAAGCATATTAAAATGATATTTGGAAAGCCAATTCCTTACACTACCTTTGATAAGCGATTTCGTGATGTGGAATGGGCACAGAAAGTAAAAGATTATGTTTATACCCTGCCACAGAACCCTGAGGCAGTGTTTAGTGTTGAATAAGTATTATGAAGGATATAATTGCTAAAATTGATCGCCAGGCGGTGATCGCTGATTTATCGAATGCCCGGTTTGTTCGGAAAACTAATGCGGGCAGTAATGAGATCTATATCTTTACTGCCCACCAGGCTCCTGTTTTGATGGATGAGGTGGGGCGCCTCAGGGAGGAAACTTTCCGCCTCGCCGGAGGAGGAACCGGAAAACCTGCCGATATCGACCATTATGATACGGATGAAAAACCTTTTCACCAGTTAATCGTCTGGAACCCTGAAGATCAGGAAATCGTTGGCGGGTACAGATTTATCCATGGTAAGGACATTAAAATTGATGATAATGGAAATGCCATAAGTGCAACGGGAAGACTTTTTAATTTCTCCCAAACGTTTATCGACGAATTCCTGCCAAGTACTGTGGAGCTGGGCCGTAGTTTTGTGCAGCCATTATTTCAGCCTTCCCGCGATCAGCGAAAAGGTCTGTTTGCACTTGATAACCTGTGGGACGGCCTGGGGTCTCTGCATGTGGATTATTCCGATACGGACTATTTTTTTGGGAAAATTACCATGTACCCCCATTTTAATGTGGAAGCAAGGAATATTATCCTTCGGTTTATGAATATCCATTTTGGGGATAATGAAAAACTCGTACGACCCTTTAATCCTATTATTATTGATCTTGAGAGTGAGTATCTGAAAACATTATTCTCCGGAGAAAGCTATGAGGCCGATTATAAAATCCTTGTCAGGGAAGTAAGGGCACGGGGCGAGAATATTCCGCCACTGGTAAATGCATATATGAACCTTTCGCCTACTATGCGTGTGTTTGGTACTGCCATGAATGACGCCTTTGGTGATGTGGAGGAAACGGGAATACTCGTAAGAATTAAGGATATTACCGCTGCAAAATACGACCGCTATGTTACCTCTTATATAAATGTGAAATCCAAAGAATCTGATTCGTGATCATTAAAACGGCCTCTTTTGTCTGTTCCAGCCCCAGGCTATCATTATGTCCTGAGCCCCGAAAACCGGAATATGCCTTTATCGGAAGGTCCAACGTTGGCAAATCTTCTATGATAAATATGCTTACCGGCCATAAAGGACTGGCAAAAATCAGCGGCAAACCGGGGAAAACACGATTGATAAACCATTTTATTATCAATGATCAATGGTACCTTGCTGACCTTCCGGGTTATGGCTTTGCAAAAGTATCCAAGTCGGAAGTGGCAAAATGGGATAAAATGATCCGTGATTATATCCATAAACGTGAAAATTTACTCACGGTTTTTCTTCTTATCGATGCACGCCTGGAGCCCCAGAAAAGCGACCTTGAATTTATGGAATGGCTGGGAATGAGCGAAATACCTTTTGTGATGTTATTTACAAAAACCGATAAGCTGGGCGTGAATCAGCTGCAAAGTAATATCGCTACATACAAGAAAAAGCTTCTGGAGGAGTGGGAAGAGATGCCGCAGTTTATTCTCACCAGCAGCGTATCAAAATTAGGGAAAGATGATGTGCTTGCATATATTGATGAGACGAATAAGCTTTTTCCAGAGTTTAAAGGGTAATAATATAAAAAATGTCACCAGGAATTCTCCCGGTGACATCTTCTATCCGGATAATTATTAAAATCTGTTATTCAAATTCCAACAGCAGATGTGATTTGGCAACAACAGTGTCACTATTCACATTTACTGCTTTTATTATTCCATCCATTGGAGCAATAATATTATTCATCATCTTCATGGCTTCCAGTATAAGGAGCTGATCCCCCTTTTTTACTTTACTTCCTTTTTTGATGAATATTTCACGTACTGTTCCCGGAATCACCGCAACAATTTTCTTGGGATCGTGGGGTACGTATTTTTGTCTGGATACGTATTTCGTAGTGAGCATGGTTTTATATTTTCCATTCTCAACATTAAGAAATTTGTATCCTTCAGGTGCTTCTTTATATCTCATGATTCAACATTTTAGATTAAACAAAAAACTGACGTACTCATTTTAGAATGGTGGGATACCATGCTTTTTGATAGGAGTGTCAATTCTCTTTTCTTCTGAAATGTCAAGTGCATGAATAAGCATTTTGCGTGTTTCGTCAGGTTCGATAACAGCGTCGACATAACCGTAAGCAGCGGCAACGTAAGGGTTGGCGAATTTATCTTTGTATTCTTTAACCTTTTGTTTGCGAACTTCGTCGGGATCTTCAGCGTTTTTAATTTCGTTTCTGAAGATGATGTTGGCAGCGCCTTCGGGGCCCATTACTGCGATCTCTGCTGTGGGCCATGCGAAGACAAAGTCTGCGCGAAGGTGGTTGGAACACATGGCAATATAACCACCACCATAAGCTTTACGCATGATAAGGGTGATTTTTGGTACCGTGGCTTCGCTATAGGCATAAAGTACTTTTGCTCCATGTCGGATTACGCCGGAATGCTCCTGGTCGATACCCGGAAGATAACCCGGTAAATCAACCAGTGTTACCAGTGGAATGTTAAAGGCATCGCAATAGCGTATAAACCGGGCTGCTTTATCGCTGGAATCCACATCGAGAACTCCTGCCAGCACCAGAGGCTGGTTAGCCACAAAACCTACTGTTTTTCCTGCCATACGGCCAAAACCAATAACAATGTTGGAGGCGAATTTTTCCTGTATCTCCAAAAATTCTGAACTGTCAGAAAGGGCCTTGATGATATCTCTTACATCATAAGGCTGCTTGGGGTTGGAGGGGAAGATATCTTCGATTTTATATTGTCTGGTTTTAGGTGGCTTCTTGGGGAATGGCTTGGCTGTATGCTTGTTGTTCCATGGGATGTATGATACAAGGCTTTTAATCTGTTCGAAACATTCCACCTCACTGTCGGCATAGAAATGCGCGTTACCGGTAATTTCTGCATGCACTTTGGCGCCTCCGAGGTCTTCCATGGAAATCTCCTCTCCGAGTACAGTTTTTATAACTTCCGGCCCGGTGATAAACATCTTGGAGATCTTATCCACAACAAATACAAAGTCGGTTAGCGCAGGGCTGTATACAGCACCGCCGGCACAAGGCCCCAAAATAACAGAGATCTGCGGTATGACTCCTGAAGCCTGGGTGTTACGGTAGAATATTTCTCCATATCCTGCCAGTGAGTTTACTCCTTCCTGAATACGTGCTCCACCGGAATCATTGATACCGATTAACGGAACCTGAAGCTTCATGGCATGATCCATGATCTTGGTGATCTTCTTGGCATGCATATAGCCAAGTGACCCTCCCGCAACCGTAAAATCCTGCGCAAAAACACATACCGGATGATTGTTTATTGTACCGGTTCCTGTTACGACCCCGTCTCCAGGCAGATACTTCTTGTCCATGTCAAAGTCACGGCCTGCATGTTGTACAAACAGATCGTATTCATGAAAGGAGTTTGGATCTACCAGAGCCAGAATACGCTCCCTGGCGGTAAGTTTTCCGGTGGCCTTTTGCTTTTCAATAGCCTTTGTGCCACCTCCTTGCAACGCAATTTTCTTTCTGACCTGTAGTATGTTTTTCGACTTACTTAGGCCACTGTTGCGTTGCTTTGGTGTTGAGTTGTCTTTTTCGCTCATAATAAAACACTTTTATCCAAAGTAGGGCAAAGATACATATTTTAGGTTAATGCATCCTTACCCTTTTTCCCTCCTCTCGGTTCTTCTCCCTATCTTTGTGATTTGTCATAATAATTGATTGCTATGAATATTGAAGATTTTCGCGACTACTGCCTGCTGAAACCCGGTGTTGCAGAGTGTTTTCCGTTTGATGAAACAACGCTCGTATTTAAAGTTATGGGGAAAATGTTTGCGCTTACCGACACTGAAGACCCGTTTGCCTTAAATTTAAAATGTGATCCGGAAAGAGCAATTCAACTCAGGGAACAGTACCCGGCAATAATCCCCGGATATCATATGAATAAGCAGCACTGGAATACGATTCGTGTCGACGGATCAGTGAATGATGATCTTCTTTATGAGCTTATTGACCATTCATACAACCTTATTGTAGGCAGTCTTACCAAAAAGTTGAAAAAAGAATTGGAGGATATTGCTAATAACGAAACGACACAATGGTAATGCCATGACCGCCGTGTTCCAGATCTTCATCATTGTATTTTCGAACCTCCGGCATGGTGCGCAGGTAATCACGGATAACATCACGCAGGATACCGTTTCCTTTTCCATGAAGGATTTTTATCTCCGGAACATTTAACAATATGGCGTCATCCATATATTTGGAGATATTAAATAATGCCTCCTCTGCACGCTGGCCTCTGACATCAATGGTGATTTTGAAATTTGCCGCTTTCGTAGTCAGATCATGGACAATATTGCCGCTGTTTGACGTTGTCAGCCTTACTTGCTTTGTGCTGCCGTTTTCCTGGTGTTGCGCATGCTCGAGATTTTTGATGTCAGCTTTTAACGACAGGCTGTCGAATTCAATCGTAGCTTTATTTCCCTTCAGACCAGTAATAATTCCTACGCTTTTCTGTCCCTGCATGCGTACAGTGTCACCGATGGCAAAGCGTTCTTTTGTTTGTTTTATAATAGTTGGTTGCTCTTGTGGGGCAGGATCCTCGATTTCCTCAAGATCTTTCTTCAGGTCCAGCAATGCCTGGTGCTTTTTGCGTTGTTGTTTTCCTGCGGTTTCCTTAAGCTCTTTGCGGAGCTTTTTTGTTTTTTCTTTTTCTGCCTGAACCTCTCTGATTTCTTTTATGGTATGTTCAATACGTGTATTTGCTTCAGTAATCAGTTTATCGGCTTGGTTTTGAGCTTCTTTGATGATATTGTTGCGCTCTTTCTCCAGTTGAGTGATTCTGTTTTTATATTTATCCAACAACTCGCGGAGCATATCATCAGCAACCGTTAATTCAGTTTGTTTTTGCGTAAGGTCTTTCTTTTCAATCTCCAGCTGGTGTAACTGTTGATCGAAATCGAGTTGCTTTTTGCCTGTTTTGG
Source organism: uncultured Bacteroidales bacterium (assembly GCA_964594665.1). Lineage (GTDB taxonomy): Bacteria > Bacteroidota > Bacteroidia > Bacteroidales > BM520 > BM520. The sequence continues at coordinate 21,932 of CAZQNY010000027.1, forward strand.
TTCCTGCAAGGGTAAGAATTTCTTCTGGGAAGCCAATTTTTCTGGCCATCTCAAAAGCAAAGGAGCTTCCGGGTTTGCCGGTTTTTAAAATAAAAAGAGGTTGCAGCTTTTTTGTGTCAAAAAGCATCGCTCCGTTTATTATTCCGGTATGGTTACTGCTCATGAGTTTCAGATTGGCATAGTGCGTCGTAACAACACCCCAGGCTTTTTGGTTGTTGAGTTGCTCCAGGGTTGCTTCAGCAATGGCGCCACCAAGGTTGGGCTCAGTCCCTGTACCAAATTCATCAATCAGGAATAAGGTATGCCGGTCTGCATTCCTGAGAAATACCTTTAAATTCTGCAGGTGAGAAGTATAGGTGCTTAAATCATTCTCCAGCGATTGCTCATCACCAATGTCAATAAGCAGGTTGCGAAAGATCCCGAATTCAGAATTTTCGTTTACCGGAACCAGTATGCCACATTGCAGCATATACTGAAGTAACCCGATTGTTTTGAGACATATGGATTTACCACCTGCATTGGGTCCGGAGATAACCAGTATTCTCTCTTTATGCGATAGCTCAAGGGTTAGGGGAACAACTTTTCTGCCCTGTTTTTTCAAACTAAGATAAAGTAATGGATGTCTTGCATTGCGAATGTTCAGTACCGGTCTTCGTCGCATAACAGGTATAACACTGGCTGTAGCAAGAGCCACTTTTGCTTTGGCGCGGATAAAATCAAATTCGCCGAGATATTTGATGGCATTTGAGATCACTTCAATATCCGGGCGTAGGTAGTCGGCAAAATGAATGAGTATTTTAACAATCTCTCGTCTTTCCTGAAGCTCAAGTTCGCGGATTTCATTGTTTATTTCAAATATCTCTGCCGGTTCAATAAAGATTGTTTGTCCTGTGGCCGACTCGTCATGAATCCATCCTTTGAGTTTCCTTTTATTGGATGCAGGAACAGGAATTACAGGCCTGCCATTACGAATGGTTACTTCTGCATCGTCTTTAATAATGCCTTTTTGACGTGATTCTGTTAAGAGTTTGTTTATTCTTCCGTGAATTCCCGACTGTTTTCGTTTTATTTTTTGCCGTATTTCGGAAAGTTTTTCTGACGCCCCGTTTCTGACGCTGTTTTTTTCATCAATGACAGAATCAATCTGTGCTGGTATGTCGGGGTTTATGAGTACTTCACTGCTTAATACCGTAAGCAATGGGTAGCGCTCGCGGCGTTCTACTGATGAGAAAAATTGTGTGATATCGAGCAAGGTATTCAATGATGCCCGTAAATCCCCCAATATTTCCGGTTCAAGGAATGTTCCCGGAAGGCGGATTTCTTTCAGCATAATCCTTAGATCCATATAGTTCTGAGCGGGAAAGGGTTCGCTCATAAGCAGGATATTCCGGAACTCCTCGGTTTGCTGAAGTCTTGTAAGTACCGTATCGTAGGTGTATGAGGCTTTCATGCTTTCAACAACCTCTCTTCCGGGGTCACTGATACAGGCCTCTTTTATCATCTCACGGATTTTTTCAAACCCGGTTTTTTCTTCAAAATTTGAAGGATATATCACGCGTGTTATTTTTATGCAAAGGTAAAGGATTATCTGTACGGTTCGTCTATTTGTGTTTGCGTCGATGCACAAGAATGAAGCTAATTGCTCCGGCCAGCAGCACAATGCATATTACCATAACTATTGTTCTGCGGTTTTTTGCTATGGGCGATTGCTCTCCGATACTTACATACCCGGCCCAGTAACGCGGATGGGATGTCAGAGGGTTTCCCTGATCCAGAAGATCCAGCTTGGCCTGGCGCAGTGCTTTGTCTTTTGAATATCCCTTTTTTAAATAGGTGTAGAAGGATGACATGATCGCAGCACTTTGGGCGTCATTTACCGACCATAGGGTCATAACAACACTGGGTACTCCCGAGTAAAAGAATCCGCGCGCAAGAGATAGAATACCTTCCCCTTTATTGAGTTTCCCGTCACCCGTCTGGCAGGCACTTAACACTGCCATTTTTGATTGCAGCGACATTGAGAATAACTCGCTTGTATACAGAATTCCGTCATTCTGTTTATCCGGGTTTTCCGGTAAAGTGAAAATAAGTTTTGAATAGGTAGGATTTTTTTCATCAATGATGGTGTGCATTGCCAGATGCAGAATATCATACTGAGGAGCTTCTTCTTTAAAGGTCTCTTCTGTAGCCTGCTCTTTTAACAGCGCTTTTCCTGTAAAGAGTGTTGTGATGTGTTTTACCTCATCTTCAACACCGGGAATCGGGGCAAGGAAGAAATCTTCACCATCGATAGCAATGCCTGGTTTGTACTCCGGAGCAAATGCCAGCACGCGTGGATTTCGCCAGCCGGGAGGTGTATGCTCTTTGTCGAATAACAATGTAGATGAGTAGCTGTAACTGATTGCATTTGTCCGGATAAGATAATTAAGATTGCGGAAGTCCATCTTTTTTCCTGTTGTCGGCTTCTCCGTGATTAAAGCCTCAAATGGAATATATCCCAGCCTGGAGTCAGGAATGATAATTAGTGACTTTTTATCAATATATGAAGCGTATGGTGCAATGAGTTTATCGTATAAATAGTAGGATGATGATATGTATGTTGCGAAATCCTGACTGGTGGTATTTGTGAATCCGTGGTTGTTAAGGGATAATCGCAATGAATCAATGTACTGAATGTTTATGTATGTTTTTTGCGTATAGATTTTATCATGAAGAATGCAGAATGATATCAGTACAGTGTCGTTGAGGCTGTATTCGATAAGCGCCTGGTTATTCGTTAGCTTGTTTTGAATCAACTGTGGGTTTATTACCGGATGCTGTTTTTTTGCATAGAAGTATTCCGGATAGTTTGTTTTAAAAATGTTTTCAAGGCTGTCATTTCTTCTGTTAAGCTCAAAAATCCGGTTATTGATTCTGTTAATAGCTTCTTCATCAGGGTTATTGTTTTGCGATGTGATTTCATATAATTCACGGTTGGCTTTTTCAAGCATGCGTTTCAGGGATGAAAGTTCCTCGATTTTTTTTCCGGGGATGGTAGTATTTAACAGGCTCGATTCACGGTATGCCTCCAGGAGCGTGGAGTATTTTGTTTTTTCGGAAAACATAAATGCTGTATTTAGCATCTCTACGTTACTTTCTTTATTGTATAATTCGTAAGCGGTACTTAAAGCATTTTGAAAAATAAGGCTGCTTTGCACCGATAGAAAAAGTTTGCTTTCGTCGTAACTGTATGATGTTTTTAATATGTCGAATAATGCGGATATTAAGTTATAGGTTTTAATGGAACCGGAAAGATATTTATTTTGGCCGTTTGGCTCACTGAATTTTGCCATTGCCTCTGCCTTTAAGGCAAGGATTCCCAATAATTCATAGGGTGATTCAGTTGCCTTAATATCAGGATTTGCCAGGTAAAGGGTGTCCTTGAAACCAGGCTCCAGAGCAATCAGTGCCTGCTGGGCATGATACAGTGCCTTTTCGTATTGACCTTTTGCTAAATAATGGTTCCCGATAATTCTGTCAAGTGATGCTACATTATCACGCGAGTCATTTTGTTGGCTGAATATGGCATGGCTCTTTTTGATGTTTGAAATCCCTTCTTCTTCATCTCCCATTTCCATAAGAAACTGCCCGTAATCCTGCAGCACAGAAGCGTATTCCTGGTTAAACATATTATCATTGGTGGTAGATATCCTGATGGCTTTATCAAAAAACAGTGCCGCACTGTCATATTCTGATATCCCAATATAACATTGTGCCAAATGACTCATTGATTTTATGGCAATGTTGTTTGAGTTATTGATTTTCAGACTTTTATGGAAATAGTTAAATGCATCATTGTATTGTTCCTGACGATAATAGGAATACCCGATATTGTTATAAATTTTTTGAATTTCAACGGACGCATTTTCTTCCGGTTGAATAATCAGAAGTGCCTTATTATAATATTCCCTTGCCTTATTAAAATCGGTTGTTTGAACATAACTGTTTCCAAGGTTAAGGTATAAGTTTCCCATTTTTTCGTCCTCAGTTTCCTTGAGAGCCTGTGCGATTTTTACTGCTTCATTAAACATTTCAAGGGCATGGTTAAATTCTTTAAGTTTGAAATAGTACCGCCCAAGGTTATTATAATAGGCTATATCTCCATTATTAAGAGGGACATTATACTGTTTTTTTAAATCCAGAACCTCATTGAAAGAGGGCAGGGCATAGTCATAATCATTCTGTTTGGCATAAATAGAAGCAACATTCAGCGCGTACCGGATAATATATTTAGGATTCTCCTGGGCATATTTTGTTGCAAATAATTTTGCTTTTTTAAATGCGTCCAATGCCTTATAACTATTCCCTAAGCCGTAATAACAGCTTCCATTCAAAGCATGTGTCCTTGCCAAAAGTACAGAGTCTGTGCTTTGCTGATTATATAAAAATGAAAGCAGATTAACAGATATAGGGAATGCTTCTGCGTACTGTCCCTGCCGCTTTAGAATGCTTGCTTTTGTATACAAGGCTTCCGCAATAGTTGTGGTGTCGTTTGTGCTGTTTTGTGAATAAACAGTTATTGCAGTGCTTGCTATTGAATCGGCTGCACGATAATCTTTAAGAAAATATTTTGCAATGGCTTTACCTGAAAACGATTGTATGTATAGTAAAGTGTCATTTTTCTCTATTGAATGAGCTTCAAGTTCTGAAAACAAATTATAACTCTCTTCGAATTCATCTAAGGCAAATGCCTTTTTTGCAGCAATAACAGTTTGTTTTTCGATGAGTGGCTTGTTTTCAGTCTGGGCATATAAATACGACCCGGCTGTGCAGAATACAGCGAATAAAAAGATATAAATGACAACAAACGGGGGTTTTTTATGTGTCATATTTTAACCACTTGCAAACTTAACTCATGTTTTACAAATATATAAAAAAGACATTATATACGAAAAAAAAAGACAGTTTGCATAAGGGTCTGCAAACTGTCTTAAGGCGGTGTGTTGTTGTATTCTTAGGAGGGGGTTATCGTGTGATAATTATTTTTCCGTTTTTGGCCGTTGTACCGGAGCCTATCTGATAGAAGTAGTATCCGGGGGCCTGGTTTCTGATGTCAATGTTGTTTTTATTTT
>CAZQNY010000027.1:27142-30632 GCA_964594665.1 uncultured Bacteroidales bacterium
CTGCGCAAAGGTATATTCCAATGTATCAAACAACCAGGGGTCGTTGTTAAATGGCAACTGATACATAATCCAGTCAATGAGAATATTCCAATAATCCCCCCAGTCAATCATGCCATTATCATTTACATCAGCAGCAATGGCTTGATAATCTTCAAGAGTAATAAAATTGAATAAGTGCAGCATTACCAGAAACGCATCATTTAGTTCTACTCCACCGGCAGGTAATGTTGTTTCTGCTGTGATTGAAAAACTGCCATAGGGTATGTTTGTAAGCTCAAAATAACCGTCCGCATCTGTAACTGTATTCTGAGAATAACCGGTAGCCGGGTTTTGTATTGTAACAGTAACTGAATGCACAGGTTTCTCAGGATTTCCGTGGTAGAGGACATTTCCTGAATAAGTGTTTTGACCAATTGCCGCGATTGATATGATTATAAATAGAAGTGCAAGAGAGAGCTTGTTGAAAACAGAATACAACTTTTTCATTTTTTTTTCATTTAAAATTTAACACCGCGAGACATTGATTTTCGTATTCCCTTTACAATGTCTGTACCCTTTATCCGTTTTTTTTAAAAAGGTAATAGGGGTAAACCACATTTTTTTTTAAAAAAATTCCAGCGCAGCAGATATTATTATATCTTAACGCTTTTAAAAAAAACCTGTATGCCTTTCATTTGTTTGGTATACAGGGTGTTAGTGTTAGAAGTTACAGATTTGTGAAAAAAAGTTGTTTTTTTTTGTATTACTTTTTGAAAAAAATCGGATGAATAAGAGAACAAGAGATTTATTTACTGATCAGGATTTACTGAATGGGTTAAAAAACAGAGATGCTGATGTGATTACAGCAATATATCATCAAAATATTGATTTAATCATCAGTTTTGTGACTCGTAATTCAGGTAGCCAGGAGGATGCAGAAGATCTTTTTCAGGATGCAATAATGATTTTGTACGAAAAAATTGGAAATGAGCGAATTGAGTTAACATGCTCATTTCAGACGTTCTTATATAGTATTTGTCGGAATTTGTGGTTGCAGAGATTGGAGAAACGTGTTGGAACAAAAGTTGATATCCTCGAAATAGAAGATTTTATTCAACTTTCTGATGAAACAGTTTTTGAAATGGCTGATCCGCTGGAAGAGCGAAAAAGAATCTATTTAAAGCATTTTGGTACGCTGTCTCCCGATTGTCAAAAGGTTCTAAAACTATTTGCAGAGGGTAAATCCGTACATGAAATCGCACAAATGATGCATTACAAATCCGATTATTATGCTAAAACAAGAAAATATCAATGTAAAGAGAATCTGAAAAAACGAATTGTTAAAGACCCCTTGTATAACGCACTAACAGAAAATGAAAAAGAATAGCCTACAGGAACAACTGGAGAAATATCTCAAAGGAGAGATGAGTGGGGACGAACTAAAAGCCTTTGAAGAATTACTGGTAAAAAACAGTGACCTTCTGGGAGAGTTAGCCCTCGAACAAGAGCTTGATGCTGTCATTTCCAATGCCGATATCCTTGACCTGAAAATGAAACTTGACGCCATTCGTCAGTCCAAACACCATCATGGAAGTAAGTCAACCATTATTGCTTCTATGAAATCAAATATGAAATATGTCGCAGCAGCAGCAGGTATGGGGGTGCTGATTACTGCCGGTGTGCTGACTTTTGGGCCGGGGGCATATTCACCTGATAAGCTGTTTGATATGTATTATCAACCTGATAATGCAGTTATTGTAAATCGTGCCGGAAGGGGAAATGGCGATGTGAATATTGTTGAGGCTTTAATTTCATTTCAACAAAAGGATTATAATATGGCCTCAGATATGTTTGAACAAATTTTAGCCAATAATCCTGAAAATATTGCCCTTCGTTTTTATAATGGGATCTCATATATCGAAACAGAAAAGTATGATAAAGCTATCGATGCATTTAGCTTTATTGTTGATAATAATGACAACCTTTACATTGAGCATGCAGAATGGTATCTGGCATTGTGTTATCTGAAAAAAGATGACATAGACATGGCCCGGAAACAACTCTTACGCATTGCTAAAGAAGAAGACGGATTTTATAAGGCCGATGCAGAAAAAATTCTGCAGAAGCTTGAGAAATAGAAACCATTGCTTTCCACATATTCATACATTCACAACCGTTTTGAAAACTACCTTTCTTCAAGACGGTTTTTTTATTTCTTTGCCAGCCCCCCAAGACCTGTCTCCCTGTATAATGCGGGTATATCATGCCCTGTTTCTTTCATGACATCAACCACCCTGTCGAAGCTAACTCTGTGAATGCCGTCGGATAACAAGGCATAGTCTTTTGAATCCAACGCCCGGGTTGCAGCAAAAGCGTTTCTTTCGATGCACGGAATTTGTACCAGTCCCATTACCGGGTCACAGGTGAGACCCAGATGGTGTTCAAGTCCCATCTCAGCAGCATATTCTACCTGTGCCGGCGTTCCGCCGAACAGCTGTGTCGCCGCAGCTGCTGCCATAGCACAGGCGGTACCTATTTCACCCTGACAACCTACCTCGGCTCCCGAAATCGATGCGTTATGGCGAATCAAATTGCCTATAAGCCCTGCCGTTGCCAACGCATGAAGTATCCGCTTGTTATTAAAGTGATAGTAATCCATTAACATATATAATACCCCGGGTAAAACACCACACGACCCGCAGGTCGGTGCAGTGACAATTTCTCCGCCTGAAGCATTCTCCTCTGCTACTGCCAGTGCATATGCATACAACTGAATCCTGGGTTGTACATACTGGTTTTGCATCTGTGCTTTGGTGTAGTACGACGATGCCTTCCTGGCCACATTCAATGGCCCCGGTAGTCGGCTCTCATGGTCGAGCCCGTTTTTTACCGATTTTTGCATTACAGCCCAAACGTCATTTAAATATTCCCAGATATCTGAATCTTCTCTGTCGGCAACATATTCCCACAAATTTTTACCCTGCTTCTGACACCATAATAATATGTCATCCATATTATGGAGGCCATAAATGGATTCTTCCTTTTTTTTATCCGGGTTCTGCGTTATCTCTCCACCACCTATACTGTACCATGTTTGGGTGTGTGATTGTTTTCCCATTGAATCAATGGCCTCAAAAGTCATGGCATTGGGGTGCCCGGGGAGGGTTGTCTCCGGTTTCCAGATGATTTCGGTGCTGTCTTCGCCGAGGGTTTTGTATATGATTTCATCAGTCAGGTGCCCTTTTCCTGTTGCTGCCAGTGATCCGAAAAGCGTTACATTGTATCGTGCTGCAGGGAATTCCTTTTTGAATTTTGCTGCTGCACGCCCAGGTCCCATGGTATGACTGCTCGAGGGACCGAAGCCTATTTTGAATATGGTGCGGATTGATTCCATTATCGATCTTTTTGTCGGGGCAAAAATAGCGAAAAATGGGGAAGTAGGGCTCTTGGAAACTAAACCCGACAACCCGACAACCCGACAACCCGACAACCCGACAACCCGACAACCCGA
>CAZQNY010000028.1:0-30284 GCA_964594665.1 uncultured Bacteroidales bacterium
GTATTGAATATTCTCTTTGAGGAAGAGTTTTTTATCAATTTCATATTGAAATTTATTGATGTCTCTGCCAGATGAATCTACCGCATAAGGGCTGTAGCTTGCATTGTAGGTAATGTTGAGCAAGTTGAAGAGCTTCGTTCTGCCGGAGAGTGTTAAGGGACTCCAGTTGAGGGAATCTTTTGCAATATCGTAGGAGGTACTCAGGCTGAGCATATCAATTATTTTCACTTTCCGCATCCCGGTGATGGTATCGTTTTTATCTCTGACCTTTACCTCCAGGTTGTTGCTAAGCCCAAAGGAAACCTTGCCAGACTCGCCACTTGAGACTCCTCCATAGGGCGATGTGTATCCACCTGCGCTGAAAATGCTGTATTCCACCATCTCTTCAGTCTCCGGATTATAATATTCCTGATAGAACCCATAACTTTCTTTACCAAAGTCGGGGCGATAACTGAAACTTACCGAAGGCGATAATACATGGCGTACAGCACGCAGCGGCCCTCGTTTAAAAGCTACCATACCATAAAGCTTCGTTGACATGCTCGATGAAAAACTGTAGTCGTAACCTCTCACAAAACCTGGAATTGTATCGGTGCGTACATACCCTATGGTAGTGTCATTCCCGCTGATAAGGGTATCGTTGCTCCATTCCTGCTGCACACTTTGTAAATACCAGCGGTCGTTGTAGCTAAACGAGTTGGTCATATTTATGTACTTGAGGATTTTTACCGGGCTTTGGGCCGAGACAGTATGCTTCATTCCATTGGTAAACTGATCAAGGATTTTTCCGTTTTGCACATACTCACCGATGAGTGTGTCTTTTGTACTGACCTTATTTTTTGCTGTCATGCCATATTGCAGCGATATATCTTCATAAAAGCGTTTCTTTCCTACGCGGTTTTTACGCTGAAAGGGATAAAACCGGTTGGCGCTAAAAGAGATATTGGGCAGGTTCAAATCCACACTATGCGTAGATGTGTTTTGTGATACATCTGCATTGACCGTAAGGTTGGCTTTTTTTTGAAACAACTTGGTGCTGTAGGAAACACTTGATTTATAGGTGTTCGAGAGGTAGTCGCGTGTTGTGCTTGGGGTGTAAGTGTTATATTTATTACTTATAATGTTAACGTTCGCGGAGAACGTGGAATTGGGCTTTGCCTTTGGATCCTGCCGGTGATTCCAGCGAATGGAGAAGTCGTTTGATTCGCTGAAATTTGTTGTATTTGCCTGTCCGATTTTATTTTTTGCAAAGCTAAAAGCAAAGCTACCTGAATATTTATAACGCTTTTTGTAGTTTAAGGAGGGTTTCAGTCCCCACGACCCGCGGGTAAAGATCGAACCCAGGAGTTTGAAGTCGAAGTAATCGTTGATATGCCAGTAATAGCCACCGTTTTCGAGGTAATAACCCATATTATCCCGTTCGCCGTATTCAGGTATTACGATGCCTGATGTGGCGCCTTTAGTGAGCGGAAAGAGGCCAAAGGGTAGCCCGATAGGCAGGGGTACGTCTTCAATTTCAATCCATGCCAGGCCGGTAACAACCTTGTCGTCGGGAATGACTCTTGCCTTATTGTACCGCAAAGCAAAGTGAGGATGCTCGGCGTTGCAGGTGGTATACCATCCCTGCCCCATGTTGGAGGTGTTATCGGCAAGCTTCTTTACCACGTCTCCATGCAGAAAGCCATCGCCTTCTTCGGTACGTACGTCTTTAATTATACCCTCTTCGGTATCGTAGTTATACGACATCTCCTTAGCGTTGAACACGGCATCACCCTCTTTAAATTCCGGGGTACCTATGAGCTTTCCGGTGCTGTCCTGAACACCACGTGCATAGGCCAGGCTTTTTGAAAAGTCTATCTCTACATAATCAGCTTTCAGGTTTGTGGTCTGATAATCTATCTCTGCACTTTTGTACATGTATACCTTTTGCAGGTCAATATCGAAAATCAGTGAATCCACCGATTTGCAATCCACTACATCATCAAGGCCGTAATCTTTTTTTGCCGTACTGTCGGGTTTCTGAACCTTAAGGCTGTCGGCGCTAACCCTGAGACTGTCAGGCACCATGGTTGCAGAAGTGGTTGCAGGAGAAAGGTTAACGGCTTCCTGTGCACAGACGATCCCTATGCTACTAAAAAATACAAGCAGCAGTGGCAGGAAAATCCGGAAGAGAAATATTCTTTTTTGCACAGTTATAATCGATGTGAAATGCTATTTTTGTATCAATAACGTTGTTTAATGATAAACGGCATCAAAACTACTTAAAAATTGCGTACTTAGGTGAAACGGAAAAATCTATTTTTTGGTCTGTTAGGGCTCGTAATAATTTTGTGCGTGAATACTGTTTTTGCACAGCAGGCAGTAACAGATAACAGCTATAAGGTTAAAACAGTTGTTATCGATGCAGGTCATGGCGGAAAAGATCCCGGTGCTGTATCCAATGGAATACGCGAAAAGGATATTGCTCTGAAAATTGCATTGAAGACCGGTGATTATATTCAGGATAATTTTCCCGATGTTAACGTGATCTATACCCGTAAGGATGATCGGTTTATAGAGCTTCATAACCGGGCAAAAACTGCCAATAATGCCAATGCTGATCTTTTTATTTCCATACATTGTAATGCAAACAGGTCTTCAAGTCCTTATGGCACTGAAACGTATGTGATGGGCTTGCATAAGAGCCAGGCAAATCTTGAAGTGGCAAAGAAGGAAAATGCTGCCATCCTTCTGGAGGATGATTATCAACAGGTTTATGAAGGTTATGACCCCAATTTACCCGAGAATACCATAATTTTTAGTTTGTTTCAAAATGCTTATCTGAACCAGAGTCTAAGTATGGCAACTATGGTTGAGGATCAGTTTAGGGAGCGTGTTAAACGTCACGACCGTGGTGTAAAGCAGGCCGGTTTCCTTGTGCTCTACCGCACAACTATGCCAGGTGTTCTTATTGAAACCGGTTTTTTGACGAACCCTTCAGAGCGTAAATTTTTGAATAGTGATAAAGGGCAAACCTATATCGCTTCGGCTATCTACCGGGCATTTAAGAATTATAAGGAACTTCAGGAAGAACAGAATAACCGTGTTTCTGATTCCTTTTCATCCGTTGTTGCATCGGCACCTATCGATGTTAATCCTATTATGGAGAGGGATTCTGAAAAAGAGAATACTGTTTATTTCGCCGTTCAGTTTTTATCTTCCAACAAGGAAAAATCTGTTGATTCAAAGGAGTTTTCTATGGTGGACGATGTTCGGATGTATCAGCATATGGGATTATTTAAATACACCTCCGGAGAATTCACTACCTTTGAAGATGCATTGGCTCATCGCAAGGTGATGGTGGCTTTAGGGTATAAAGATGCATTTATTGTTGCCTTTAGCCATGGCGAAAGAATTGATATTCAGGAAGCCCGCAGAATAGCTGTACAATAGTACTGTATATAAAAGCAATAACTATGAAACGTAAACAAATATTACTGGCTATATTTTTCCTTTTCGGTTTTGGAATCTTGTACTGGGGTGTCAATTTTTTGAAAGGTGTAGATCTTTTTAATCAGCAAACAGTTATTTACAGCGTATATCCCCGTGTTGACGGCCTTGATATTGGTGCACCGGTTGATATTAACGGCCTACGTATCGGGCAGGTCAGAGATATACGTTTTGCCGATGATGATCCCAAAAAGATTCTCGTTGAGATGATGCTTAAAACCGATATCACGATTCCCAAAGACGCTGTAGCGAAAATTTATAGTGCTGACCTGTTGGGCTCCAAATCCATTGGACTGCATTTTTCAGGCCCCGGCGTACCTGTTGAAAATCTTGATACCCTGAACTCTTCTGTAGAGACCTCTTTGATGGAGGAGGTCAACCGCCAGGTAGCTCCCATAAAGATAAAAGCTGAAAATTTGCTTGCTTCCCTTGATACCATGGTTGTTGCCGTGCAAACAATTTTGAACGACTCCGCCCGGCAAAACCTGGCTGCAAGTTTTCGCAATATCAAACAATCTGTTGATTACCTGAAAAATACCTCCTACAATATCGATACATTGATAACGACTCAGAGCCATCGTCTGGCACAAATCGTAGGTAATGTTGAGGCCATAACACGGAATATTGATGGCCATGAGCAGGAAATTTCCCATATCATCACCAATGTTTCATCCTTTAGCGATTCGCTGGCAGCCCTGGAACTTACTGAAACCATTAAAAGAACCGATAAAGCGCTGAACCAGTTTTCGGGTATGATTGAGAAGCTCGACAGAGGTGAGGGATCCATGGGTCAACTATTGCAAAATGATACCCTTTATAATAACCTCGAACAATCGGCAGGTGAATTGAATAGCTTGTTATATGACATCAAACATCACCCTGAGCGCTATGTCAGGGTCTCGGTCTTTGGACGAAAAGCCTCTAAAACACCTTATGTGGAGCCGGAATAAAATTGAAATCCTGAAGCCTGATTATTTTGGTTTTGCTTTTCCCGTTTGAAAATCATATTTTTAAGAACTCTTTTATCCTTAATGGTAGTAATTAAAGACCGGGTATTATGCATAAACCTATGATGAATTCCACAAGTTTGGAGTTATTTTATAAAATATCCAGAGAAATTTATAATCAAAACAGATGTGCTAATAATACAAAACAGGCAATAGGTGATATATGTAATAGTATTTCGACTGTCTTTAACGTAGATTTTACTGGTTATATTTCCATAAATATTAATGGCGACCCTGAAGAGGAATCTCCTAATCTCGCAGTTTATTCAGATATTTTTAAATTGATAATTAAAGATGCTGTTTTTTTGGCTGCCTCAGCTGCAGAAAACAGAAAGGTCTTTTTTTCCGGGGAAACCTACTTTCAGAAAGGAAAGAACAGGCAGTTATATGTTTGTTATATTCCGGTATTTTCATCTGAAAGGGTGCAGGGTATATTGTGTTTAGGTTCTTCAGAAAAGTCTGCATTACAGAAATATGAGGATCAGTTATTCCTGGATATGGGAGATCAGCTGGGGTTGTTTCTTATGTTAAGGCGGCAAGGCGATGATTTTAATGTTACCCGCTATCAGGATGCGCTCATTAAATTAAAGAAAAGTGAAGAGCAATTCCGGTTTCTTTCTGATGTTACATTTGAAGGTATTGTAATCCATCAGGAAGGGGTTTTATTGGATTGTAACAATGCCTTCCTTCGTATGACAGGGCACTCAAAAGAAGAGCTTGTAGGGCTTAATATTATTGAGGTTGCACCAAATCCTGAGGATCGGGATAAAATGGCTGAGAATGTTGTAAAGCCTGTAGCTACGCCTTATGTAGTAAATGGTAAACGTAAAGACGGCAGTCGTTTTATTGCTGAAATTGAGGCAAAGAATGTTAATTATGGTGATAAGGTCGTCCGTATTGCTGCAGTCAGGGATATTACCGAGCGTGTTGAGTTGCAGGAAAAAATAGACGAAGGAAAGCGTAAACTGGAGACGCTAATGGGTAACCTGCCGGGCATGGCATATACCTGTCTGAATAATCCTGACTGGGATATGGATTATATGAGTGCCGGTTGCGTTGATTTGCTTGGCTACACTCCTGATGAGCTTGTTGGTAATGAATTTTTATGTTATAAAGATATTATTCATCCCGATGACCGGCAGTTTGTCTGGGATGAGATTCAGCGTGCGGTGAAGGAAAACAGCTCTTTTGAGTTGGAGTACCGCATAATTACAAAGTGTGGGAAAGAAAAATGGGTATGGGAAAAGGGTAAACGAGTTCTCTCTGCCGGAAAGGAATTTCTGGAAGGTTTTATAAATGATATAACATTTCGGAAAAATGCTGAAAAGCAATTTCAGGAGCAGGAAGCACGGTACCGTGCTGTATTTGAAAATACAGGTACTGCTGTTTGTATTCTGGAAAGTGATGCAACGATTTCATTGGCCAATGAGCGTTTTGAGAATCTGTCAGGGTATATGCTTGCAGATATTATTAATAAAAAGAAATGGACGGATTTTGTATATGTAGATGACCTGAATTGGATGTTGGAGCAACACCGATTGAGAAGAGCTGATCCGGCAAGTGCTCTTACGCAATATGAGTTTCGGTTTGTGGATATCAATAAACAAATTAAGCATGTTCAAATATCTGTTGATATGATTCCGGGGACTCATAAAAGTGTTGCTTCACTATCGGATATTACCGATCGTGTAAACTTTGAGAAACAATTACAGGATAATGAACAACGATTAAGTAGTATTACCTCCTCTGCTCAGGATGCTATTATACTTATTGATAATGAGGGCCGTATGATTTTTTGGAACCCTGCGGCTGAAAAAATGTTTGGTTATACATGCGATGAAGTAATGGGTCGTTCTCTTCATAATATTATAGCCCCTGAAAAGTATTTTCCTGCTATTACAGCAAATTTTAAACATTTCAGGCATTCAGGGCAGGGGAATGTAATTGGCAAAACTGTGGAATTGCAAGGGGTGAGAAAAGATGGGTCTATCGTTCCGGTAGAGCTTTCATTATCAGCCACAAAGGTTGATGACTTATGGGGTGCAACGGGAATTATCCGGGATATTTCAGAAAGAAAAAATGCCGAAGAGGAGCTCCAGAAATCACATATGCTTTTGGAGGAGAAAAACAGGCTTTTGGAGGAAGAAAAGGCAAAGGCTCTGGAAAGTGATCATCTGAAATCTGCATTTTTGGCAACCATGAGCCATGAATTACGAACCCCATTGAATCATATTATTGGGTTTAGTGATATTATGCCCGATATGACTGATGATGAGCAAATTATTCAATTTAGTAACCTGATTAAGAAAGGCGGACTGGATCTTCTTAACATGATTGAGGATATTTTTGACTTGGCAATGATTGAAAAAACTGAGGTTAAAATTCGTACTAATGAGGTGAAAGTCAGAGATCTATATATGGAGGTTAAAAGAGAGCTTCAGGAATCCCTTTCTGAAAGCGGTAAGAAGGATAAAATAACACTCGATTTTTCTCTTGATAAAAATATTATTGATCAGAAAATTGTTACTGACCGCCCTAAAATTATGCAGGTGTTGTCGAATTTGGTGAAAAATGCTGTTAAATATACCTTGGAGGGTTCCATACGGCTTGGATTTTCTTTCAGAGATCAAAAATACCTGGAAGTATCAGTGAAAGATACAGGTATTGGTATTCAAAAGGAACTTCATGAGAAAATATTTGAATTCTTTCGGCAGGGTGATGATTCTCATACCCGTATTTATGGGGGTATCGGTCTGGGTCTTGCCATATCACGTAAAATTGCTCACGCAATGAAAGGTGAGATTTACGTCGAATCTCAACCTGGTATCGGTTCTGAGTTTGTGTTTAAAGTTCCGGTGGATCTTTATATTGGTGATGACGTTTCCGAAAATACTTTGTCAGAGGGTCAAAAACCTATCAAACTGACAAAAAAAATCATTATGGTCGTGGAAGATGATGAAATAAGTATGGAGCTGATGTCGACAATTCTGACACCCATGGAATGTGAGATTCTTAAGGCGATGAATGGTGAAGAAGCGATAGCCTTTTTTGAGAAAGGATCTACTCCTGATTTAATATTTATGGATTTGAAAATGCCAGTGATGGATGGATTTTCTGCAACAAAAAAAATCAAAGCACTGCATCCTGACCTCCCGGTTGTCGCTCTTACCGCATATGCTTTTACACAAGATAAAGAAAAAGCTCTTGCTGCCGGATGTGATGATATTATAACAAAACCGGTAAAAATTGAGCTAATTCATCAAAAGATACGTGAATATTTTGAGTTATAAGGCTTTTTGGCTTTCTGCATATTCTTGTCACATGCTGTTTTCTTATTGCAATTCGTAATATTTAGAAATACTTTTGCATGGTAATTATAGGTTGCCAACCGTTTATTCTTAAGTCCTGTTTTATGAAACCATTGCCTTATCTACTGGTGTTTTTTGTTGCATTTTTAATGCTTACTCAATGTAAAAAAGAAGACCCTGATCCGGAACCCGAACCATTACCTGCTTCCATAAGCGAGGATTTTGAATGTGGAAATATTGGTGATATTGTAAAAGTAACCGATACCGAATGGGAACTGTCGCTGGCAAATGATAATAACAATAGTACATTGCCCGATCATTGGCGAAACTGGTGGTATGTGCTTATGGATAACGTGAATACAGACACCCTGACAACTTTTACCATAAAAAACAGGGGCTGGGAGTACTATTATGTTCCTGTTTATTCATACGACAACAACTACTGGCGGAGGTTTTCGGAGCAAGAGGTTACCCTGACTAGCGATAATGAGTTTATTATCCGTAAGCAGTTTAGCAAGTCGAAGGTCTGGGTGGCACGTTTTTATCCATATTCACTATCGATGCTGGAAGATTATCTTTCTACGATTAATGGTAACCCCTGGCTGGAAGTGGAGACCTATGGTTTATCGCAGGAAGGCAGGCCGGTATATTTGCTTCATATTTCTGATTTTTCGGTTAAGAAGGATAATAAAGAGCAGGTATTAATACATGCACGTACGCATCCGGCAGAAACGTCACCGTCGTTTATGCTGGAAGGAATGATCGACTTTTTGCTGGGGGGAAGCGCTGAAGCTGCTGAAATTCTTGCCACGACCGAGTTTCATATTTTCCCTATGCAGAATGTTGATGGTGTGGTAGCGGGTAATTACCGCACAACGCCAAATTCGGAAAACCTGGAGATAATGTGGTACTATGACTCCGGGAATCCCGGGCAGCTGACCTCTGCGGCACCGCAGGAGGTGCGCCTGGTGCATGACTATGCGCTGGAATTAATGCACGGCCCGGGCAAGCCGGTTACCATGGCGTTAAACCTTCATGCCTCCAACAGTGCACCCGATGTGCGCCCTTTCTTTTTCCCCCATTTCGGTCCTGAAAGTTTGGGTTATGCCCCTGACGAGGCGGCATTATGGGGCGATCAGCTGAGGTTTATCTCTGCCATTGCAAATCATTATGGCGCCTCCATGCTTGAGCCCGTTGGTGAACAGGGCGGTAGCAGTTTTGCCTCAAAAACCTATCCTGAAAGCTGGTGGTGGGTGAATTACGGCCCGGAAGTGATGGCCATAACCATGGAACTGACCTATGGCCGCGCGGGGTATTCTCCCTACTGGATTACACCTGAAAATATGCACACCCTTGGCGAGGCGCTGGGAATGGCCATTGGTGACTATTACTCCGGAAAAGGCCATCCGTGCCCCGAAATACAACGCCCTGTGAATCCGGAGAACCTTCTGCATCCGGGTAGTTATCCACCACTATGGGAGGATGAAGGGAAGAATTAAAAGGTTGTTTTGAACTGTTTTTTTGAAAAAAATAGCCGTCACCTGACTGCGACGGCTATTAATATAGTTAGTTTTTTCCTTAAAACCGTTCTCCAACGGCTTTCCAGTCGACGAGCTCCCAGAATTCACCCAGGTATGCCGGGCGGGCATTCTGGCGGTCAAGGTAATAGGCATGCTCCCATACATCACAGGTCAGCAAGGGTGTCTTGCCGTCACGAATAGGGTTGCCGGCGTTGCTGGCCTTGAGGATCTCAAGTTCGCCGTTTTCATCCTTTACAAGCCACGACCATCCTGAGCCAAAGAGCGTCAGTGAGGCTTTGGTAAATTCATCCTTAAAGGCTTCAAACGATCCGTATTTCTTATTAATAGCTTCTGCAAGTGCTCCTTCCGGCTTACCTCCGCCATTGGGGCTCAGACAGTTCCAGTAAAAGGTGTGGTTCCATACCTGGGCACCATTGTTGAAAATCCCGCCATCAGCTTTCTTGATGATTTCTTCCAGCGTAGCATTTTCAAAGGCTGTTCCGGGAACAAGGTTGTTTAGGTTGTTAACATAACCCTGATGATGTTTTCCATAATGAAATTCAAGGGTTTTCTGTGAAATGTGTGGCTCCAGTGCATCCATCGCATAAGGGAGCGCAGGTAATTCAAATGGCATAGTTTCAGCGTTTATTTGGTTAATACTTAATTTTTGAGCATCAACGGAAGCCGCAATGACCAGCATTACAACTCCTGTCATAATAAATTTATGAAATTTCATTTTCACTCGTGTTTAGTTTACTTTCTAAACACTGAAAATCGCATGATGTTCAAAACAGAATAAATTGATTTTTCTAAATATTATTATTCTGAAAATGAAGATATTGCTACATGAAAGCCTTCATCTATTTCATGATATATCGGGTAAAAGCCTTCGTCGTCGAATAAATTTCTGCCGATATAGGCTTTCATAAGTACTTTCATCTCCGGTTCCGCATCAGCGATAACTTTACGATCGGCCTCAACGCCTTTTTCTTTGCAGAAATCAATCAAATCGTTCATCATGCTTTTAGAGATGTTAAAATGATTGATAAAAGTTTTTGCATGTTTAAACTGATGAAAATCTTCACGGTGAGCGTCGGTATAATTAAAAGCCCAGCTGTAGAGGAGGCCTTTATTGATCACCTGGAAATAGAACGGGTTGTCGTCGATACGTTCCAGCGGGACAAAGATATCGGGCATGATTCCTCCACCGCCATAAACAATTTTTCCCGCCGGGGTAAAATATTTCAGGGAGTCAGCAAAATGGATACTATCGGCGGATTCCAGTTCGCCATTACTGAAACGATCGTAGTATTCCATGTAATAGGCTTCAGAATCTTCGGAATAGGGCTTTTGGATGCATCGCCCTGTGGGAGTGTGATAGCGGGCGACAGTAATTCGTACCGCACTGCCATCGCTAAGGCTGTGCTGCTCCTGCACCAGGCCTTTCCCAAATGAGCGGCGACCCACAATGGTTCCCCTGTCGTTGTCCTGTATGGCACCGGCAACAATTTCACTTGCCGATGCCGAGCCTTCATCGATAAGCACAACAACATCTCCGGTTTCAAACTGTCCTTTTGATGTTGCCACGGCATAGCGGCTGGGGCGGTTCAGGCCTTCAGTATAAACGATGGTTTGCCCTTTGGGCAGGAATTCGTCGGCCATACTTATCGCCGCCTGCAGATAACCACCGGTATTTCCCCGTAGGTCAAGGATTAGCTTGTTGATGCCTTGCTGGTTTAACTTATCAAGTGCCTGTGAGAATTCTTTTCCTGTATTTACCGCAAAAGTATTCACCTTGATATATCCCAGGCTGTCTTCAGGTGTATAGGCAATATCGACACTCCAGGTAGGAATAACATCGCGGGTGATGGTAAATGGCAGAAGCTCATCAAAGCCACGACGAAAGATGCCAACATCGACCTTTGAGCCTTTGGGCCCTTTCAGTAGCTTTACCGCATCGTTGTTTTTTAATCCGGTGCCTGCTATCAGGCTGTCGTTCACCGTAACGATCCGGTCACCATCGAGCAGGCCTACTTTTTCCGACGGGCCTTTGGGGATGGTTTTAACAACGGTGATGGTGTCTTTTTCGATACGAAACTGAATGCCGATACCTTCAAAATTACCTTGCAATGATTCGTTAACATCACCGAATTCATCTGCAGAGATGTATACGGAATGCGGGTCGAGCTGCTCCAGCATACTTATAATGGCCGCTTCTTCGATTTCAATAATATTTACGGAGTCTACATAATCCTGATCGATAAATTGCAGAATATCATCCACTTTACTGCCTGCATAATTATTGGCAGGGAAAATGCTATTGGTGTTTCCTGATTGTCGTGGGAAAAGAATAAAGCCTGCCAGAAGGCCAATAATAACTGCAAGTGCCAGCAAAAGCGGCATATAGGCTGAAATACGCTGTTTGTTCATTTCAATTGTTTATTAAGCCAACGAAATTATAATCTTTTTGTTTCCTGCTGCTCCTGATACCAGGAAGAAAGAAATTATATATAGTTTTTTTTCAACAGCTCTGCCACGGCAGGGTCGATTTGTTCTTTTCGCCTTATTTCATCGAAAAGTGCCAGCAGATCGTTTACTTTAAGGCGTTTTTTTTCTTCACCGGAAAAGTCGTAGGCAATTTTTCCGTGGTGCATCATAATAATGCGGTTTCCCAGGTTTACAGCCTGCTGCATGGAGTGTGTCACCATCAGAGTGGTAAGGTTATCACGTTGAATAATCTTCTCGGTTAACTCAATGACCTTTGCTGCTGTTTTAGGATCCAGTGCTGCAGTATGCTCATCAAGAAGTAATAGTTTTGGTTTTAGCCATGTCGCCATCAGCAGGGTAAGTGCCTGGCGTTGGCCTCCGGAAAGTTTGCCGATCGGGTTTTCCAGCCTGTCTTCGAGGCCCATTTTCAGGTCTTTGACTTTTTCTTTGAAATCATTCACCATTTCATGGGGAAGCCCCCATCCCAGGCCTCTTTTTTGTCCTCTTTTTGCTGCCAGAGTGAGGTTCTCTTCTATTGACATGCCAGGTGCAGTACCACTAAAAGGATTTTGGAATACCCTGCCAATAAGTTTAGCCCTTTTATGTTCCGGCCACTTTGTGATGTTGATATTATCAATAAGGATATTTCCCTGATCCAGCGGAAAAGTTCCGGCAATGGCATTTAGTGTGGTTGATTTTCCCGAACCATTAGTCCCCAGAACACAAACAAATCCTCCTTCTTCAAGGGTGAAATCAACGCCCTGCAATGCTTGTACCTCATTGATAGTCCCGGGGTTGAAGGTTTTATATATGTTTTCTACTTTAAGCATGGTTTTTCCGGATTAGTGAACGTTTTTTTGTTTTGTTGAGATACCCCGGCAGAATAAGCGCAATAAATACAAATACTGCGGTGATAAGTTTCAGGTCGTTAGGGTTCATGCCCCAGCGCAGGGCAATGGCAACCAAAAGGCGAAAAAGCACCGATCCCATAACAGCGCCGGTGATAATAAGGCCCAGGCTTTTTTCACTGATCAGCGCTTCTCCGATAATCACACTTGCCAGCCCCCAGACCATCATACCAATACCCATTTGCACATCGGCAAAGCCCTGATATTGAGCCAGCATGGCACCGGCAAGGGCTATAAAGGCGTTGCTGATACCGATGCCAAAGATGATCATGATTTTGGTGTTTACTCCCAGTGCACGAATCATCTGATCGTTGTCGCCGGTTGCTCTCATCGCCGTGCCCAGATTCGTTCGAAAGAACCAATAGAGAAGAAGGCATACCAGTACCACAAACAGGAAGATGAAAAATAGTATCCATAAATCACTTACCGGGACCATCCATCCCAACAGGTTTGCCTCTGCACCTTCTCCAAAAAGATTCGTACTGAAGGATTCCATCCAGGTAAACAGGGTTGTTTCTGATAGTAAGGGGACATTACTTTTACCCATTACGTGTAAGTTTACGGAGTATAATGCGGTCATTACGAGAATACCCGACAGCAGGCTGTTTATTTTGAACCGTGTGTGCAGAACTCCTGTTGCGCATCCGGCAACAAGGCCGCCGAGAAAAGCAATGAATGTTGCAGGTAACGGATTCATGCCTGCTGCTATTAGTGAGGCAGCTATGGCGGCGCCAAAAGTAAAACTGCCTTCCGCAGTGATATCAGCAAATTCAAAAATCCGAAAACTGATAAAAATTCCCAGTGCCAGTAATGCCAGCACAAGCCCAATGGTTATAGATCCTATTAATAGTGTCATAATTATCGATTTTATAGTGTTGCTGCGGAACACCATAGGTATCCCTGTATAAACTGACTCTCTCCAAGGCCCTGAATCTCACGTGTGTCATTGGTGAGATGCAGAATATCCCGTATTTCACTCTCCGTAAGAAGCATATGGATGGTTTCTTTCATATGTAAATCGCGTTTTTTAAGCATTTGGTAAGGAAATACTGCCGTGTGAATGTGCCCTGATAATCCGGAGTCTACACCCAATGGCCTGATATAGGGAGATAGCTTCTCGTTTGTCGCGGATGTAATAACTCCTGTCGATACGGTAAGCATTCTTTGGTGTGCCGGTTCTGTCGTAAAATGTATTTTATCCCGTATTTGTGGAAAAGTAAAAGGATCTTCCCCCGAAACGGGTGATGTGTTTAGTGTTGTTCCTACCAACCCCCCGCTTTCAGCAATCATAAGAAAGGCAACGGTGTCGCGGATTTGATGTTTATGTACGGATTTCATTAGCTCTGATAACCCTATTGACCGGGCATCACCATCTGAAATAAAACGGTATCTTGTGGAGAACTCTCCTTCCATAAGTATGGCATAGAGGCTTTCGATTTTTGGTATCAGCTGACCTGTTCTGAGGGTGTAATCCGGAATGCCATTCCCTGAAGAGGGCAGGTATGCCACAGCATCGCCAAGGGCAAGGAATTCCCCGAATCTGGTTTTGCAATCTTCGAAATCGGTGCCGATGGCTCCCAGCCCGACGCCATATTGGTTTCCGGAAAATGTATGCTGTTGGGATGAATTATATGCGCCGCTATGAAGTAATTCCGGGTTCCCTGTAACCTGGAGGTTCATAATACTCTTTGCTTTTTCCGTTGTTGGCATAAAGCGATATCCGTTCGCAGTGAACGCTTCTGTGGAGAGCTTGGCGTCAGGACTATCTTTTTCTTTTTTTGCAGAAAACATAGGTACCATACCCACCATATTCAGCACCTCTTCAACTTGTTCAGAAAATCGGTTTATGGATAGTTCTCCACCTATACTTTGAAGATTCTTGTATTGCTTTACCAGAATTCTGATTCCGGCAGAGCTGATATATTGAATCCCTGAGGTATCAAGGATTACTTCATAGATGCCACTGCGGATTATTTTCTCAATATTGTCATTAAGATGTCCTGCCCAGTTGGCATCCAGCCTTCCGGAAAGCTCCAGAACCGCTGTTTTGTCTTGTAGTTTAACTTCTATATTCAGGTTATCTTGCATGGTAAAATGATTATTCATTAAAAATAATATCAGCACTGTTGAGCACTTCATCAGGTATTGTTATATGGTATTCAGCAGCGTGTTTTTTATTGATAACAAGCTGTGTTTTTTCAAGGCCCTGAAAGGGAATGGTTGCCGGATCGGTGCCATCGAATATTTGAATGGCGATATCAGCAGCATCCCTGCCCTGTTGAATATAATCACCCGTAACGCCGGCTATAGCTCCTGTTTTTATTTGATTAGTGATAAAACAAAACAGGGGGATATGATTTTTTAACGTGCTTTTTTTGATGCTTGAAAAAGCCGAGATGGTAACGTTGTCAGGGATTTGCAATACAACATCAATTTTTTTCTGACATAAGGCATTGATGGCGTCAGCTACTTCCGATTGGGAGGATACCGTGATTGTTTCCAGGCGCAGGCCTCTTTTGTCACAGGATTTTTTCATCCTTTCAAAGTTCTTCAGCGGTCCGGTATCACCGGAGTAAACCAGCGTACCAATGGCTTTTACTCCCGGGATGCACTTTTGAATCAGATCCAGGTTGCCGTCGATATCAGAAAGACCATCTATTCCGGTAACATAGGGGAGGTGGTCGGTGTAACTTTTTCCTAATCCGGAGCCAACAGGGTCGGCAACAATGGTGAAAATTTGTGGTATCGTATGTATCTGTTGCGCCAGAGTCTGAGCTGCAGGTGCCACATTGCTGACTATAAGGTCGTAGCCTGTTGATTTTATGGTTTCACTAATGGATACAACAGTTGCAATGTCGCATTGTGCATTGAAAACCTTTATGTTGTAATCGGTATGTTCTTTCCAGCCATTTGATGTCAGCCCTTCGCGAAAACCCTTCTCTGTATCCAGGCAGTCGGAGCTGGCCATAAGATGTACAAAAGCAATTTCTTTCGGCTTTTTTTGATCTTCTCTTCCCTGTATATATTTTTCAAACTTTTCAGGGATAGTAATATTGTACCTGGCAGCATGGTCTTTGTTTATATGGATCGTGGTTTTGCTGACATATCCCCAGGGGATATCCTTTGGATTTTCGCCACTAAGAATTCTGCCTCCAAGAATCCCTGCTTCATATCCGGCCTGATGAAAATCACGGGCCAGCGAAGCTACAGCGCCATGCTCCACTTGTTTGCTTACAAATGTAAAAACAGGGATATCTGATTTTTCTGTTGTGAGAATGATACTTGCAAAGCTTGTAGCAGTGAGGTTGTCAGATATCTGACATAGTGCATCCACGCGTTTACTGCAAAGTGTTGCTGCGGCATCTTTTACCTCTGTGGCATTGTTTGCCGGCATTTTAATGAGTGATAAGCCGCCTTTCCTGCAGGCCTCGTCAAGATGGTTGGCATAGCTTACCGAATTGACCTCCGCAGGCGTAAATACAGTACCAACAGTATTTGCATCCGGTAAGAGTTCTTTTACCAAAGCTATCATGCCGTCGAAGTCACTCATGGTACTAATACCAGTGATATTTTCCTTATGCTCTGCTTCGCTCTCTGCAATGCCTGCCGCTATTGGATCTGCAACAGAACTGAATACAACCGGGCAGTCTGTGATTTTCTTCGACATCACCTGTATTGTTGGCGTTGATGAAGTGAATACCATGTCAAAATGCCCTGTTTTTATGCTTTCACCGATACTGTTTAAGGTGGAAACATCGCCCTGGGCATTAAAAATCTTCAGCGTATAGTCTTTGTCTCGTACAAGTCCCAGGTCGGTAAGCGCGTCAATATAGCCTTCTTGAACATCGTCGCTGTTGGGACTGTCAACATAATGTGCCATGGCAAAGCGAAAACCCTCTTCAGGGATTGTGATACGTGGTGCGCTGAGGGTGTACTGTTTTGGAATTGTGATACCATATTTCTCAACCATCTTTGGATTGAATACGATTTTTTCGGTTACGAAATTTTCAATGGGCATAGTAGCCGGATCAGCACCATTCATCACTTTGGCAACGATTTTTGCCGAATAATGCCCGGTAGCATACCATCCGATACCCACTGCTGCCAGCGCACCTTTTTCAATTAAATCCACATCGTTGATAAAAACGGGTATTCCTGCCTTGTTGGCAGTTCCGGCAATAGCGTCAAAAGCCTGCATTGCAGTGTTGTCACCCGTAATCCATATTGCGTCGGGTTGTTTGGATATTAATACCTGCATGGCCTGGATTACTTCACTGGAATTTACTACCGACATTTTCATTAATGACATACCTGAACCCTGAAGTGCTTCTTCAGCAACCTCCATAACTTTTCGTGAGTTGGCTTCGCTGGAATTGTATACGGTACCTATTTTTTTTGCATCCGGATAGAGTGTTTTAATGAGCTCAAAAGTTTTTTGCACCGGCGGAAAGCTTCCCACACCGGTGAGGTTTGGCAGGTGATCAGTCAGTGATTCTCCCGCACCAGCTGCAATGGGATCGTAGGTATATGTGAATGCAACAGGTGTTTTTTTCACTGCCGCACATGCCGCAGTAACACCGGGAGTACTTGTAGGAACAATAACATCCAGGTTGCTGTTGTCCATTGTTTGCAGCAAGCTGTTGAAATTACTAATCTCTCCGTTGATGTGTTGCTCTTTTACTATAAGGTTATTTTCACGATAATAACCTAACTCTTCAAGCCCGTCGAAAAGACCCTTGCGGAGCTGGTCGAAACTGGCCTCAGGAGCAAAATATGCAAGGCCCAAATTGTACACTCTGCCCGCTTCAGCCAACTCCTTCTGGCTTCCACCCGTTTTATCCCGCTGCTCGCGGTTACGATTTTTTAAATCCGAAAATAAAAGTACCGACCCTGTGAGAATAATGATCATCAGGCCTTTGGCTATTTTTGATATGTTTTTCATGGAGTATGGTTTTCCGTGACCACTAAAATACAAAATAAATCGACTATCTTTGAGAGAAATCTATACGAATCAGCCCTTATAGATCTGTTTGAACGAAAAGATATATTAATATATGTATAAATGAACCATGTATTGTTGTGGTTAGCAAGTTGATGAGTAATGAAAGGCATTTTTAAAGGACTAATATTTATTTTTACTGTTGCAGCAATTATCTTGTTTTCTGATTTATCGTCGCGAAAGGAGGAGGATTTAACAAAAATAGTCAATATTGCTGTTTTTAAGCTTGCCTCCAGGCCGGTTTTGGATGATTCAGAGAAGGGATTTATGGATTATCTGCGTGAAAATGGATATGATGCAGATAAGAATATTGAGTACGATTACTTTTGTCCTGAGGGTGATATGCCAACGGCTCATACCGTAGCGTCATTAATAATAAACAGGAAATATGAGTATGTATATTCTATAAGTACCCCGGCATTGCAAACCATGGCGGCAGCAAACACCAATGGAGATGTTATTCACCTTTTTTCTACAGTTACTGATCCATATACGGCAGGGGTGGGGATAAAAGGCCCGGAGCCCGATCAGCGCCCGGCATGGCTTACAGGGCTGGGGACTTTCCAGCCGGT
Organism: uncultured Bacteroidales bacterium; assembly: GCA_964594665.1. Classification (GTDB taxonomy): domain Bacteria; phylum Bacteroidota; class Bacteroidia; order Bacteroidales; family BM520; genus BM520. The sequence continues at coordinate 18,291 of CAZQNY010000028.1, forward strand.
GGAACGCTCAATTGCGATTGCTTTGCAGATTAACCCTGACCTAAAAAGTATCGGTACTGTTTGGTGCGCCTCTGAGGTGTGTTCGGAGATGTGTGTGCTGAAAGCAAGGAAATTCTGTGCTGACCATGGCCTTGAACTGGAGGAAATGGTGATCGATAATTCCAATATGGTGGTTGAAGCAACCAATGCGGTGTTGATGCGCGGTGTTGATGCCCTGTGGATTGGTGGCGACAATGTTGTGGAGCTGGCCATTGATCAGCTGATAGGTGCTGCCCGCAAGGCCGGCGTGCCGGTGTTTACCAATACGCCAAATCATGCCACCAAAGGTGCTCTGTTTGGAGTTGGTGCTGATTACTACAACGTCGGAAGGGCGGCAGGGAAAATGATGGCGGAGATACTCGATGGCGCTGATCCTTCTTCATTCCGTATCGATAATGTGGTGCCCGAAGAGCTTGTTGTTAACCCGGGCGTGGCTGAATGGGCAGGCGATCAATGGACCCTGCCTCAGGAGATTATCCTTAGAGCAAAGAAAATTGTGGAGTGATTATTTTTTGTATTTTCACGCAACGAAAGAATTTTCCCGATGGCTCGTCTGTTGATCTTAAAAATGTCCAATGAGAAGTTATGGTATAACGAAACAGGATTTATCGCTGTTCAAAATACCAATCTGCCCGTTGAATTTATGGCATTCAGAGAGTCGCGCCCCATTTTCTGGCTCGTAGATATGAAGGAGTTTGATCGTAACTCCGGAGCTCTTTCGGTTTCCGTTTTGGATTATGACCTGAAAAAAACTGAACCCTTTTCACAGCAATCACCTAAAACCGCCATTCAATTAATCAAATTTGTTGCATGTGGAAATACCAATGCAGTGTTTGACTGGGAAAAACTTGAACCCCTCCTGACCTGGTATCACCGTATTAATTTCGAAAATACCCTTTACAATCAGCGTGAAAATGAAAAACGTATTTATGAAAGACATGGAAATAGTGTAGCTGTAAAGGAGAGAAATGAGCAGGGGCAAAACGATGATAATGATTTTGTTATCCGTGAAAAATTCGCTGTTGAGATACATAAATGTACCTTTGTGCTCGGTGGAGTGAAGTTCTCAAAACGGATTGCCAGAGCAGGAAGGGTTATTGACTTTGAAGTTGCGAACGATGACATCCTCCCGGAATTTGATCTTATCAAATATTGGTTTGCAAAGCGTTTAAAACGAAAGAAATTTACCATTACAGCAGAAGTGGTTGTTAATGGCGATAAGTTGGTTGCTGTAAATGCTTTTTCAGATGATATTAACGCGATAAACCGGGATTTTATCGAGGGTGTTAAGATACAGCGAACCCTGGGCTTTCCTGGCTTTAGAAAAGATTTCGATCCGGATAAATCACTCTTTACAGCTGATGAATTTTTCTCTCCCGAAAATGATGAATTATCGGAGGGAAATGTATTTGGCCAGGGAGAAGAAGATTTGATTAATATATTTCTTGAAAACAGTAATGTGCGAAATAAGAAGGAGTTGATTTATCTTTCCGGCAAAGTGCACTCTGAATATCACAAAATCCGGTTTTCAAATTACCCGCACTTTGGGTTTATCTTTTTGTTTCAGGGGGAAGAGTGTAATCATTTTATCTGGGAATTATTAAACTCCAATGCCACCTATATCTGGTCGGTGGAGAAGCATCGTTTTTCTGTTGAGAATCAATATAAAAAGCTTGAAAAAATTATTGGTTTGATAAATATACAAGGGCGGGATCCTTATAAACGACAATATCAGTCATCACCCAACAGCGACGATTTTGTCTTTAACCTTGTGTATCACAGAGATAAAAAATCGGCTTTTGTTGATGGTTTTCCCCGGTGGAAATGCAGGGTCCAGGAGCTGCTGGTTTGACTAATATTATATATTTTTCGTTTTTATTGTCTGTGAATGTTGTGTGATATTTTTACCTTTGTTTGGTAATAGCTAAAATATATGAAAGGTCGTCGGTGTAAATATTTTTTGTGGACTCTTTTTGTTTTGTTTGTTATTCCTTCTTTAGCTTCTCCTGGAGATAGAGTATTGGTTGTTAGCTCATATAATTCCGCATTTCCAACATATTTTGATCAGATAGAAGGCTTAAAGTCTGTCTTTGATACTGCCGGAATTATTTTTGATGTTGAGTCAATGGATTCCAAAAGATTTATTGATGAGAAGAGCTTTGAGCTTTTCTATCAGAGGATACACCATAAAATCAGCAATTGTTATGGTTATGATGCTGTAGTTGCCATCGATGACAATGCATTTAATTTTATTTTGGAGTACCATGATACGATTTTACCAGGTGTCCCGGTGGTGTTTTGTAGTGTTAATAACAGAGAAAAAGCGCTTGGTCAGAATGAGAACCCCGATGTTACCGGAATTGTTGAGGCTGTATCAATGGAAGAGACAATTGCATTAATGCTTGATTTGTTTCCTTCAGAAAAGATACATGTTATTGTTGACGGCACTCCGAGCGGACAGGCTGATTTACAGAGGCTGCGTTCTCTTAAGCATAAATGGCCTGAAGTATCCTTTGATGTTATTGCCATGCATAAAATGTTCTTGCAGGATTTTTCTTTGATTCTGAATAAGATTCCTGCTAATGAACCGGTGTTGCTTTTGTCAGCCTATCATGACAGCACAAATTCAATGCTTGATTTTCATTCTTCGATGGCAGTTTTTTCCTCGCAACTCAGTGCCCCGTTGTTTCATTTGTGGTATCATGGCTTTAATGAAGGTGTTTTGGGAGGAAAAATTATTTCTCAAACGGAACAGGCTCACCGGGCCGCCCTGATAGTGAGTGATATATTATCAGGGAAAGCTGTTTCTGAGATTCCTGTTGTGGAACAAAGCCCTAATATTTTTGTTTTTGATCAAAATCAGCTTAACCGTTTTGCAATTGATAAGCATGATCTTCCTGAAAATGCTATTATTCTGAACGCGGTGCCCGGTTTTTTTGAAAAGTTTAAAAAACTCCTGGCTGTTGTTATCCCGGTTTTTATCTTTCTGACCGTGGTGATTTTATTGTTATCAGGAAATATTATCAGAAGAAAAAGAGCCGAGAGGGAACTTCGGAAACAAAATGAATCTTATGCCCTGTTGAATAAAAAATATAGTGATCAGAATGATGCACTTCAGTTGGCTTTTGACCAGTTGGTCGTTGCAAAGGATAAGGCTGAGGAGAGTGACAGGCTGAAGACAGCTTTCCTGGCCAATATGAGCCATGAAATACGGACTCCCATGAATGGCATTCTGGGCTTTGCAGACGTTCTTAGCTCTCCGGGGCTTTCATTAAGCAGGCAACAGGAATTTATTGATATTATTAAGACTAGTGGGAACAGAATGCTAAATACTGTTAATGATATTATTGATGTCTCCAGAATTCAGGCAGGGCAGATATCTGTTAACAAAACTATTTATAACCTTATCAATGAAATGAATGCCTTATGTTCCATTTTTAAACAAAAGGCGGATATTAAAGGGTTGAATCTTATTGTTGAGAATTTGTTACCTGATGAGGGTTTGCATTTTTATTCTGATCGTGATAAAATTAATTCTATAATAAGTTATATTGTTAAAAATGCCATAAAATATACCCAGTCGGGTTCGGTAATATTGTCGTTCCTGAAAAGTGAAGACTGTTTTATTATTCGTGTGACGGATACAGGAATTGGTATCCCCGCGGATCGCAGGGAAGCAATCTTTGAGAGTTTTGTACAGGCGGATGTTGAGGATGTTAAGGCTATGGAAGGTTCCGGCCTTGGTCTTTCGATTGCTAAATCTTATGCCGATATGCTTGATGGTAAGATCCTTGTTGAATCGGAAGTGAATATTGGCTCTCAGTTTACTGTATATTTGCCATGGGAAATAAAAACAAATGACCAATCGCTAGATTTTGAATTATCAGATATGAATACAAAAAAATATAAAATCCTTATTGCAGAAGATGATGAGGTGAGTTATGAGGCCTTTACAATCTCTTTGAAGGATTATTCCAGGGAATTTCTATGGGCAAAAGATGGAAAAGAAACCGTTTCTCTGGCCAAAGAAAACAGGGATATTGATATTATTCTTATGGATATTAAGATGCCATTGATGGATGGTTTACAGGCCACAAAAGCCATTAGGGAATTTAATCCAACAGTGCTGATTATAGCTCAGACAGCGTATGCCCTTGCTCATGATGCGCAAAAAACATTGGATGCCGGATGCGATGCTTATATTTCTAAACCCATTGATTATAAAAAGCTTAAACAAATTATTGAACAGAAGCTGTAAAAAACAAAAGGCTACCCTGTAACGAGCAGCCTTTTTAGTAACTTATGGTACCTGTTGGAGGACATCCCAGACAAAAGCCCTGATCCCCACATCGGTATTGATTTCATCGAGTGATTTAACACCTTTAAGAATATATTCTACTTTATCATCCTCAACAATGGTGATTGTAGCGGAGTTTGTTTCCGGCCATGTATGAGTTCCCATATGCGGGTCGCCCGTTGTGGTGCCCCGGCCTGTAAGATTCTGCCAGCCGGTAAATCCTCTTATCTCCAAATGACTGAGCATATACTCAACCTTCTCGGTGTGCGCCTGATTATATATTATTAATACTGCTTTCATAATGTGCTATTTTTTGCCCTCCTGAAGGACATTGTCCATAAATACATACTTCGAGTGAACACTCTTCATCTTATTACGCTCCCCACGGCGGGTGAACATACTGTAAACCACTGGTACAAGAATCAGTGTTACAATAGTAGAGAAAATCAATCCCCCGATAACAGCGATCCCCATGGGGCTCCAGATTTCAGATCCTTCGCCTGTGCTCATGGCCAGCGGAAGCATACCCAGGATGGTCGTTAAACTGGTCATTAACACCGGTCGTAACCTTGATCGTCCGGCAACCGCAATGGCTTCATTTAACGCCAGCCCGCGGTCGCGCATAAGGTTAATATAATCGACAAGTACAATGGCATTCTTCACCACAATACCAATAAGCATAATGGCTCCCAATGCTGAAATAGCACTGATTGTCGTTCCGGTAAGATAGAGTGCGAATAACACCCCACTGAATGAAAACGGTATCGAGAACATAATGATAAACGGCATCTTCAGGCTCTCAAACTGTGAGGCCATTACAATGTATACCAGGATAAGACTCACAACCATCAGCATGGCAAGGTCCATAAATGCTTCCTGCTGATCTTCAAAGGCCCCACTGATCTGTACCATCACTTCAGGTGGTGTATTGACCTCATTAAGCTCCTGCTGGATGGAGGCCACAAGGTTACCCAAAGATGTTTTGTATGGCACTGCCGATACTCTTACAACCCTTTCACGGCGCTTGCGCTCAATGTTGGGAGGGGAGTATACTTCCATTACATTACCCACATCTTTTAAACGTACCATTTCACCTTGCTGGTTCATAATGGCGATGTTCTCTACATCGGTGATGGAGTTGCGGAAATCTTCTTCAAAACGGATTACAACATCATATTCATCGCCAAATTCACGGTAACGGGTAGTGGTAAGACCTTTGACCCGATTACGAATCATCATTGATACTCCTGACGTGCTCAGGCCATGCTGAGCCAGACGCTCCTGGTCGAGAACAATCTGTAATTCGGGCTTGGATTCCTCCCTGCTGATGTTTACATCCTTGGCGCCGGGAATGGTTTTTATACGATCAGAAATTTCTGCTGCAATACGGTTGGTTGTTTCAATATCATAACCGAAAATTTCAACATCCACCTTGTTTCCATTATTTCCAAAGCCCATTCCGCTACTGGTAGAAACAGTATAACTGACAATCTCCGGAATGCGGTCAAGCTCCTCGCGGAGAATTCCTCCCAGTGTCCACACATCTCTGTCGCGCTCGTCAGGATCCACAAGGCTGATGGTGTAGTTGATGATATTCGACCCGGAAGAGTTAAAAAGTGCCATCCAGCCACCTCGGTCGTCGCTACCTGCAGAGGTGGATACCAGGTTGATCTCCGGCATCTTCTCATCGAGGATAGCATCTACCTGCCTTGCAATGCGTATGGATTCGTCAACCCGAATACCCGATTGCAACTCTATGGTTGCCGATATCTGACTTTCATCGGCTTCAGGCATAAACTCTGTTCCCAGTGACCCGGCAATACCCAGTGAGGCAACGAAAATGCCAATTGCACCAATCAAAACAAACCATTTATAGCGTAATGCAACACGAATGGATTTTTCATAAAATGAGTCCAGACGATCCAGAAGTTTGATTACTGTGTTGTCGTAACTTAATTTCCTTTGTTTTTTGTTTTTCGGACGAACCTTAAGCAGTTTACTTGCCAGCATTGGGGTAAGTGATATTGCTGCGATGGTTGATGTAACAACGGTAATGGTAACAATAAGACCTAATTGGCGGAATAAGGTTCCTGTTAATCCTGTCACAAATGTGAGCGGGAAGAAAACTGCGACAACAGTTAATGTAGTAACAATAACAGCCAGCCACACCTCATTGGTGGCATAAATTGCCGCTTCCCGGGGACTGGAGCCTCGTTCGATGTGTTTGGTGATGTTTTCCAACACCACAATGGCGTCATCCACCACCATACCAATGGCTATGGATAGCGACGACAGGGAGATGATGTTTATGGAATTTCCGCTGATTCTCAGGTAAATAAATGCGACAATTAGCGAAATGGGAATAGTAAGAATTACGATAAACGTAGCTCTCCATCTTCCAAGGAAAAACAGAATTACCAAAACTACGGCGATAGCAGCATACAGCAATGTGCTTGTCAGGTTGTTGATGGATCCCTCAATAAATTCGGAGGAGTCAAAGATGGGTTCAATTTGTATATCCGCGGGGAGCGTTTTCTTTAGCTCCTCCAGTGAATTCCGTACATCACGGGCCACTCCGACGGTATTGGCTCCGGATTGCTTCTGAATGATCATCCTCAGGCCTGTCTGGCCATTGATTTTTTCATCCACCGTCATATCGCGGATGGTATCTTTTACGGTAGCCACATCGCTGAGGTAGATGGTCTGGCCGTTGTAATTTCCAAGTACAAGGTTTTTAATTACGTCACTCTCAACGAATTCACCCTCTATTCTTAAGGGGTAGTCCATTAACCCCATTTCCACATTTCCAGCCGGCATATCAAAGTTTTCAGCCTGAATAACAGCTGAGATCTGTTCTACCGACAGGTTATATGCTTCCATGCGCAGGGGGTCGACATTTACCTGTATTTCTCTTCCGGGAGCCCCGGCAACGCTTATTGATCCAATGCCTTCAATACGGTTCAAAGGGTTTACAATCCGTTCATCAAGAATTTTTTCAAGGCCATAATAACTTTCATCAGCTGTGATAGCATAGAACATGATCGGCATCATGGAGCTGTTGAATTTGAATATTGATGGCTTGTCGGCATCCTCAGGGAGGCCTTGTTCTGCAAAATTTAATGCATCACGAATGTCATTGGCAGCCTCATCCAAATCCGTGCCCCATTCAAATTCTACAAAAACCACCGATATGTTGTCGCGCGATGTCGAGGTGATCTCTTTTACATTACTTACGGTGTTGAGGTTATCCTCAATGATGCGGGTAACGTTGGTTTCAATATCGGAGGCGTTTGCACCCGAGTAGGTCGTAAGAACCGACATAAACGGAGCCTCAATTTCAGGATACAGATCCACCGGTAATTTGACCAGCGAATAGAGCCCCAGCACAATAAGACCAATAAAGATCATTATTGTGGTGATGGGCCTTTTTACTGCACTTCCATATATACTCATGGTGTTTTCCTTTCTTTAATTATTGTGCAATTACTTCCACTTTATAACCATCAAGGAGGTTCTTTTGTCCTGCAATGATTAGCTGATCACCTGGTTTAATTTCATTAGAAATGACCTCAATATTTTCGTCAAAACGTTTGCCCAAAGTGACATTAATACGTTTGGCAATATTGTTCCTGTTTACAAAGACATACCTTTCATTGGTGCCCTCCTGCTGGAGAATGGATACTGCCGGCAGCACAAGAGCTTCTTCACGGCCCAGGTCAAACTGTACTCTGGAAAACATTCCGGATCGCAGTAATTCCTTGTTGTTTGGAACAGTAACTTCCACCATAAAGGTTCTGGTCATGGTATTTACAGTTGGATGAATAAGGCTTACAGTGCCCATAAAGGTTTCTTCGGGGTAAATATCACAGGTTACCAGTGCTTTCATGCCATCATATACCAGCGGGAAGAATTTTTCAGAAACCCCAACAATGGCTTTCAACGGATTAATCTGCTGTATGGAAACAATAGCAGCTTTGCCTGCCTGCGTGTTTGGAGCAGCACTGAAAAGCTCTTCGTTTTCGTAATATTTACCGGTAATAATTCCTGAAACAGGAGCCTTAAGGGTCGTGTTTTCTTCCAGAAAAGCAACATTTGTTTTTGCGATTTCATACTGCATCTTCACCTGGTCGTACTGCTGTTGGGAGATTCCTCCAACCTGAATAAGTGTGTCGAGGCGCTGGAAGTTTAATTTTGCATCGTTGAGCTGTATCTTTGCCTGTATGAGTTGTGTGGGGTCCATCTCCACAAGAATATCACCTTCCTGAACCCTGTCACCTACTTCAACGTATATTTTCTCAATCTGTCCGGGCTGCGCTGAGGCAAGGTGAATTTCTTCCCATGGCTGCAGATTTGCTGTATAATCAATGGTTCGTGCAATAGATTGCTTGTCAATGGTCATTACCTTTACCGGATAAATTTTGTTCGCCGGGTCAGAGGTTTTAATAACCTGAGCCTCTGCCTCCGTTGATGTTCCGGTGCATTGTGTAAAAAGAACACCTGCCAGAAGTACAGCAAATAACGGAGCAGCAATTCGTATCTTGTTAACTGTTTTCATTTTTATAGCGTTTAAAGATTATTCAAAAGTTTGTCTAATGCCAGCTTGGCCTGAATTAACTCCATCATTGCTGAGATATGATTGTTCTCGGCCTGCAGATAATTATTGTTTGATTGGGTCAGGTCGATACTGGAAACGATTCCCTGTTCGTATTTCAGCGTGATATTGTCCAAAACCCTTTTTGCCAGGAGCACGTTTTCCTTTTCGCTCTGGTATTTCTCCATAGCTGTTTTAAGGTTAAATCGTAACTGGCGTTCCTGCATAAGGAGCTGTTCCTGAACCATATTGCGTGATATTCTGGCTTTTTCAAGCTCCACTTTTGCCTTGCTGATCTGAGCACGACGCTGGCCACCGGCCAAAATGGGAATGTCGAGTTGTAGCCCGATCATACTGCTCGGAAACCAGTCAAGATCATTGACCTTATTGCCCTGCCCGCTTTGGTTATAGCTGTAAAAACCGGCAAGGGTGGGCAATACCTGTGCTTTTTTGCCTTTGATATTCAGTTCAGCGAGGTTTTCCTGTGTTTCAAGCATCTGCATATCAATATTGCCTGAAGGGTTAAAGGATTGGTCAAGCAAAGCCTGAACATTGATCTGCTGCATCACTTCGCTGAGCTTCTCAGTGAGGTTAAGCGTTGTTTCGCCGGTCAGGCCAAGCTGGAAACGAAGCAGGTTGTAGTTGAGCTCAATATTACGCTGCATGCTCCTTTTGGTGTTCTCCATCATGGTGAGCGTGACCTGAATCTGATCCACATCGGTAGATTCTGCCATCCCTGCCTGGTACATGGTCTGTGTTTGGAGTAATGTTTTCTGCAGATTTTCGATATTACCTTCAATAATCTGCATTGACTCCTCCGATACCAGTGTCAGGTAATAGGTTGAGGCGACCATTTCACGAATGTCGAGCTCTGTTTTTTCCACACCCTGCTCAGCGAGCTGTTTGTAAACCTTTGCTGTTTGTACGCCAACGATTACAGGCCCGTTGAATAAAAGCTGTGTGGCCTGAAGCCCTACGCTGGTATTAAACTGCGTACCAAACTGGATCTCCTGGTAGGTTCCGGGAGTACCTCCAAACATCTCCGCGGGGATGAGAGTGGTCATAAGTTTCAGATTATCATTCAGTGAGGCACTGGCATTTACCTGTGGGAGGCCTGCAGAGAGCGTCTCCCAGACCGAAAGGTCTGCCACGTCAAGATCCAGACGCGCAGTTTGCATCTGGTAGTTGTTCTCAACGGCAAAATCCTGTGCCTGCTGTAATGACATCTGCATCGATTTTTGTGCTGTTGCTGAGAATGTTATAAACAGACTCATGATGAGCAGCACATGCCATTTTTTCTTTTTCATAGTGTATTTATTATTTTGCATCTTGTTTCATTTGATGAACCGACAGGAGGTCTTCACGGTGTTTATCGACCAGTTCAATACCTTTTTCTGTGCATAAACCACGCAGGAAAGGGAAAAACAGCGAGCAGGCAACCTCTTCTTTAGTAAACTCTAATCTGTCCTGAAAGTTTTTATTTGAGATAACAGAAATAATTTCCTGCCATGCTTCATTGACAAGTTCAATGTTAAAGTCTTTTCTGAAAATCCCCTCATTTACACCCTTTTTCAGCATTGTAAAGGTTAGGGAATAGTTTCTGATATCGCTGCGCTCTTCAAAAAGTTTTGAAATATCCGGGTAGTATTTTTTTAAATCAGAAAAGAATAAGGGGTTGACTTTTTTCATGGTCATACGCATGAACTCTGCCAGCTGATAGATCCCTACAATAACATTTTCCGATTCATTAAATACTTTCAGCGACATTTCCCGGTGAAGTATTGAGGCTTCATATACCGATTGCCTTAATAGATCTGTTTTATCTTTAAAATTCTCATATATAGTGCGTTTCGATATCCCCAGGTGTTCTGCAATCTGATCCATGGTCACACTTTTTATGCCCTGTTGGCCAAAAAGTATCCCCGCCTCTTTCAGTATGCGTGTTCGTGTATCCATCGTATAGTATTTTCTTCCCTGCAAAACTACAAAACTTTTTTGGTTTTTAAAGTTTTCTGGTTATTATCAAAAAAACAGAATCAAAATGTCCCTGCTGCTTTTCTGCGATTACGACGAGCTATTTCAAATATGGTTACAAAAGAATTATATTTGTTGTGTGAATTTTATGTTAACTGGAAAAATGAACGCCATATGAAGAATGATATCAGAAAAGCCGTGGTGCTTTTGTCGGGTGGATTGGACTCAGCAACAGCACTTTATGTTGCAAAAAAAAAGGGGTTTGAGGTATATGCATTGAGTTTTGATTATGGGCAGAAGCATGACCGGGAGTTACGTGCGGCCAAAGCAACAGCAGAAAAAGCAGGGGTGATAGATCACCGTATTGTAACCCTGAATATGGGGCAGTGGGGAGGTAGTTCGCTCACCGATGATTCGATCAATATTGATGATGGCAATATAAAAAGAACAGATATTCCCATGACCTATGTCCCGGCACGGAATATGGTACTTCTCTCTGTAGCAGCCTCATTTGCAGAGGCTATTGGTGCGTACGATATTTTTATTGGCGTTAGCGAGGTGGATTACAGCGGGTACGTCGACTGCCGTAAAGAGTTTTTGGATGCTATGCAGAATGCTATTAATAAAGGTACGGTATGCGCTGTTGAACAGGGGAATCATATTGCGATTCATGCCCCGTTTATTGAAATGACCAAGGCAGAAGAGATCCGTCTCGGAATGTCGCTCGGTGTGGATTATGCTACAACATGGTCGTGCTACAGAGGTGGTGAAAAACCGTGTGGTACTTGCGACAGCTGTCTGCTTCGCGCTGAAGCCTTTAAAAAAGCTGGTTTCCCTGACCCTTCGCTTTAAATTTGGGCTGCTATTGTTTATTAACTTTTCAGGGTTGATTTCTTTATTTTTCAATAAATATAGGTTTTTCGACTTTTTTTATCTTTGCATTGGAATTTTATGCTTTTGAACGAAAAAATATATTTCTTCTGGATAAAAATTGTGCTCATTGTCGGGTTTCTGGCATTGATGCCGGTTGGTGGCAGCCATAATAAAGATGCTTTTGTGCGTAACTACCAGGAGGGTGTCAGTGATCAGGATC
>CAZQNY010000029.1:0-30041 GCA_964594665.1 uncultured Bacteroidales bacterium
TTGTTGTCGTTGTTGTCGTTGTTGTCGTTGTTGTCGTTGTTGTTGTTGTTATTGTTGTCATTGTTGAAAACCCGTACCGGGTGATTTTCCGCTTGCGTCTTCCTGCCTTAGCGGTAGAAACAAAGACGCAAAGAGGTCTTCAATCCTTCCCTCCATTGCACTGAGAATTGGATATTTTGCAGTTGTGTTAATGAATATTGGTACAAAAAAAAGGCCGGAAAAAATCACGGCCTTAGGTTTCTGTTTGAAAAATGCGTTTTTATTCAATGAATAATCAGAACTTCTTTATTCCAATAATCTCTCGTACCTCCCGAATGGTTTTAGCTGCACTTTCACGGGCTCTTTCACCACCTTCACGAACAATCTTGCTCAGGTATTCATCATTGCCCATAAGATCCTGAATACGCTCGCGAAATGGAGCCGTAAAGTTGATCATATCTTCTGCAAGCTGTTTCTTCAGATCTCCGTAGCGGATTTCACAGTTATTGTACTTTTCATCAAAATACGCTACAGTATCCGGTGTAGAAACCACGCTCATGAGAGTGAACAGGTTCTGAATTGCATCCGGTTTTACTGAGTTCGGTTCCGTTGGGCCGCTATCTGTCACCGCACGCATAATCTTTTTCTTTATAGATTTGGGATCTTCGCCAAGGAAGATAGCATTGCCTTCACCTTCAGATTTACCCATCTTACCACTGCCATCCAGTCCGGGGATTTTCACGAGTGCTTCACCAAAATTAAAGGATGCCGGGATGGGGAAATAATCCACATTGTACATTCTGTTAAATCGTTTGGCGAAAGAGCGCATCATTTCCATATTCTGCTCCTGGTCTTTACCTACAGGAACTTTATTGGCTTTGTGAATAATAACATCCGAAGCCATAAGGGTAGGGTATGTCAGCAGTCCTGCATTCACATTCTCAGGTTGCTGTCGTGCTTTATCCTTAAATGAGGTGCAGCGTTCCAGTTCTCCGAGATAGGCATTCATATTAAGAAATAGATATAACTCAATAACCTCCGGAACATCACTTTGAACATAGATGGTAGATTTTTCCGGATCAATTCCTGAAGCAATATACTCAGCAAGAACAGTTTTTACATTATTATGAAGGTTCTCCGGAGTAGGATGCGTAGTCAGGGAGTGATAATCGGCAATAAAAAAATAGCAATTATATAAATCCTGCATTTTTACGAAGTTGACCATTGCTCCGAAATAGTTGCCCAGATGCAGGTTTCCTGTTGGTCGTATTCCACTTACTACTGTTTCCATATTAAATTAGGTATATATTTATTGCTCGCGAAGAGCTGCGGGGTTAAATTTTTATTTCATCCCCGGCTTTATTAAAAAAATGGTACTCCATCACATGATAGGAGGAGTTGGGTACAACCTGTATCCGAGCGCGGTAATTCATTCCCCATTTGAAACGGGTGCTAAACAACCCTTTTGTTATATATGCATGGATATAGGGATGTACATCAATTTTAAGAAATTTTTCGTTTTGTTCCTGAATAAGATACCTCAGGTTGTTTTCAATTTCATCAACAAGAATAATGCTGGGTTTTATTTCTCCGGTGCCGCCACAAGCGGGGCATTTTTCGAGAACCTGAAGGTTGAGCTCGGGGCGTACACGCTGGCGGGTAATCTGTATCAGTCCAAACTTACTTGGGGGTAGGATAGTATGCTTTGCATTATCACGTTCCATCACTTCTTTCAGGTGCTGATAAAGTTTTTTGCGGTTTCCGGGTTCATGCATATCGATAAAATCGATAACAATGATACCACCCATATCCCGTAACCTGAGTTGCCGTGCAATTTCATCGGCAGCCTCCATATTTACCTCAATAGCATTGGATTCCTGATTCTTACCACTTGCCACACGATGCCCTGAATTCACGTCAATAACATGCAATGCTTCAGTATGCTCAATAATCAGGTACACCCCGCTTTTAATGGTAACAATCTTACCAAAGGAGTTTTTTATCTGCTTATCAACGCCATAATGTTCAAATACGGGCTGTCGTCCTTTATAAAGCTTAACGATATCCACCTTCTGTGGGGCAATTTGACGGAGATAATTCTTGCTATCCTCGTAAACGGTGGGGTCATTAACAACGATACTGTTAAACGACTCCGTAAGGATATCGCGCAGTATTGCGGAAGTCCTGTCGAGTTCGCTATGAATTTTATGTGTTGCTTTAGCGCGTGCAAGTTTTTTTGTCAGCGATTCCCATTTTGAATAAAGGTCTCTCAAGTCAGCATCAAGGTCAGCAACAAGTTTATTTTCCGCAACGGTACGGATAATAATGCCAACATTTTTTGGGCGTATACTAGCGATAAGGCGCTTCAACCTATTCCGTTCATCAACGCTTTTAATTTTTTGCGATATGGAGATACGGTTTGAGAAGGGCACCAGCACGAGGTATCGACCTGCGAAAGAAATTTCAGACGTCACCCTGGGTCCTTTGGTAGAAATAGGTTCTTTTGTAACCTGAACAAGTATATGTTGACCCTGCGAAAGCACACCGGTAATTTTGCCGGTTTTTTCAATATCTTTTTCCAGTTTAAAATTACTTATTTTCAGGTTTGGGGTATTTGCCTGCGCCTGTTTGGAATATTTCACCAGCGATCTTACCTGAGGCCCAAGATCGAGATAATGGAGGAAGGCGTCCTTTTCATGGCCAACATTAATAAATGCTGCATTCAGGCTGGGCATAACCTTCTTAACCCGGCCAAGATATACATCTCCGACCGAGAAATTGTTGTTGCTTTTTTCTTTATGTAGCTCAACGAGGTTTTTATCTTCAAGCAATGCGATATTTACCTCTGCCCTGCGGGCGTCTACGAATAGTTCTTTTGTCAAAATCGGTTCTCTTTTTTTCGTGGTCCCGAAAATTCATGCCCTGTCTTTCAAGATACTTCAGAGAGCCGCCTCTCAATAACGAAAATTTCTACCATACATGAGCCTGAGGCATTCATCTATGGTAGAAATTGAATAACACCAAACAGGTTTTACTTCTTCTTATGCCTGTTTTTTCTCAAACGCTTCTTGCGTTTGTGTGTTGACATCTTATGTCTCTTTCTCTTTTTACCGCTTGGCATAACTTAATAATTTATAATAAACACTTTATTGAACGCTATCTTTTACTGCATTAACAAAAGTTTTTGCAGGTTTAAAAGCCGGAATATTGTGAGCAGGAATAATGATAGTTGTATTCTTTGAAATATTACGTCCTGTTTTTTCTGCACGTCTTTTAATGGTAAAACTACCAAATCCTCTTAAATAAACATTTTCACCGCGATTCAGTGAATCTTTTACGGAATCCATGAAAGCTTCAACAGTTGCCTGAACAGCTACCTTCTCAATACCGGTCTTATTGGCAATTTCTGCTACAATTTCTGCTTTTGTCATAATTACTATATTTTTAGAGATTAATGATATCGTTTTTCGGTCTGCAAAGATAATTTTTTTTTGAAAGAACAAACACTTCATCGAAGAAAATATTTTTCTAAATAGCTCAGCATAAATTTGTTCAAGAGATTCGTTTATGATAGACACACTACTTATAGAATGGTATTCCAATGAAAAAAGAGCCTTACCATGGCGGAAAAATTCATCACCTTATGCTATATGGATTTCAGAAATCATGCTCCAGCAAACGCGTGTACAACAGGTTATTGGCTACTATAACCGTTTTATGGAGGCTTTTCCGGATATCCATAAACTCGCCAAAGCCCCTGAAGAAAAGGTACTTAAGCTATGGCAAGGCCTTGGATACTATTCCCGGGCAAGAAATATTCATAAAACCGCCAGGATAATTGATCAGCAATATCAATCACAGTTTCCTTCATCTTTTAACGATATAATTTCCCTGCCGGGTATCGGACCGTATACGGCAGGAGCAATAGCTTCAATAGCCTTTAACCTGCCTGTTTCTGCTGTCGACGGCAATGTACAACGTGTTATATCGAGGCTCTTTCAAGTCCGTGAACCTGTAAATACCACCAAAGGAAATCGTATTATTAAAGGTATTGTTGAGGATCTGCTTCCGAAAAATCATCCCGGAGATTTTAATCAGGCCATTATGGATTTTGGTGCATTAATATGTAAACCCCTGGCACCACAGTGCAATATTTGTCCTCTCAAGGATCATTGCCTTGCCTTTAAACATAATCTCGTCAAACAGATTCCCGTGAAAACGAAAACAACAAAAACGCGAAAACGATTTTTCAACTATTTTATAATTATCGAGACACAAACCGGAGCTACATTTTTCACTCAGCGAAACGACCCGAGGGATATCTGGTTTCGTTTGTTTGAATTCCCAATGATTGAAACGGATCGGGAATCTGACCCGGAAGCTTTATTGGAGAGTGCAGTGAAAAATAACTGGCTCAATTCAAAAAATTTAATCTTGCGGGAAGTTACCTCTGCGACGGAACACCTTTTGAGTCATCAAAAGATTATTACACGCTGCCTCATTTTTGAAAATCCATCTGATTCAGTGCCTTTCAGAGATAGAAATATTTTTCATACAAAAAACATTGATGACTTCCCAACTCATTCACTGACACTAAAAATCATCCAAAAAAACAGGTATCTGAAAAAAAATCTTTCTTTTGGAGGGTAACGTTTTATTGTTTTTCGTATTAAACAGCAGGCAAGAGAAATTTTGTAAATTTGTAGAAAGAATCAAAGACAATGAATTATGGCAGGAGTTAACAAAGTAATTTTGGTGGGGAATCTGGGAATAGACCCGGAAGTAACAATGATTGATACCAACCTGAAAAAGGCAACCTTTCGTATGGCAACAACGGAGACATACCGTAACCGGGAGGGACAACGTGTTGATCAAACAGAATGGCATACAATAACAGTTTGGAGAGGTTTGGCAGATGTGGCTGAAAAATACCTTCATAAAGGCAGTAAAGTTTATGTTGAAGGCCGGTTAAGAACACGAGAGTACAACGACAAAGAGGGTAAAAAGCGATATTTTACAGAAATTGTAGGTGATTCCTTTGTGATGCTCGACAAGGCTGAAAACAATGGCGGGCCACAAAGTTCTGCTCCATCAGCTTCACCTCAACAGGCGCCAAAGCCTCAGAGCCAGGAACCTGTAAGAGAAGAAAGCCCGGAAGATGATCTTCCTTTTTAAATTAAGATATTTCTCTCTTCTATCCTTATAAGTGTGTTTTTTCACTGGTTTTAATGTGGAGTAGGACAGCTGTATTTTTTGCAGGGTTTTACTCCCGTTTTTAATTTTGTGCGGATTGTTTATTAATTTTGTAAAGAATAAAAATCAATACATTGATAACAACAGATCCAGATCCTTTTTCGGTGTGTTCAGTTTTACTTGCTACTGTGCAGGGAAATAATGTAAATGGTACCGTCATTATTGCTATCCTTTTTATCATTGTTCTTCTAATGATGTCGGCGCTGATATCGGGGTCAGAGGTAGCCTATTTTTCCCTTAATCCACAACAATTACAGGATTTATCGAAAAATGAAGACAAAAGGTCACAGCTGATTCTGCAGCATCTCGAGAAGCGAAGTAATCTATTGGGATCCATCCTGGTAACCAACAATTTTGTGAATGTTGCCATCATTCTGATATTTACTTTTGTATCTGAGAGCATCTTTAACCTTGCCGGTCGGCCTGTATTACAATTTCTATATGAAGTTGTAATAATTACCTCCGTTTTATTGCTTTTCGGAGAGATCCTGCCAAAAATTATTGCTGCACGATATCCGGTGCGTTTTGCAGGTATTATGGCCAGGCCGCTAAAATTCTTTCATGCAATTTTCTATCCCATTATATATCTTTTGGTTACATCAACACAAATTATTAACAAAAGGATTAAACGACGTGGTTTTGACATTAGCCGCGACGAACTTACTGATGCTGTTAATATTACTACAAGCGATACACAACCGGAAGGTGAAAAAAAGATGCTTCAGGGCATCGCCCGTTTTGGCGATACCGAGGTTAGCGAAATCATGAAATCACGTGTTGATGTTGTAGCTATTGACGCAGCAACAGATTTCCTAAGCCTGCTGGATGTTGTTAAAAAATCGAATTTTTCACGGATTCCTGTCTATACCGATACTTTTGACAAGGTAGAGGGAATTTTATATATAAAAGATCTCCTGCCTTACTATAGCCATAGCGAATCGTTTGTATGGAATACTTTGCTGAGGGACGCATTTTTTATTCCTGAGAACAAAAAAATTAACGACCTGCTACGAGAATTTCAGGAAAGAAAAATCCATATGGCTGTTGTTGTTGATGAGTATGGAGGTACTTCCGGCATTGTTACTATGGAAGATGTGCTTGAAGAAATTGTTGGCGAAATAATTGATGAATCCGATAATACGGATGATGAAATCGATTACAAAAAAATCGACGATAAAAACTATATTTTTGAAGGCAAAGTGTCGCTTAACGATATTTGTAAAATAATTGATGCAGATGATCGGATTTTTGATGAAGTGAAGGGTGAAGCCGATTCTCTTGCCGGCCTGATTCTTGAAATCAAAGAAGAAATTCCCGCCAGGGATGATACCATAACCTGGGATAAATATACGTTTATCATTAAAGAAGTTGATAACCGCAGAATAAAGAAAGTACATTTTCAAATCGCAGATTATGCCCGGTAGAAAAATTATTATACTCATAACACTGACAATATTCTTCATTTCCTGTGGGGAAACACCTGTACCCAGGCCCAGGGGCTTTTTCCGAATCGACCTGCCGGAATCATCATTGATAACCTTTGACAATGCTTACCCCTATAGTTTTAAATATCCGGATTATGCTGTACCGGTGGTGAAAAACAACAATCCAGTACAGAGTTACTGGCTAAATATGCAATTCCCCCCATTTAACGGAACCCTGCATATAAGCTATAAACCTGTCAACAGTAACCTTGGAAATCTTATTGAAGATGCACATTCCATGGTTATGAAACATATTCCAAAATCGTCAGGTATTGAGGAAACATTATTGCTTTTCCCAGCGCATAATGTTTATGGTACCGCATATCATATTAATGGTTCCGAGGCTGCATCACCCTATCAGTTTTATATTACTGATTCTACCCGGCATTTTATCCGTGGAGCTTTATACTTTAATACCCTTCCCAATAACGACTCCCTGGCACCTGTAATCTCATTCCTTAAAGAAGACATTGAAAAAATAATTTCCACACTACAGTGGAAATAGAATCATTTGGCTGAGCCTTTTGGTTGGAGTGAATTTTTTATACCTTTGATGCCGCAACAAAAAACAGCATAAAGGAATGTAGAAATTTTAATTCATAAAGAAGGGAGGGTCTATCATGATCGATACTATTAAATTCGGAACACTAAAGTGGCATCACATATTCCAGCCATCAGATGATGACCTTCAACACCTTCTGGATGACTTCCATTTCCACCCACTTGATATTGAGGACTGTAAAAGTTACAACCAGCGTCCAAAGATTGATATCTACGACGATTATTATTTCCTGATATTACATTTCCCTTATTTTGACAGGCAGAATAAATTTCTTAAAACCCGTGAAGTAAAAATATTCTGGGGGGATGATTACATTATTACTATCGGGAAGTCGCACTGGGTTGTTCGCGATTTGTTTCAACAGGCTAAACATGCCAGCGAAGATGATGAAAAATTTCAACTTGCATCTTCTGACCAGTTGCTTTATATAGTCCTGGAAACATTAATGATCGAAACGATGAAACTCGTGAGGCAAATTGGTTCAGAAGTAGACAGAATCAATCGCGATCTTTTTTCAAAAAAAGCAGAACGTATTATCGAAGGTACCTCTGTAGTGCGGAAAAATATTATTCTTCTCAATACCATTTTCAAACCTCAGCTGCGTCTATTCCATAAATTTGAATCAGGTGAAATTGAGGGTTACGCTGACAATATGGAAGACTACTGGGGAAATATCCTTGACTACTATCAGAAGATGTGGGATATGACAGAAGACTATGCGGAGCTTATTGACGGATTATCAATGACTTTCGACTCGTTGCAGGCCAATAAGACCAACGAGATCATGAAGATTCTTACATTGGTATCAACTATATTACTACCCCTAACATTTATAACCGGGCTCTACGGAATGAATATTGGTTTACCTCTGGAGAGAGATCCATATGCCTTTTTTGTGATCCTTGGTATAATGATTATGGTAGTAATTATTATGGTTCTCTACTTTAAGCGGAAGCATTGGATGTAATGCCTTAGGTCTGTTTATCGTTAAATATATTTTCCTGAATACGGATAGATTCTTCATGTAAAAGATGAAGCAGCCGCCGCATAAAAGCTGTGTCGATATCAAATTTTTCAGCTTCTTTTAACCGGGACTCAATAATACTGCTCCAGCGTTCGAGTTGTAAAATTGTAACATGGTGCTGTTTTTTCAGGTCACCAATTTCCCTGACAGCAGCAAAGCGTGAGGATATAACATTTAAAAGTTCCTGGTCTTTTTCATCAATAATGTCTCTCCATCGGGTGACGGATTTTTCAAATGTATCTTCACCTTCACAGGTACGAAGCGTCAGGCCATTCAATAAGGCAGAAAGCGCCACAGGAGAGATTTGTTGTGCTGCATCGGTAAGGGCCTTTTCAGGGCAACAGTGGGTTTCAACCATAAGGCCATCCATTTCCAGGTCCATGGCTTTTTGTGCAATATCGTGTAGGAAGGTTGTATTTCCACAGATATGGCTTGGGTCGGTAATAACCGGAAGGTCAGGGATTCTGCTTTTCAAAGAGATGGGAATCTCCCAAAGAGGTTTATTACGCAAAGGTGCAGATTCAAAATGGGAAAATCCCCTGTGAATAGCTGCCAGCCGACGAATGCCGGCATCATAAAGCCTTTCAATTGCACCGATCCACAGGTTTAAGTCGGGGTTTACGGGATTTTTAACCATCACAGCGACCTCCAACCCTTTCAGTGCATCAGCGATTTCCTGAACCATAAACGGGTTTACAACTGTACGAGCGCCGAGCCAGAAAATCCTGATATTGTGGCTTAGCGCCATATCCAGGTGTGCAGGGTTGGCAATTTCCACCGCAGCAGGAATGCCTGTTTGTGCAGAAGCTTCTGAAACCCACGCAAGTGCCTGTTCTCCCATGCCTTCAAAGGATCCGGGACGTGTTCGTGGTTTCCATATGCCGGCACGAAAAAGGTTTGTTCGTCCTTCCTGCGCCAGGGCTTGAGCCGTTGAAATTACCTGCTGACGACTTTCCGCACTGCAGGGTCCCGCAATGATTAATGGCCTGACATTCGATTTCCCGGTTAATAGAGGATAAATATCCATTTCTCTTTTCTCCATCGTGGTGCAAAAGTAACCAATATTGAATTATCAATTATGAATATAACATATAAGGGGTTGCTTTTTGAAATTTCCCTTACATTTGCATGAACATGAACTAATCGTTATTTGGAATGAAAAAGACAAACATTAAAGCGCTCCTGGAGAGCAAGGATTTTGGGAAAGAGATAACTGTTATGGGATGGGTACGCACAAAACGTACCAGTAAGAATGTGTCGTTTGTGGCACTCAACGATGGTTCAACAATAAATAATCTGCAATTGGTTTTTGATGCAGAGCAATTTCCGGAAAAAGAACTGGCAAAGGTAACCACCGGTGCAGCCATAGCAGTTGTTGGAGAACTTAAGGAGTCGTCGGGTGCAGGGCAGAGCTGTGAGGTAACCGTGAAAAATCTTGATGTTCTTGGTGAAGCGCATCCTGATGAATATCCGCTGCAACCCAAGCGTCATTCGTTGGAATTCCTTCGCGAAATTGCCCATTTGCGTTTTAGAACAAACACTTTTGGCGCCATTTTCCGTATTCGCCACAATATGATTTTTGCAATACACAAATTTTTCAACGATAAAGGATTTTATAATATTCATACGCCCATTATTACTGCTTCGGATGCAGAAGGTGCCGGCGAGATGTTTCATGTTTCCACCCTGGATCCCAAAAATCCGCCACTTACGGAAGAGGGAAATATCAACTACAAAGAAGATTTCTTTGGCCGGGAAACCTCACTAACCGTTTCCGGGCAGCTGGAAGCCGAGTTGGGAGCACTGGCTTTATCCAACGTTTATACTTTTGGCCCCACATTCAGAGCAGAAAATTCCAATACCACACGTCACCTTGCGGAATTCTGGATGATAGAGCCCGAAATGGCGTTTTATGATATCCATGATAACATGGATCTGGCAGAAGAAATGCTGAAATATCTTATCAAATATGCATTGGATAATTGCTATGATGATTTGGTGTTTCTGGAATCAAGGCTAAAAAATGAAGAAAAAAATAAACCCGCTGATCAACGTTCTGAAATGGCTTTGATCGAAAAGCTTCATTTTGTTCTTGATAATGACTTTGAAAGAGTTACCTATACGGAAGCCATCGATATTCTCCGAAATTCAAAACCCAATAAGAAAAAGAAATTCCAGTTTATTGTAAATGACTGGGGCATTGACCTGCAGTCGGAACATGAGAGGTATCTTGTGGAGAAGCATTTCAAAAAGCCGGTTATCCTGATTGATTATCCAAAAGATATCAAAGCATTTTATATGAAACAGAATGATGATGGCAAAACAGTACGTGCCATGGATGTTCTTTTTCCACAAATCGGTGAGATTATCGGCGGATCCCAGCGTGAAGAGAGCCTCGTGAAGCTGCAAAGCAGGATGAAAGAGATGGATATGTCGGAGAAAGAGATGTGGTGGTATATTGATTCAAGACGATTTGGAACAGTTCCTCATAGTGGTTATGGTCTTGGTTTTGAAAGACTTATGCTCTTTGTCACGGGCATGACCAATATTCGTGACGTAATTCCTTTCCCAAGAACACCACAAAGTGCAGATTTCTAAAAAATTTGCTAAATTGCATTTGTTATGCTGAATCAAAAATTACAACAGAAACTGCTTCAAAAGCTGTCACCACAGCAAATAATGCTCATGAAGCTGTTGCAGATTCCTACGACGAATCTTGAGCAACGCATCAAAGAGGAAATTGAAGCGAACCCTGTTCTTGAAGAAGGAAAAGATGGGGGTGATGATGATTTTGATAACCCGGAACTCACACAACAAAACGAGGACCAGGATTCACATGACAAGGATAACGATGAGTTTGATTTTGAAGATTATCTCAGCGAAGATGAAATTCCTGATTATAAACTCTATGCCAATAACAGTGGCCCTGATGATGAGCAGAAAGATATTCCCTATGCCTCCGGGAAGACATTCCACGAAAATGTGTTGCAACAATTAAGCATGCGTATTTTATCGGAAGAGGATCGCATTATTGCTGAAACTATTGTTGGCAACCTTGACGATTCAGGGTATCTGCAGCGTGAACCGGATGCTTTGGCCGATGACATTCTCTTCACCCGTAATGTGGAAATTACCGTTGACGATGTTATAAGGGTGCTAAAAATAATACATGAAATGGATCCTGCCGGTGTGGGTGCAAGAAATCTGCAGGAGTGCCTTTTGATTCAACTTAAAAGAATTGAAGACAGAACTCCCGCCATTCTGCTTGCCATTGATGTTATCTGGAGATATTTTAACGACTTTACTAAAAAACACTACGATAAAATACTCAGGAAATCCGGCGCCAGCGAAGAAGAATTGAAAGCGGCTATTGACGAAATCCTGAAGCTGAACCCCAAGCCTGGGAATAGCATGAATGAAACGGTGAAGGTTAACCATTATATTCAACCTGATTTTATTATTACTATTAATGATGATGACCTTGAGCTTCACCTTAACAGCCGAAATGCTCCTGACTTAAGAGTAAGCAGAGATTACCGGGAAATGCTTAAAGGATATGCTGCCAACCCGTCGAAGCAATCAAAAGATCAAAAAGATGCGGTTGCCTTTATCAAACAAAAAATTGATTCAGCAAAATGGTTTATTGATGCTATACAGCAACGCCAAAACACACTATTAACCACAATGACAGCCATCATGGAATACCAAAAGGAATATTTCCTTTCCGGTGATGAGACCAAACTGCGGCCCATGATTCTCAAAGATATTGCTGAAATTGTAAGACTTGATATTTCTACCATTAGCCGTGTTGCCAACTCCAAATACGTTCAAACCCCTTATGGTACCTTTCTCTTGAAAACATTCTTTTCTGAGTCGATGCAAACCGATAGCGGTGAAGAAGTATCAACAAGGGAAATTAAAAAAATCCTTCAGGATTGTATTGAGCAGGAAAACAAAAGCAAGCCGCTTACCGACGAGCATCTGGCAAAGATCCTCAAAGAGAAAGGGTATAATATCGCCCGCAGAACTGTTGCCAAATACAGGGAACAGCTGAATATCCCCGTGGCAAGGTTGCGAAAAGAACTTTAACATGAATTTTTATCCTTTTGAGAAAAAAGCAGCAATGGTTATTCGTCTGTTGCTACATCCAATCATTGGTCCTGCTTTGGCGGTTGTGTGTGTTCTTTTGTCACCGGGAATCCTATCTGTCACATATCCCCCAAAATACAAATGGCTCATACTACTGATTGTTGGAATGATGACCCTGATAATTCCATTACTGGTGATCCTTTTGCTTCGATGGATGAATGCATTATATTCAACTGCATCAAATACAGGAATGCGGAATTATAATCTGTTAGTGGTAATTGTGAGTTATTTTTTTGCCTGGCGTTTTTTAACCCAAACAGGTGTCAATAGCCTTGTCACAGGCATTATGCTCGGGTATATTGTAATTGTAGTGTTTTGTATATTAATAAATCTTTGGACGGAAGTGTCATTATCCTGCGCCTCAATGGCTGGTGTTCTTGGATTTCTTACTGCATTGCAGATCCTTCATATTATCGCTTCACCGGGAATATTGATCGCAACAATATTTTTGACAGGACTGACAGGAACTGCTTCAATTATTG
Source organism: uncultured Bacteroidales bacterium (assembly GCA_964594665.1). Classification (GTDB taxonomy): domain Bacteria; phylum Bacteroidota; class Bacteroidia; order Bacteroidales; family BM520; genus BM520. The sequence goes on from CAZQNY010000029.1 coordinate 12,934, forward strand.
GGGCTCAATCGAGCCGCAGAGCCGTGGTGGCAGGAATAATCACGGGATTTCTTCCTGCAACTTTAGTGCTTCTGTTTTTTAATGGAATGGTGTAAAAGATAATCCTAAAGAAAGCGGCCGCATCTGGGGCCCTTTGTTTTGCTCGTACATGCCAGTTAGCCCGTAGGAAGCAGTAACATTAACCCATTTCCAACCAACACGAACGAAAGGAGTAAAACGGTATTCGCTGATATTATCCAGATCCTTTATTTTTATCTTGAGGTTATCGTCTGTATCAAAAAGGTAATCTTCACCATTATACTTGGAATGACTATCGATTAAAAAACCAATGCGTATACCTGCGGAGACTTTAATGCCATTGTCTTTATTGTAATATCTTAATTCAAAAGGCACTTCAGCATAGGTGAGCGCAATTTTATTTTTACTATAGGAAATGCCACTAATAACAGAATCGAGCTTTGTAAAGCCTACTTCACCTGTGGGGTTGCCCGAAGCATCAAGAACCTCAGTCTGAATAGCATCACTGTAAATATTATGACCTGTTATTCCAAGGCCCAGCAAAACCCCAAAGTTCGTACTCTCAATAGGGATAATATAACTTGAAGAAATATTATAACCCAGGTTAATGGCTTGAATATCCATCTCTTCAGGAGCGTCAAACCAAATATCCGTCAGAATATCAAAATTATTGGTGTATTTGCGCATCAGTTCTTCCGATTGAGCGAATGAAACGGATGTTATTCCTATGAGAAGAATGAATAAAAGAGCTCTGTTTTTCATAAAAAAGAATATTTATCGTGCAAAAATAAAAATTAATGGTTTGCTACAAGGAATAATAAAACAACGATATTGGGTTAAAGATAGTATTTATTCTCACGAATACGATTTATTACTTTCGGGGGCATCATTTTCGATACATCTCCCCCTGAAGCGATAAGGTGCCTGATATCAGTAGAAGAGAGCTCAAAAAGGGGTGCGTCAAGGAGCTCCATATTGTAGAGATCATCAGGTATTTTTGAAGGAGTACCCTTTCTTGGGTAAAGAAAAACTTTATGAAATTTTATGATTTCAAGGTAATTTTTCCAACGATGAAAACCCTCAAGCTGGTCAGCGCCAAGCAAAATTGAAAGCTCGCTGTCACTCCACTGCTTCCGGAATACACGTAATGTATCGGCAGTAAAGGAAGGCAATGGCATGTAAAATTCAGCATCTGAAACAAAAATATGTGGCATATCCATTATGGCAAGCTCCACGAGTTCCAGCCGCATCTGTTTATCCAGCAGTACCTCAGGATTTTTAAATGGGCTTCCCGGAGAAACCACGAATAGTACTTCATCGGCAATAGCATTGTCAATAACATACTGAGCTATTGCAAGATGGCCGTTGTGTATCGGGTTAAAGGATCCGAAGAACAATGCTTTATGCATGTATTATTGTTTTAGAAATTCAGCGACAAGGTTATAAGCCTCATCAACAGCTGTTTCAAGGTCATCATTAATAACCCTGACATCAAACCGGGTGGCATATTCTATTTCCCAGGCAGCTTTTTTAATACGTTTTGCAAGGCTATCTTCATTCTCTGTGCCCCGGTCGCGTAGCCGTTGTTCAAGAATTTCCACTGAGGGGGGCATTATAAAAACCGCCAATGCCTTTGAGCCAAACTTTTTCTTAATATTCACACCGCCTACGACATCCACATCAAAAATAATATGCCGTCCGTTTTTCCAAATTCTGTCAATCTCTGTATTCAGTGTGCCGTAATATTGGTTATGGTAAACCTCCTCCCATTCAACAAACTCTTCATTATCAATCTTTTTGCGGAATTCTTCCGGTGAGAGAAAATAATAATCAACGCCATCTTTTTCATTGTTTCGAGGCATCCGGGAAGCCGCGGAGATGGAAAATTCCAGGGGCAGGCCTGCATCCAGCAGGCGACGAACAATTGTTGTTTTTCCCGACCCGGAAGGAGCTGAAAAGATCACCATTTTACCATCCATAGCTATAAAATATTTGCCAGTTGTTCCTTAACCTTTTCAAGTTCATCCTTCATCTGGACAACGATTTTCTGAATATTGGCTTCATTGGCCTTTGATCCGAGCGTGTTAATTTCCCGCCCTATTTCCTGTCCTATAAAACCAAGCTTTCTGCCCTGAGGGTCATTGAGCGCCATTGTTTCAAGAAAATACAGACAATGACGTTTAAGGCGTACTTTTTCTTCTGTAATATCAAATTTTTCAAGGTAATAAATAAGCTCCTGTTCAAAACGGTTCTGATCCACACGGCCGGCATCAACCCAGGATTGCAAATCTTTTTCGAGTTTTTGGCGGATGTTAACGATTCGCTGACCTTCAAAAGGCTCCACCTCATCCATCAGCGACATAATCGACTCAATACGGCATTTAATATCCGTAGCCAGTGATTGACCCTCCTCAATCCGGAAATCATTTATTGCTGCCAGCGCATCCTGAACGCCACTTTTCAGGGATATCCATTCCTCTTCGTCGAGTTCCTGTCCATTAGACTGCAGAACATCAGGCATTCGCATTAATAATGTTAGATAATCGGTAGTGGAATTATTCTCTAACTGACATTCCAATTCTCTTAGCTGTTTGTAATAATCAAGAGCCAGAGAGGTATTTAAGCTATGATTAACGGAAGCTCCGGTAAGTTCAACATGAATAAAAAAGTCGATCTTTCCGCGAACAAGGCTTCGGGTAATCATTTTTCTGATTTCCTGTTCTTTTTCTCTGTAAAAAGAAGGAATACGTGAATTAAAGTCAAACTGCTTGCTGTTTAAAGAGCGTATTTCGACAGTTACTTTTTTTTCCGGCATCACAAGAACCTGCTTGCCGTAACCTGTCATTGATTTTAACATAATGCTATCTTTTTCGCAAAGATATTAAAAACGGGAAACCGAACTATTCGTCGGCTTCCCGTACACCAATTTAAACCCATTCAATACATTCTTACATGATATCTATCAGGCGCGCAGGCTGTGGTTTAGCCTCTTCTTTTTTTGGCAGCCCAACAGTAAGAATACCATTTTCATATGATGCTTTAATGTTTTCGCTATCAATTGATTCGGGTAATGTGAAAGAGCGGCAGAATGATCCATAGGAAAATTCTTTGCGATAATATCCGCGGTTTTCTTCTTTCTTTTCCTCTTTAAGTTCTGCTGATACGGTCAGAACATCATTTTCGAGGTTAATTTTAAAATCTTCTTTTTTCATTCCCGGAACCATGAAATCGAGGGAGAATTCTTCATCATTTTCTGTAATGTTTACTGCAGGCTTGTAGCAGTCCCTTGTTGGATTTTCCATATTAAAGTCATTCATGAAACGATTCATCAAATCACTTACTGTAGGTTGACTAAATCTCATCATCATTTTTTGTTCCTCCTGTTTTTTTAGTTTTATTTTATAAATTTTTTAAAATCAATTTCAGGAACGTTTAGTCAATGACCGTGCCATGGCAAAAAAAAGCACTTTGCGGTAACACGTAATGACATAATGACACCTTTACCGTTTCTTTGAATGACATAATGTCATTTTTTGAGATAAAATGACATAAAAAAAACACCTCTCAGGAGGTGTTATAAATAGAATTAATTTCATCCATTAACCGCAGTGGAAGAAGCGGTGGACATACTGCATCATAAGAGCCGGGTCTTTTTCCAGTTCCGGACGCAGTTTTTTATCGTCGAAGGCTTCCAGTTCATCAGCAATACTATGAATCATTCCAAGCGGGAATACATCCATGTCAGTATAAATATCCGCCTGTTTACGCAGCTGCACAGCTGATTCAGCACATGAAGCGGGAAGATGCTCCAGTGCATCGAGTTGTTCTTTATGGGCATCATCAAAGATATTGACATCCACATAGGTACGTTTTGCATACTCCAGGGCATTCTCCATTTCAAAGCCATATCGGGCCGCGACGGTAAGTCCTGCGAGCAGGGAGTAGATATTTGCAGAGCCATCAGGACAACGAAATTCGACGGTTTGCTTGGCACTGTAATCTTTTGCTTCCCCTTCTTCAAGGGGGTTGGCAAGGCGGGTCATATTCGATTTTCCTCTCCACCCCAGGGGAACACGTACCAATACGGAGCGGTTGCGGTCGCCCCAGCAAATATTGGTGGGTGCTTCCTGATGTGGTACCAGACGCATATACGACATGGGGTTTGTGTTTCCGAATGCCGACAGAGAAGGTGCGAGTGTGAGATATCCTGCAATAGCTTTTCTGGCAGCATCGCTGAGTTCTCCGTTTTCTACCATAACATTTTTACCCTCTTTCATAAGACGGGTGTGAATGTGCAATCCTGAGCCGGCCTTTCCAAGGCCAATTTTGGGTGCAAAAGTGATATTTAAATCATATTCATACGCCAGTGTACGGATAATCCATTTTGCAATCATTAATTGATCGGCTGCATCCTCAAGGTTTGTTGGCGTAAATTCTATTTCATTCTGTTCGTACAATATTCCGTCCTGCGTGAAATTGCCTACTTCGCTGTGACCATACTTTATGTTGCCACCACAGGAAGCAATTGCCTTCATGGATTCACGGCGGAACATTTCAGATTTATTAAAAGGCGAAGAACTATGGTAACCTTTCTGGTCGGCAGGACGGAAAAGTTCTTCCGCCTCAGTAATAACATAATACTCCAGCTCGCCCATTACCTCAAAGCAAAGGCCTGTTTTATCCTTAAGCGCCTGATGTGCTTTCTGAAGGATGTATTCCGGTGCACTTTCCAGCGGTTTACCGTCTTTATCAAAAAATGAGCAGAGGATATCCAGTGTAGGTATTTCGCTAAATGGGTTTATAAACGCAGTTCTGTAGCGCGGTACTACATATAAATCGCTGCTGCCGGCTTCAATGTGTTTAAAAAGACTTGACCCGTCAACACGTTCGCCAACCGACAAAATGGAGTCGAGCTGTTCAAGGCTGTTAATAACAAAGTTCAATGTTTTCAGGCGACCGTCACCATCGGCATATCTAAAGTTAATCATCTCAATACCATTGTCGATGATATACTTCATAATATCTGCTTTTGTAAACAGGGCTGCAGGTTTGCCAAGATATTGAACCAAAGGGTTCGGGTTTAATTTAGTTTTTGAGTTCATAGCTCTCAAGATCTAAAGTTTATACTGATTTTATGGGGGCATCAAATGTATAAAATTTGTCAGACAATACCCACATAAACACACTGAAGATATGTTAAATTAATTGAAGAAGAGGGGTTAACTACTTTTTAATGTCATTAAGAAAAGCCTCAATGAGAGCGGCAGCAGCATTATAGGAGCTTACTTTATCTTGTTTAATAAAGGTTTCCATTTCAGCAATCTTCGGTTTAATGGTTTCATTATGATAAAACAAATCACCCAAAGAAGCTTTTATTGTTTGGTGCATAATATTTTGAGCCTGGTTATTTCGTTTGATATGGAAATAGCCATTCGCCTTGGTATGAGTAAAGTAATCCATGATCATATCCCAGACTTGCTGTATATTAAAACCGTTTACTGCGGAGCAGATGTCCACTTTTGGGGCCCAGCCTGATTCCGGTGCGGGGAAAAGGTGCAGGGCATTAGCATATTCACGGCTTGCGAGCTTAGCCTTTTGCAGGTTGTCACCTTCAGCTTTATTAATCACAATGGCATCTGCCATTTCCATTATTCCGCGTTTAATACCCTGCAGTTCATCACCTGCACCGGCAAGTTGCAGGAGCAGGAAGAAGTCGACCATAGAGTGTACGGCAATTTCAGATTGTCCGACGCCAACGGTTTCAACGAGGATAGTATCAAATCCGGCAGCTTCACAAAGGATAATGGATTCGTGTGTTTTGCGGGCTACGCCACCCAGGGTACCTGCTGAGGGGCTGGGGCGAATAAAAGCGTTTGGATCGGTAGCAAGCTGCTCCATACGCGTTTTATCTCCAAGGATACTGCCTTTGGTGCGGGCTGAGGAGGGATCGATGGCCAGTACTGCGACTTTTCGGCCTGCGGAAGTAAGCAAAGAGCCCAGTGCTTCAATAAATGTACTTTTTCCTACGCCGGGAACTCCGGTGATGCCAATACGGCTTGATTTCCCTGTATAGGGAAGGCATTTTTCTATAATCTCCTGGGCCAGTTTATGGTGGGCAGGCAATGAGCTTTCTATAAGCGTAATGGATTTACTCAGCAAGACGATATTACCGCTTGTAATACCTTCAACAAATTCTGAAACCGAGGGGCCTGCTTTTTTCTTTTTTATAAAACGGGATATTGCTGCTTCATTACTGGAAGGGGGTTGTGGAATGCCTTCCTGCACGTGAAGGGCTGATTTATCATTATGCTCGTGTTCCATTATTGCTTTCCGAGTTGCTTTTTTAAGGATGTAATTTCGTCTTTCAACTGATTTATTTCGTCTTCCATTTCCTTTTTTTGAATCATGGCTTCCTGGCGTTGACGGAAAAGTTGAAGGAAGATTTCAACCTTACTGATCAGAATATGAGGGTTTACCGGTTTGGTAAGGTAATCTACAGCTCCTGTATGGTACCCTTTGGAGATACTTTCATTATCCGTAAAGATTGCCGATACAAAAACTACAGGAACACCTTTACAATGGTCAAATTCACGGACTTTTGTGGCGAGCTCAAAGCCGTCCATTCCTGGCATTTGAACATCAAAAATCATTAATGCAAAGTCATTGTTTTCTATAAGCTGAAGGGCTTCTTTGCCGCTATATGCTTTTAGAATATTGGCTTTTACTTTTCGTAACAGATTTTCCAGAAGCAGAATATTCATCTTCTGGTCATCAACAATCAGGATATTAGGTAAACCCACCATATTTAAATATTATCAATTTTTACAAAAGTAATAAAACCTTATTAATAGTTTGAAAGAAATTGCGACAGACCTATTTGAGTGTTGGAGATTCCCAGTTTTTTCCTCAGTCGTGTTCTGGCAACCTCAATGCTGGATATGCTTTGACCGGTAATTGCAGAAATTTCTTTTGTTGTCATATCCATTCGTAAAAAGGCACACAGGCGCTTATCCCCTGACGTAAGGTCGGGGAAATCTTTTTGCAGATTCTGATAGAAGGATCCATGAACATCATTAAAACGTATTTCAAATTCTTCCCATACATTTTTATCCAGGTTGCCTCTCAAATCTGTAATCACCTGTTGGATTACCTGTTGGTTTTCTTTTTTCAGGTTTTTCCGGAGGCCGATAAGTTTATCGGAGATACACTCAATAAGCTCGTTCTTTCGCAATAAGTAGAGCATATTCGTTGTAAGTTCCCGGTTTTTATGATCCAGTTCTTCTTCCAGGAGTTGTTTTTGAAGGTGTGCACGTTTTATTTTTTCACGTTGGTTTCTTATCAGCAATAAAAGTATTATCAGAGCTGCGAGAAGTGCAGACCCCAGGATATAGTTCCGCATGCGTCGTTCTTCCTGCAGCTGATCTTCCAGTTGTTGCTGTTTTTCAAATTGATGTTGCAGCTCCAGTCGGGTAATAATTTTCGACAATTCCTGTTTTTGAGAGCTGTCAACCAATGCAGTATATTCTACATGGGTTGTAAAAGCATCCTTACATCTGCCCAGGTTGCTGTAAGCCTGGCTAAGCATATTTTTACAATCAGCAGCCATTTCCCACGATTTAGCCTGCATAGCAATATCAAGAGCCTTGAGTAATGGTTCAAGAGACATTTCCCACTGTTGCTTGTTGATGTAATAATTCCCGAGCATCACATATCCGGAAGCAGCACCCGTAACATCTCCCAGTTCAGTTTTCAGATCAATACGTTTATTAAAGTAATCTACTGCCTTGGGGTTATTCATCTCGCTGTAAGTAGCACCGATGTTTCCATAATTATTACTTATCCAGTCAGTATTGCCTAATTTCTGGTTCATTTCCAGCGACATAAAAAAGTACTCCAGGGCAATGGTATTTTCACCTTGCCCACGATATACCATGCCGATATTATTATAGTTTGCTGCAAGCAGGTTTTCTTCCCCGTTTTTACGGTTTAATTCAATTGCGTCAAGAAGATATTCACCGGCGATGTTATAGTCTTGTATGGAAATATATACTGTAGCGATATAATTTTTTGCTGTAGCAATGATGCGGTCATCTTCAGATTCCTCGCCAATATAGAGCGCATTAAAGTAATATTCTGCGGCTTTTATTTTGTTGTCTACACCTGATAAAGCCTTGCCATAATTGATGTAGGTATTTGCAAGGCCTTTATAATCATCTATATTGCGGGCTATAGTCATTGCGTTTTCGAGGTATAGCATGGCTTTTGCGGGGTCAGAATAAATATTTTTTATGGAGAGATCATTCAGGATTCTGACTTTGGAAGTGTCGTCGGGGAGCATTTCAGGAGTAAAGGATAGAGTTTCCTGGGCAAGAGCCATAGAGAAAAGAGCCAAAAAGAGGCTAAGTAAAAAAACACGTTGCGCCATATAATTAGGGTATTGCAAAACGGGTACAAGATACAAAAATAAAAGGGGAAACATAATTCTGAATAGTGCCGCATTCCTGAATAAAATGCTTTAGGGTGCAGGAATACGAAATAAGTCATAACATAATGCCAAAAACTTATTAGAAGCCATCTGTTGATACTTATAAAAAAAAACCTATTTTTGCACCCTTAAACGCTTAAACGGCATCTTCGAAGTATTCCCAATAATACTCAAGATCGGGATGTAGCGCAGTCCGGTAGCGCGCTTCGTTCGGGACGAAGAGGTCGTAGGTTCGAATCCTATCATCCCGACTTCAAACTCAAAGGCTCCTGTTTGCGGGGGTCTTTTTTGCTTTCAGTGATCTATCCTATTACAAACAAAACACTTGCAGGTTTTTAAATATGTAGTATTTTTGGCTGTTCAACAAAATGAGTTTACAATGAAGAAACGCCCTGTAGAACTTTTTTTGAATGGTGTTGAACGCGTAGGAAATGCCCTGCCTCATCCGGCAACGTTATTCGGAATTTTTGCCTTAATAGTACTTTTACTTTCTGCCCTGTTTGCTGTTCTTGATTTAACAGCAGTGCATCCCGGCACCGGCGAACAGTATGAGGCCATCAATCTTTTAAGCCGTGATGGCCTTCATATGATACTCAGAAATATGGTCACCAATTTCACTGATTTTGCTCCGCTGGGCATTGTCATTGTTGCGATGCTTGGAATCGGCCTTGCTGAAAACAGTGGTCTTATAGCGGTTCTTATCCGGGGGTTGGTATTATATTCACCTGAGAAGATGCTTACCTTTATTATTGTGCTGGCGGGGATTTTGTCGAATCTGGCTTCCAGTGTAGGTTATGTATTGCTTGTACCATTGGCAGGGACGATATTCATGGCCATTGGTCGTCATCCTATTGCAGGTATGGCAGCAGGTTTTGCCGGCGTTTCCGGTGGCTTTTCGGCAAACCTTATCCTTGGCACCATCGACCCGCTTCTTGCCGGTTTGTCGCAGGAGGCTGCCCGTTTGGTTGATCCTGCATACCATGTAAATCCTACTGCCAACTATTATTTTATGGTAGCCTCCACGTTTGTTATTGCGATTCTGGGGACGCTGGTTACGGAAAAAATTGTTGTACCGCGCCTGGGGCCCTACAAGGGCACAGAGGAAAAGATAGAAGAAATAACGCATCTTTCTCCCGGAGAAAAAAAAGGGATCAGGTGTTCCGGGCTTGTATTCCTTGTTTTTCTCGCACTACTGCTTTTAGGTTTGATTCCGGAAAATGGCATTCTTCGTGGTGATAATGGTGATTTTCTGAAATCACCGGTTTTAAGTGGTGTCGTCGCTGTTTTATTGCTTGTGGCTGGAACCATGGGTATTGTTTATGGCGTATGCACGGGGAAATACAAAAACGACAGTGATGTTATGAAGGGCATGTCAGAAAGCATGAAATCGCTTTCCGGCTATTTGGTTCTGGTATTCTTTGCAGCTCAGTTTGTGGCTTATTTTAATTGGTCTAATTTGGGGATCATCATAGCTATTGATGGTGCAGAAGCCATAAAGAGCCTTAACCTTGGGTTAATACCTCTGGTGCTCATGTTTATGGTTTTTTCAGGACTCATCAACCTTATCATGGGTAGTGCCAGTGCAAAATGGGCATTAATGGCACCGGTTTTTATACCCATGTTTATGTTTTTGGGATATACGCCCGAGCTCACACAGGTAGTGTATCGCATCGGTGATAGTGTAACGAATATCATATCGCCAATGATGAGTTTCTTTGCACTAATCATTGTATATTTTCAGAAATACGATAAAAAGGCGGGTATCGGAACCCTGGTTGCCACAATGTTACCTTATTCCATTGTGTTTTTTATCGGATGGGCAATACTTCTGATTATTTGGTTACTGGCAGGTCTGCCTCTGGGACCCGGGGCAGGTATTCATTTGTAAGACACCAAAAAAAAGCAGGAATCATCTCCGGGGAAGAGATGTTCCTGCGCCTAGCTTATTAACCAAAATTCTAATCCCTGAGAAACTTCGAAACAAACGCTTCGTCGCGATCAGGAGTTATAATTTTCAATACATAAATACCGGAAGGTAATTGTTCAACAGGAATGCTATGCCTGTTTAATCCCTCGTTTACAGTAACGTTTTCTGAATAAACTTCCTGTCCGGTAAAATTAAGAACGCATATTAATGCTCTGTTATGTTGTGTAGACTCAAAAGATATGTTAAGGGTTGCTTGAGCGGGCACAGGAAATAAAAATATTTTTTTATATATGTCCGATACATGCTCCCCGATACCAGTAGGATTTTCATAAAAGAGTTCTATTTCAACATCATCATTTCCGGGAATATTCTTGTCAATACAAACTTCAACAGGCAATGAATAGTCACCGGTAGATTCAGCCACAACTTTATAACAACCATAAGGAATATCATTGAAAGAGAAGTTTCCGTTTTCATCAGACACGGTATATATCAATGCATCCTGATCACTATTATACAAAAGAATATTTACGGGTTTGGTGTTTCGATACTCATTATTTGGGAATACAATATTTCCGGAGATATAACCTTGTCCGCTCTGCATATCGATGATATTAACCAAACTGGTATTACAATCAAATATATCAGTAGCGACATGAATATATTCAGCTTCGCCCCACTTTAACATTGAAGGATGATATACCGGGAAAAAGGAGTCAAAATGGGTACAGCCCTGTTCCAGTTGTGCCTTAATAATGTATTCGCCTTCCAGTAACCAGGTAAAATAGTAATATCCATATTCGTAAAAGCGGATGGAATCGTAGAGGTGCAAACCATCACTAAGCTTTCGGTATAAGAATGCAACAGCAGTATCGCCCTCCGGGACGGGGTTATTAATGGGGAAATCACCATTAAAAAGGTAACCACCGATATTTCTGTATTGGGGTGTTTCCAGTGACTTACAAACAGTTTCATGGCAATATCCGAACTGGTCACTAATTTCAAGGCATACATCATAAGCCCCGGGAGAATCATAGATATGGCTTGTTTGCCATGTAACAACCTGTTCACCATCACCAAAATCCCATTTTATCTCACCGGGATAATCCAGAGTACTAAGATTTTCAAAATGGTAATGATTTCTACGGTGTGATAAGCTATCGAGTTCAAAAGAAAAATCGGCATTACATTCGGGGTTGTAGTTTACTACAACGGTACGAGTTACTTCAGAGGTGCAATTATTTACTGTATCTTCCACAAACAGGTGTACAGAATAATTTCCGTTGAGGCTGTAACCATGAACCGGGTTTTGCTCTTCGGAGGTTGAGCCGTCGCCAAAGTCCCAGTACCAAAAGGCAATATCTCCGTTAGACATATCGAAGAAACTAAATCTGAAAGGATTCATAGTATCCGGCTGAGAGACGAACCATGCCTCACAGGGTTCCAGGGTATCAGAAACAGAGATCTCCAGATCGAAACTATCTTCACAGTTATAGGTATCCTCACCCGAAACAGTCACAATATAATCACCTTCTTCAGGAAAAGAATGAATAACAAAATCACCGGTGCCGGAGGTGCCATCGCCAAAATCCCAGTTAAAAACCGTTGAGTAAGGGCTTTCAGTGTATGCCTGAAAACCAGCTGTAAGGCCACTAAAATATACGGCTTCAAACGTAACAGTACACTCATAATTATCCGTACTATCGACCACAATCACCATACACAGGGTATCAGTGCAGGAGCCGTCACTTTTGGAAAAGCCATGGCAGACCCTGTATTCTCCGGCAAACTCATAGGTATGGGAAATGTTTTTTTCGATGCTTGTAATCCCATCGCCAAAATCCCAAAAATATTCATCTCCGTCTCCTTCCGATAAATCAGAGAAAAAATAGGAATAGCTGTTTGCAATATTTGACTGATATGAAAAATCAGCAAAACAATAAGCAAAGGAATCATCATAAACAGGTATGGTAAAATGCACAAAAGGATCTTCCTGCGAAAAAGTTTCATAGAAAACCAATGGTTGACCATTGGCATCAGTAATCTCAACTTTTACTTCACCACCGGCGACATCCCTGGGTATTTCAACAGCAGCAAATATAAAACCGTTGCTATTTGTTTGTAATTCAGCATAATAACCGTTAAAAGAGCCTGTCCTGTCAATGGAAAGAATAACAGAATACCCATCAAGCGGAACCTGTGTCTCCTCTTCAAAAACATTCCCGGATATCTGCACAGTATAATTGCCTGCAAATATCAGCACGGGGAATAATAAAAAGGATATTATAAGATATATTGTTTTCATTTAATTAAAACTTATATAGTAATCCTACCCGTCCACTAAGAGAATAGGGGATGGAAGAATTCTGACTCTGATCAGAAATAAAAGGACTAAGGTAATAGTTGTATATTGGTTCAACAGCAAGCCTCAGATGCGGAGAGAAGCGATAATGCATAGCCACAGAAGCCCGAAGCTGAAGATTTGTTCTTATCCAGGGCTGCGAGGTATTATCAACCTCACCCATGTAAATATTTTCTCCAACAGGAACTGTTGGGTTAGGATTATTTTCTCTTACAAGAAGGTTCAATACCGGTCCGGCAGTGATATCAAAGGAGAAATTCCCATATGAGGATACAGTATATCCGGCCATAAGTGGTATTTGCAGATAGCTGTAATAGGCGTCGGTAAATGCCTGCTCAGAAACATATACTGAATCGTACACTCCTTCAATTTTCATATTAAAAATCACTGAATCAGGATTAGCGGGGTCAATAGTAAATGATTCGACAGTATACATATACCCGAGACTATCAACGCGTTGGTAGTTAACATTATAAATCCCCTGATCGCCATACCTTGCCAGGTGTGCCCCGGAACGCAATACCAGTCCGGATTTATTGTAATAGAGATCCAGGCCAAAACCAAAGCCGGAATTCTGCTGATCCTCACCATAAAAAAGATACTCAGGACCCGCACTGAGCCCAACACACAGATAAGATGGTTTTATGGAGAATGTTTCCCATGGTGTAAGGTCAGAAATTTGTTTCATTCCTGTTGATGTTACACTATTGGTATAATATTTCTGATTGTTCAGGTTATTTTGTGCAAGGCTATACCAGGAACCATTGTAATGCTGCTGCATTCTAAACTCATCCAAAAGCTCTTTATGGATATTTTTGGTGGTTAAGGATTCTTCAGGTTCAATGACCGGGTCTACTACCACAGCAACGGGCGATATAATGTCAGGATTATCATTAACAGGTTCACTTATAACAGCGGGTTCAGACAATGGAGTTTCTTTTACTGTGGCGGCAGCTGTTTCAGAAACCTCAGTAACATCAAAGGAGGTATTTGGTTTCTGTGGCACTGTATTCTCTTCGCTCATCGAAATGCTTTCAGAAAGCATTACTTTGGGTTCAGCAGGAGACTGTGGTGCATCAGAAGCGACCATTTCAGGTAATAATTCAGATGGTTGAACCGTATCATCATTTGACAGGTTATTAAACAGCCAAAAAGCGCCGGCAGCAGTAAGGAAAATCAGCAAAACGGCGGCCCAGCGTTTATTGCGGGCAACAAAGCTCTTATACAGCCCTTCTTTTTGCAATTGTGCATCCAGCTGGTTCCATACATTTTCAGATGGAACAGCAGAATGCCCTTTCAGGCTTTCCTTAAAGAGGTTATCAATATTTATCTTCTCCTTACTCATTTTATCAAAGTACCATTTTTTAGGTTGAAGTTGCCTTAATAATTTTGTTTTTCAGATATTTTCTTGCCTTCGACAATTGTGATTTTGAAGTGTTTTCAGAAATTTCAAGCATGTCAGCAATTTCTTTGTGAGAATAACCCTCAAAAACATAAAGGTTGAATACGGTTTTATACCCCGGCGGCATAACCTGAATGAGCTTCATTAATTCATCAGTATTAAGAGGGTATTCCTGTTTATCAATGACAACATTCGTTTCGATGAGCGTAAATTCTTCAATTTCATCCACATCAGAATGGAAGTAATGTTTCAGATTATTTCTGTTGTGGTTAAGGGCTGTATTAATCATAATACGTTTTATCCACCCCTCAAAGGAGCCTTTAAAACTGTATGATGAGATATTTTGGAACACCTTTACGAAGCCATCCTGAAGGATATCCTCAGCTTCAGATTTATTTCGGGCATACCGCAAACATACGCCCAGCATCACGGTACTGTAAGTATTATACAATTGAAGAAAAGCCCGTTTTTTCCCCTTCAGGCAGTCATCAATTATTTTCTTTTCAGTAACCATTTTACTTCTGTTCGTATCGTTTTATGGTAATCTGCTAAAATAAGAAAAAGGAATTTGTAATAAAGAATTAATATTGAAAATACGGAAAATAAAAAAACCACCTGAATATCAGGTGGTTTAACTCTGTATGTATTTTTAAAAATGTTCCCTTATGCTTTTTCAACAGAAATAAGTTCCACGCGGATTACCAGTGTAACGCCAGGAGGAACGATCTGAGATTTTCCATCTTCGCCAAAACCGAGTGAAGAAGGAATGTAAAATTCGTATACTGAACCGGGGGTCATCAGCTGAAGACCATCACGCAGACCGGGAACAGTGTTGTCAATCATAATATTTACAGGACCGGAGCCATAAGATTCGCCATAAACCTGGAAATCAAATTTACCATCTTTTTCAGTAACATAGCTACCACGGTAATGCAGGGTAACGCTATCGCCAATAACAGGCTTTTTACCGTTGCCTTTTTTGATGGCTTTATATTGCATTCCGTTAGGAAGTGTTACTACGCCTTCCTGGTTTTTCATCTGGCTAAGGAATTGTGCACCCAGTTTTTTATTCTTCAGTGAATTCTCCTTAATTGTTGCCTGCTGCGCTACCTCCAACGTCTGGTTAAAACCGGCAACAACAAGATTACGAATTGAATCAGGAATCAGTTTGGTTCCGTTGATTGCATCTTCAACACCTTTGTAGATAGCTGCCGGGTTTACATCATAAGTCTGGTCGGCAAGGTTAAAGCCATAATCCTGACCAATAATATAACTAATGGTATCGGTCTGGTTTTTTAATGCGACAGTACTACTGTCAACATTATTACAAGCAGTAAATGCCATAGAGAACACAATGGCAACAACAATGATTAGGTTTCTGATTTTCATATACAAAAATTTAAATGTTTTAGATTTTCTTATATTCTCTGCGTTTCAGCAAGTGCAAATTTATGTTTTTTTTCATTAGAAATTCAAAATTATTGAAAAAACACTTATCCGGGTGGTTATCGTTAACATCTTTTAACACTGCTGTTTAGTTCTAATCATAAAAATTATTCACTAACTCCTGTAATGGTCAAATACATCAAAACCAACAAGAAAAAAATTACTTTTGCAATCAGTACACATCTGTTGTTTAACAAATTGATAATCTGAGCGTATATGCAGGCAATACTTTTCGTTGGAGCCGGAGGATTTCTGGGAAGTGTTTTACGGTATATCATTGCAGAATATGTGCAGGGAAAGTCATCCAATGGCTTTCCTGTGGGTACATTAACCGTAAATATTATTGGGTGTTTTATTATTGGTCTCGTTTATGCATTGGCCAGCAAAGGACATGTTACCGGCGATTGGAAATTATTCCTTGCCACAGGATTATGTGGTGGTTTTACCACTTTCAGTGCTTTCTCCAACGACATCCTGTTGCTCTTTAAAACCGGTAATTTTGTTCAGGGGAGCCTATATCTTTCCGTAAGCGTGGTTGCCGGTGTTATTGCCACGCTTTCTGCTTTTTACATTGTAAAACCCTAAAAATATGATACAAAAAGAAATACCTGTTAAATACCCTGTCAACGGCAATATCCAAAACCGATGGAGCCCCAGGGCCTTTGATGCGAAAACCCCAAACGATGAAGACCTTCGCAGCATGTTTGAGGCGGCGCGAAGAGCTCCATCAGCATTCAATGATCAGCCCTGGTCGTTTATCTTTGCTTTTAAGGGTACGAGTGAATACAATGCCATAATGGAATCATTGGTAGCGTTTAATCAACAGTGGGCCATTACTGCGCCGGTTTTGATTGTCGCTATGGGCAGCAATCGAAGCAGCGACGGGAAAAGAGAAAATACTACCTGGCAGTATGATACCGGACAAGCCGTTGCATTGCTAACCATTCAGGGTATGGAAAAAGGGATTTATTCGCATCAGATGGGTGGTTTTAACTCTCAATATATATGCGAATACTTTAAACTGCCGGAGCATATTTCACCTATAACAGTAATAGCAGCAGGTTACCCCGGCGATATCGGACAGATTCCTGCATCCATGAGAGAACAGGAGAAAGAGATAAAAAGCAGAAAAGAATTTGATACCTTTGTATTTTCACATCCGTATGGAAGCCCTAACGGGTTATTTAAACATTCATCATGAAAAATATTTTTATCCTGTCATTATCAGTATTAATGCTTTTTTTGGCCGGTTGCAACGGCGACGGGCAAAAGAAGAATACAGCACCAACAGTTTCAGATCAGCCAACAACAAAGAAGGTGATTATTCCTCCCTTTAATGCCGACTCAGCATACAAATTTGTTGCGGAGCAGGTTGCTTTCGGGCCCCGTGTTCCGGGTTCTGAAGCACAAAAAGCATGTGCCGCATATCTGGCAGGTACACTTAGACGGTTTGGGGCTCAGGTAACCG
>CAZQNY010000030.1:0-29625 GCA_964594665.1 uncultured Bacteroidales bacterium
ACACTTCAATAACCTCTGCATCTACAACAAATTCAGGGGTTGCCAGAACTTTCAGATCACCCTGCAAAACCTCTTTGGAGTCAACATCCTGAACAAAACCCACCAATTCACAGAATTCAATATTCCACGATGGGTCTAAAGAAAAGTTTAATGTAAAAGTAGCCGTACTACCTGAAGAAAAATCCAAAGCAGTACCACTGGCACCAGGAGACATGAGTCGTTCTACAAAATTTAATTCCGTTTGACCCTGCCATGATTCTTCAATATGAGACTCAGTAGCAGCACAATGGAAAACCAAGTTATCACCATCATACTCATCAACTTTAGTAACAGTAACATCAACAGTATAATCATTACCGGCAGAACTTATATCCATGTCAATAGTAAAAGAAGACTGAATAGCAATACGTTGCTGGTATTTGGGGAGATATTGAGAATACATGCTGGCAGAAGAACTACCACCAACTACCGAAGCAAGGCCATCAAAAACAGCAGTAGGATAGGACGTTATCCCATAATAGGATAAACGGGTAGATGCTGCAGTATTATTATAACTATCACCTGAATGATACTCAATAACAGCAACATCACAATCATTAGCAATTAAATCATCAGCACCCATTGCAGCACCAGGACAGTAGGGGCACCAAGTGCCTGTTCCTATTTCAACCAACACTTTTTCTCTGTCAACCTGTTGGGCTAAAAGGCCCATCGACAGCACAAACCCAATAATAATTAGTAAACCTTTTTTCATTCTTTTGCTTAATTTATAAAAAACAATGGTTCCCGAATTTGTACGAGCACCATTGTTTTAATGTGAAACATTTATTTTACAAGAATTTTTTGCATTATGTTATTATGGTCATCTCCTGTGAAGATGAAATAAACTCCTTTTTCAAAATTTTCAATATCGATAACCTCAGTATGTCTACCCTGAACATTGATAACTTTCGAGTAACGTGTTTTGCCGATAGCGTCTTTGATAATTACATTAACGATCTGATTGCCTGAGAGTGCAATATTCAGCTGATCAGAAGCCGGATTCGGAAATACCAGGGTCTGCAAGTCATTATTTTCGTTGATACCTGTACACAGGCGTGCATGAACCTCAAAAGAACCACTGAAGGTACTCTGACCACATTCATTTTCGCCACGTACAGCAATTGTTGCATAACCGTCGAATTCAATATTCCACTCTACGGTAGCTGTCAGCCCAGTACCATTGATTGTACCGGCATCAGCAGGTTCAATCGACCAGTCATAGGTTTCAGCATCAGCACCACCGGTAGTTGTATAGTCGGTGGTTGGATCGTAATTGATACATACATCGTTTGATCCTTCGGGAGTAGCAGGAACAGCAGGTAAAGGCATAACAGAAACCTCTACTTCACCATTCATCAGCTGTATGCAGTAATCATTATCACCCATAATGGTATAAATACCTTCTTCCATAATTTCTTCAAAAGCAACAGCATTGCCATCTCCAAGTATTGTGATACCTGTTGCAACATCATCTTTATAAAGCTCATACTTCATCAAATCTTCAGTGCTCACAACAGTAATAGTAGCGCCGTTGGTACCTTCACAGTAAGTACCTTCGCCTTCAATATCAAAAACCTGTGGCAATGGATGAACAACAACAGGAGCATTGCCGGCCATTGTTGCAGTACATGTTCCGGAGGCATCGCTGGCTTCAACTTTATATGTAGCACCGGTATTAATTAATCCGAATGAAACCGGATTTCCGTCTCCGGTAACAGTAATACCTGTGGGCGTACCATCAGCAATAAGTTCATAGATAACACCATCGGTGGAGCTGTCAAGACCAATCTCAACACCTTCTTCTCCATCACATATTTCGCCACCGTCGGTAACATTAAAGGTTTCCGGGCCAACATTAATAGTAATGGTATGCTCAGCAGAGAATTCACTTTCACCACAGTTATTTGATGCCTTTACTTTCAGCGTTACATCACCGGTCGCATCGCCGGTCCAGGAAATGTTAACACTTGTTCCCACACCAAAAACAACACCGGCTTCAGCAGGAGTAAGAACCCATTCGTAGGATGAAGCAAACTGGACAGGATCAATGGTGTACATATCCATCATATTGGTGGTACAAACACTTGTGCTTCCGGAAGGCTCTGCAGGTGTTTCGGGAGCAGTAAGAACTTTAATATAGTTTGTCATTGTTTTGGTATCCGACGTATTGGGGTTTGTTACGGTCAGTGTAACATCGTAGATACCGGGAGTTTCATAATTAACAACAGGATTCTGCTGTGTTGACGTTGCCGGGTCTCCTCCGGGGAATTCCCACGCCCATTCCTGAGCATATGCTGAGTTGTCGGTAAAGGTAACCGTGCCCATATCACAGAAGTCGGTCTGATCGGCAGTAAAATCTGCGACCGGTGGAGGAGGAGGCATATTTTCCAGCATAACTTTTTTCGCCTGCTGAATTTCTTTGTCAATATTATCCTGTACAAAAGCGACTAACTCGAGTTCTTCGAGGTTCCACGATGGATCAATGTCGAAAGTAACGGTTTGAGTTACAGGAGCAGGGCCGGAGAGTGTGATATCAATACCATCACCGTCGTTTTGCATCCAGCGCTCTACCCAGTGAAGCTCGGTTTGATTTTGCCATGCCTCCTGAATACCTGATTCCGTAAGGGCAAAGTGTAAGGTAAGATCATTACTCACAGAGGCATGTTTCATAACAGTTGCAGTAACGGTATAGGTATTTCCTTCATGCGTGCCGTACCAATCGATAGAAACTGTAGAGGCAATTGCTATACGCAGCTCATATTTAGGTAAATAACTTGAGTACATACTTTGTGTCGCACTACCACCACCAACATTTTCAATGCCATCAAAATAGGCATCGGGAATACCGCCCATACCATAATAACTTTTACGTGCTAAAGCTGCTGCATTTGTATAAGAATCATCGGTATGATACTCAATAACAGCAACATCACAGCCATTTGCAATTAAGTCTTCAGCTCCCATAGCTGCTCCGGGACAGAATCCGCACCATGTGGCTGTACCAATTTCAAGTACCACCTCTTCGCGTGCTACCCGTGACTGGCCAAATGCTATTACGGCCAGAAAAATTGTAGTTAGTGTAAGTAAAGTTTTTCTCATATTACAAATATTTGTTTTGGTATTATATATACATATGTTAATATTTCACTAAAAGTAAGCCTAATTATTCAGACAACCAAATAGGAATATATGTCCCCGAAAAGCATAAAAAAAGCGCTGCAGAATTCTGCAGCGCTTTTTTAAACGGTATTAAAACGTTTATTTATCGATAATAATCTTTTTCACAGCTTTCATATTATCATTTTGAATCACCATATAATACATGCCATTAGCAACATGTTTCATATCAATAACTTCTTTTACGAGGTCGTTGCGGTTGCCTTCGGTAAAGAAGATCTGTTCACCGGCAGCGCTGTATACGGTAACCGTATAGGCCGATTCGGGAGCATTAAAGGTAAGGTTTACAATACCATTTGAGGGGTTGGGCATTACCTTAATGTTCATTGGGTTGTTTTCATCAATACCAACGGTATTATCAATGATAATTTCCAGTGTTTCGGAATAATCACTTTCACCACAAATATTCTGGCCATTTACCTTGAGCATTACGGTACCTTCAAATTCTTCATTCCATGCGATATAGGCAGTGGAACCGTCTTTCGTGAGGACTCCTGCTTCTTCAGGTTCGAGAACCCAGTTAAATATTGTAGTGTTACCATCAGTAGTATATTCTGATTCGGTAGTATAAACCAGGTCAACATAATCGTCACCGACAGGTTGTGTCGGGATCATAGGATCATCAGAAACCGTAAGAGTCATAACATGATCAAATGTACCACAGGGAGCATTACCGTGAACATTGAGGGTAAGTTCCACAGAACCGTTTTCAATATCCATGGTTCCTGCAGAGTAGGATGGATTTATCAGAGAAGGATCATCAAAGGTACCATCTCCTGAAGTGGACCAGTTCACAGAAGAATAATCAGAAATCTCAACCCAGTCGAGGAGTGCAGGAGCAGTACCGCAGATACCGCCATCCTCAGCATTCACTACCGGAGCGTCCATAAAGGTAAGTTCAACATCATCGGTAAGGTGGTTGTCTTCAGCATCCCAGACATCAAGGGTAAGCGTTACCATGCCGGCAGCGTAATCATCGTCGCTGGGTGTATAGGTTGTATGCAGAGCTGAAGCATCTTCAAAAGTACCTGTTCCGCTGGTTGTCCATTCCAGTCCGGCATAACTTGATGCAGCGCCTTCGGTGGCATAAACATCATACTCACAGATGGTAGTATTTTCACCGGCACTAACAGAGAGCCCTGCCAGCGGCGGGAAATAAATGAAGTCAACATAAGCATATTCATCACCCGTTGAAACTTCACCTGTGGCAAAACGCCATTCCAGTGTATGCTGCCCCGGATCTACAAGAGGAGTTACCTTTGTCCAGTCCATAGTACCGGCAACATTGGTTTTGAAAACACCATCCACATAAAATGCAAGGGTCGATGAGCCTGCAGCATCCATCTTCGTCCAGAAGGTGAGTTTCTGTGGCAGGAAGGCATCAATATTTACGTCGAGCATCAAAGAAGTTGATTGCATGGCACCAATAGTTCCGGATTTTGCGGCATAAGATCCACATGCGGCCTCACTGTCAACAACTTCCCATTCAGCGTCTCCACCGAAATACCAGCCAAATGCAGAGAAATCACCGGTTTCAAAATCCTCATCAGCTTCACTACCGGTTTCAAACGACCACACATTACCCTCAACAGAACCATATACATTATAGGAGTCTATTCTCCAGTAATAGGTAGTATTAAAGTCAAGCTGTTCCGGTAAAGTAAAGGTTGGAGAATTTGTTTCTTCACCATTAACAATATTGGTAGGAGGATTATCGGTACCAACATAAACCTGATAGGTTTCTGCCAGGTTACCCAGGCCGTCGGACCAGTTAAGTGTAGTGAAAGGTGCTACTTTGGTTTCACCGTCGCCAGGATTCGGATTCTGAGTTGGGAAAGGAGCACCAGCGATCATTACATAATCCTCATAGCGGAATTTATTTCTTGCAGTAACAGTAACAAGCACAGAATCTCCGGGGTTTGACATGGGGTCAATAACCATTTGCTGGAGTGATCCGTTACCTTCAGCAACACCAATAATTTCATCATCATAAGTAACACAAATTACCGCGCCGGCTTCAGCAGTAAACTCAAAGTATTCCTGAGCTACGGGAAGGATTTCCTCATAAGTAATTTCTACCTGAGTAGGCATTTCAGAGTACACTGTTGTAAAGGCACCTGAATGAGCATGGAAGAGGTGGTAGGTTACGGTTTTATTGCTGGTATTGTAGGGCCAGCTGGAGCTCTCCAAAAAATGTTTTCCGGCAGCAGAGCCAAATGCAGGACGAATAAAATTAGTGGGGAACTCGTCGCCGTAATCAGGCATAAATTCATTCCACATATTATCCATCATACCCCAGACATAAGTATCGTTTACAAAAGAATAAGAAACTTCAGAAGCAGCAATAAGCCCTAAGGCTCCATACTGATGGCGATGGAAGGCTTCTGTAAAACACTCACTACTCCAGTTGTATTTTCCTGTTAAACAGTTTATAGATAAGATATAGGTAAGATCGGTATTATTCAAACCGAGGATGTCAGAGTTATGGTAAGCAGGTTCACCCCATCCGGTTTCACCACCGTGGTCGCGGTGCATAAGCATAAAAGCACCGGCATTGATAGCGTTGTTAATCATGGAGGCATTACCACCAGCCCAGTTGCCGAGTTCAGCAGGTGTGGCAGGAAGATAACCAAGGCCGTTGGGGCCAAAATAGTTCACTACAGTAGAAGTGTTCGTTGCAGTAGACCAGGTTGTTCCGGGAGAACCACTGTAAACTTCATTGATACGAACAGGTTCTTTGCCAAGTTCATTTTTCCAGAATCCGCCAACAGTTTCAGAACAAATCTGGAACCAGCGCTCTGTTTGCCAGCCTAAGGCTGTAATTGGGTTATTGTAGAAATCAAAACTCAGCGGTGGATTTTGTTCGTAGTTGATAAACTTGTTGATCATCAGAGAGAGTTCATCTTCGTCACGGGCGGTTATACGTGCAAATACGATATCCGGAAGATCATCTTCATCAACATCGGCATAAATATTATCCGAAACGCAGTAGTTATCCCACAGCGGGCTGGTAATATTTACGTTCTGGTCGGAGCCATAATCACCAAGGAGAAGTACCGCGGCTGGTGGTACATACCAGTTATTGTATGCATTGTTAATATAGTTTTCAATGGCTGCAGCGTTATTTCCGCCAACTTCTGAGAGCGGTACAACACCGGTTACAATACCCTGTTTGGTTCTGAAGTTTTTGATTACACCACCCCAGGCCTGGAACATTGGGTCATCGGGAGTGATAATAATGTATTCCAGGTCGACGTTTGTTTTAGCATCTCTGTTATGAATTCTTTTGTTGTAATCGATTTCTTTTAAAGAAGCAGCATTAAGAGCCATATCTTTTACCATAGGATCCCAGTAACGGCTTCTGAGGCGATCTTCACCAAACTGGCCGTTACCACCTTCGAATTTTACTTCTACCTCGATATCACGGTATACTTTAAGCTGCTTTGTTACCGGGTTATACTGGAAAGGTGTTACGCCGAGCATCACCATATCCACACCACGAACTTTGCGTTCTCCCGAGATTACCACAGGGTTTTCGGGGTAAAATGCATTCTCAGCATATACAGCTTCATTTTTATTAAATTCCAGGTCACCAACTTCTGTGTCGAGAGGAATACGTGGTGCCGGTGAAATTTCTATGTTTTCGATCGTTTCAACAGTGGCATTTTTAATGCTTACCGATGCTGTTGCTCCCTGAGGGATCATAACATAACGGCTATGTCCGGGAAGATCAGGATAACCTTCGTCATTTGGAAGGAAGGTTCCGGGAAGCTCGATACCTTTCATGGTTTCACCATTGACATCTCTGTCGGTTAACGAAAATTCATCGATGGAGAAGGTGATCGTAACACCTCCCTTTGATTCTTTTGCAAGCTGGATTCCGCGATCGTATTTATGATCAGCATAGGTGACTTTTTCCTGTGCCATAAGGCCCATGGAAAAAACTAAACCTAAAACCAGCGGAAGCGCTTTAAGCAGTAGATTTTTCTTCATTTTTTATTGCTTTAGTGTAAGTAAACTCTTTACGGGGCGTAAAAATAAAAAAAAGCGTGGACAAAAACCACGCTTTTTTAAAAATGACATATGATTGTAATTCAAATACTTACTTGGTGATCACAAGCTTGGCAATCTTTATCTTTCCATTACTAACAATTCGAACCAAATAGATTCCTGCATGTAAATCGAGGTTACGGATTTCCCGGTATCCTTTATTATTAGAAGTATAAAAAACAGTATTCCCGGCGGGATCAACAATAGAAATATACTGCTGAATATTGTCTTTATTATTGATAATAATCACAAAATCACCGTTGCTGGGGTTGGGAATAATTGCCAATGGCGCTTCATTTTCAGGAACAGAGATTCCAACGGTGTTATCAACAACAATATCAAGAATATCTGAATCTTCGCCATTACCGCAGAAGTTTTGTGCAGTAACCAGAAGCCGGGCAGTACCTGAAAAGGATTCATTCCAGTTTATGGTACATTGATTTGCAGAAGCATCCACAACACCGGCATCTTCAGGGCTCAATTGCCAGAGATAGGTTTCAGCATAAGGTGTTTCCTCCACCTGGTAAGAAGAAGACGTGGTATAATACAGGTCAACCGTAGCGGGTCCCTGAGGGGTCTGTGGTTTGCCGGGGAGTGCATTGACAATCAGCAGCATATCATCACTAACCTGATCACTGCCGTCAGAGACTGTCATGGTAAGTGTTACTTCACCATTGGTTACATCCTGTTCACCGGGAGTGTATTCAGGTTTAAGGATAGTGTTATCGGAGAAGAAACCATCTCCTGCTGTTTCCCATAATACAGATTGATAATTAAATGCTGATCCGTTAAGGACATAGGTGGCACCCTGGCAGATTTCGCCATCGCTGCCGGCATTACAGCTCATAGTATTGTCGATGGGCAGATAGACCATATCGATCCATGCACAGTCATCACCTGAGCTTCCTGCGCTACCTTTGAGATATCGCCATTCAATGGTGTGAGGTCCGGGGCCAACAAAGTACTCAACATAGCTCCAGTCTTTTTCGCCATACCACATTTTTTTAAATACCCCGTCAAGATAAAACTCCAGTCTGTCGGATTCATTTTCGCAGCTGACCTTTGCCCAGAATCCTACAGAAGCAAAAGTGTTGCTGTTGAGATCCAGCAGCAGTGATGTTGTCTGGTCGTCACCAATCGCACCTGATTTGGCACTGAAGTCACCATGACGGCTAACCTGATCGTCGACCGTCCACTCCATATCACCATCAAAATACCATGGAAGAGTAGCGAAGTCACCGGTTTCGAAATCCTCTTCAGGGGCAGGTTTTGTGGTAAATGACCATACCTCACTGCTTACATCACCGTAGCTGTTATGGGCTACCACCTGCCAGAAATAGGTTGTTTCAAAGTCTAAAGCCTCGTTGAGGACACAAAATGTATCTGCTGTATTTAAGCCATCAAGAATGTTTGACGGCGGGTTGTCAGTACCCAGATAGAGCGAATAATTTTCAGGTACACCACCGAAACCATCATCCCATGTAAGGCCTGTGAAGATTGAAATGTCATCCTGACCATCCTGTGGAGTGGCGTTCACGGGGACACCGGGCTCACCGGCAATGGTAACAGTTCCGAAAAACGGAACCCTGTTTTGCCCTGTAACCACAATGTCAGCTTCTCCAACAGTTGAAACAGGGTTCAGATGCACCACAGCAATACCTGAGGGGTTTGCCTGTGCCGAACCGCGTAACTCACCCTCAAAAGATATGGCCACCAGCGAATAAGGCTCTGTCTGTACCTCAAAGGTCTCTGCAGCCATCGGCATAATGGGCTCATAGGTTGTAGATGATGGTAATGGTTGTGATAAATATACACTCAGCGACGGGTCACCCATAAGATGATAGATTTCCCAATAATAGGTTGAATTACCCGGGCTGCCCTGCTCTACTGCCATATTTCCGGCATATACCATCTGACCCTGCGTGGTAAACCATTCACTATAAGGCTCACCATGATCGTGGAAGGTCTTGTCGTATGCACCTAAATCAGTGCCTTCGTATGTAGGGTTTGCAGAGATAGAACCTACACCAACACCCCAGTAGAAATCTTCGTCCCAGTAGGTACTGTTGGAACCACCAATATATCCCAGAGCACCTTTATTCTCAGCGCGCAGTAAGGCTTCACCAAAACACTCTGCAACGTTAAATTTATTGGTAAGACAACAGTTTCCAACCATCAGGCAGTACTTATTTTCATTCTGAAGTCCCGGGATATCTGAATTTTTAAAAGAAGGATCAGACCAGCCGTCCCAGTTGCCGTGAGCAGTATAATTGGCGTAAGAAACACCATCGCTGACATGCTGGATGATATCCGCACTATGGTTTGAGGATTCAGGATAAAGATAGGTATGGGATGTTAAACCGTGTGCTTCATTAAAATAGTAGGTGGTACCATAATTTATGGCTCCATTACCCCAGGTGGGTGCGTGGCTGGCATCAGCGCCGGCAATCATAACACATTCGTTGAGGTAGGAAGGATCTGGCATCTGGTATTTTTCATAGGAAACCGTTTTCTGAACCATCGCTTCCACATGTGCTGTGCTGGTGGCAGAAAAACGACCGTAATACACCTCGGGAATATCATCACCGGTATATTCGCAATAATAAAGATCAGAAACATGAGCTCCCTGGTTAAAGGCAGGAACCTGTTCCACATCGCCGACAAACAATACATAGGTTGGTGCCGGATCCCAGGCAGTACCATTTTCATATAACCCCTGAAGATAGGCTTTAATGCTCGTTGTAGTATTTCCCACATTGGGGTCACTGGTATAGGCCTCCACAACGGTAAATCCTTTCTGACGCTTCCAGTTGATAAATTGCGTCAGGGGAATCTGAAACATGGGATCGGAAACAATTACATATTTCACCGGATACTGAGTGATCTCGTCGCGGGTGGCAAAAGCTTCGCTATTGAGGATAAACTTATCCATCTCCTTAAATGCCGGTGATGCAGTGCGTGCCTTTTCATTCATGGTAGCAACCATGTCGCTGTTTGAAAAACGTACTTCAACTTCCATGGAGGTGATAATACGCAGCATGCCGGTAGCAGGGTTGTATGCTACGGGGCTTATATCCAAACGAGCCAGACGTGTACCACGCATAAAGCCTATTGATTCAATACTTGCCGGTTCATCATTATAATAAGTATTCGCAGCATAGGCATTCGCATTAATTACCAAATCAACAGGTTCTGTATTACTTTTTGCCACCGGTGGCTGAGCAGGAAATACGGGATATTCCATTCCATATTCGGAAAGGCTCACTTCTTCATTAACAATATTGGTAACCAGAACATTCATTTCTGCACCATGGGGCACCTCAATGATACGTCGCAATACCGGCAGTTCCGGAAGGCCATGCTCCTGCGACTGGCTGTAACCGGGTGTACCCAGTTTACAATACATTCCTTCAGAAGTATTTACTTCAATAAACGAGAAGTCATTAAATGTAAAGTCTACCTTCAGGTGATTGGTATTTTCTGACACCACTGACAGCGTATTGGCGCCGTCATCATGCACTTTTACATCCTGTGCATGTCCCATACTCAGCAATAAAATCAGTAATGTGCTGAGTGAAATTACTTTGTTAATCATTTTTTGCTCTGTTTTCTGTAATGTGACTTTAAAAATGCTTTCCAGACTAACCACTTCCTGAAAAGGCACATATTTCAATATTATAAATATGAAAAAAGGCTGCCCGAAGACAGCCTTTGTAATTATTTAATTATCAGCTTTTTAATGTAATCCTTGTTTTGGGTTTTTATGGTAAGATAATAAATCCCTGATGAAAGTGCTTCATTATGATAGTCAATTGTTTTCTGTCCATCAACAACAAGTTCCTGTTCATCAATTACCCGTCCGTCGGCAGATGTTATGGTAACAATAACCGTTTCCATGGTTGCTGTTGCTATAGAGATAACAAATTCGCCATTGCTGGGGTTCGGTGTTACACCGATCTCACGGTCATAACTATTTATACCAACAGTATTGTCAACAATAACCGGTAATGCTTCAGAGAATTCTGATGCGCCGCAAGAGTTACTGCCTGATACTTTAATTTCAGCAGTACCCTGGAAGGTTTCGCTCCAAAGGATGGTAACAGTGTTTCCGTCAGGAGTAAGTTCTCCGGCAGCTACAGGGTTAAGGTCCCACTGATATTCATCAGCGTTTCCGGTGGTGGTGTAAACGGATTCCGGTGTATAATAAACATCAACGGTTTCGGGGCCATCAGGAACAGAGGGTTTTTCTGGTGGAGCCATAACAGCAACGGTGATCACTTCAGCAGCATCAGCACAGCCATTCATAGCCACAGCGCTGAGGGTAAGATCTGCCACACCTGCAGAAAGGTCGCCGCTTCCGGGAGTATATACCGGGTTTACAATCTCTGCGTTATCAAAAGTACCATCTCCGGAGGTTGTCCATAACAGTGATACATAATTCTCTGCGCTGATCCAGTCGAGAGTGGTTCCGGCCTCACAAACAACGCCTCCATCGACATTAAGTACAATGTTGGGGTTGATGGTAAGGGTAAGGTTATCGCTAATCTGGTCGGTACCGGCATAAGCTGTTAAAGTAAGCACTACAGAGCCATTGTCGATATCCATAGTTCCGGGTGTATAGATTG
This sequence comes from uncultured Bacteroidales bacterium, assembly GCA_964594665.1. Classification (GTDB taxonomy): domain Bacteria; phylum Bacteroidota; class Bacteroidia; order Bacteroidales; family BM520; genus BM520. The sequence continues at coordinate 11,895 of CAZQNY010000030.1, forward strand.
TAGCCAGGCTGGCAGGATCTTCGAAAGAACCATCGCCATCGGTAGTCCACTCAATGGAAGTTTGGTTGGAAGCAAAACCGCTGGTAGTATAGGTATTGGATTCACAAATCTCTGTATCATCACCAGCCGTTGCAGAGAGTGCTGCTGTAGGTGGCAGATAGATAAAGTCGATGGCTGCCATATCGCTGCCGGCAGCACCGCTGGCATCTTTTTCGTAACGCCATTCGAAAGAGTGTGGGCCGGGGCCGGAAGTAAACTGCTCATACGACCAGTCAATTTCACCACTCCATTCAGCTTTAACAGTACCATCAATAAGAAATACCAGTTTGTCAGCGTCAGCTTCAGAGCTTACTTTTTTGTAAAATTTGATTTTCTCAAATCCTGAGCAGTCAATGTCAATTTTCAGAACAGAAGTCTGGCCATTATCAATAGCACCTGATTGGGCCGAGTAGCTGCCATGTTTTGCATCGCTGTCGATTACCGTCCATTGTGCATCACCTGAATGTTGCCAGCTATGGAGAGAGAAATCACCGGTTTCAAAGTCCTCATCAGGTTCTCCGGCAGCAGTGAAGTTCCATACTTCGCTACCTGTTGTGCCGTAATTATTAACAGAAACTATCTGCCAGTAATATTGCTGATTAAAATCAAGAGTTTCAGCAAAAGCATAAGTCATTTCTGTAACCTGTTCACCATTAACGATGTTTGTGGGTGGGTTATCAGTACCAAAATATACCTCATAATAATCAGCGCCTGAGCCATCCCATGTCAATCCGGAGAAGATGTCAACCTTAGTCTGATTATTTGATGGAGAAGGAGAAACTGCAGCGGCGGGAGGGCCAACAACAAGGATATCCTCTTCATATCGGAAGTAGTTTTGTTTGGTAACGGTAAGCTTCAGCACAGTACCAATAGTTACTTCTTCAAAATTGAGAGTAATGGGTGAACCGGAGGATAATTCTACATCAAGGATATAGCCATTTGAGCTCAGACAAACGGTAGCACCATTATCAGCTGTTACCTCCATGGTTGTAGTACCGGGGGTAATTTCTTCAGGATGCGTTACAGTCAGATCTTCAGGCATATTGTAGTATACCGTCTGGAAAGCATCGCCATGGTGGTGGAAAAGATGATAGGTAACGACCTTGTTATTGGGGTTTGAAGGCCAGCTGCTTGCTGCGAGGTAGAATTTACCTGATGCATTGGCAAAGCAGGGGCGTGTCCAGTCGGAAGCAACAGGATCAACACCATAACCGGGATCAAAGTTACCCCACATGTTATCAAACATTCCCCAGCAGTAGGCATCATTTACAAATGAATAGGATGTTTCGCTGGCAGCAATAATCCCGGTACAACCTTTTTCATGACGATGGAATGCTTCAGCAAAACAGGTGGAGGAATAGTTGTATTTCCCGGTAAGACAGTTGATTGAAAGTACAAAAGTAAGATCATCATTATCCAGTCCTGAAAGGTTTCCGTTAGTATACGATGGTTCACCCCAGCCGGTTTCCATTCCATGATCGCGGTGCATTAGCATAAAAGCACCACTGTTAATGTCGGCGTTTATTCTGGTTGCATTGCCACCCCAGTCGGTAAGTCCTGAAGGATCAGCAGGAATATATCCAAGGCCGTTGGGGCCAAAATAGTTTACAACCGTTGCGGTGTTGGAGTTAGTAGACCACGATGACCCCGGTGTACCGCTATAAATAGCATATTCCCTGACAGGTTCCTTACCAAGTTCATTTTCCCAGAAACCACGACATACCTCAGCACAAAGGATGAACCAGCGCTCTGTTTGCCAGCCACCGGCAGAAACAGGGTGAAGGTAAAAATCAGGATTTGTGGGTGGGTTGGTCTCATAACTGATAATTTTGCCTATCATAGTTTCCAGATGACCTTCATTTTGTGCTGTCATACGGGCAAAAGCAATCTCAGGGAGGTTATCTCCATCCACATCAGCATAAATATTGTCTGAAACACAGTAGTTATCATGCATGGGTGAAGTAATCGCTTTGTCACCGGAATTACCATAATCTGCCATTAACAAAACTGCTGATGGAGGAATCTGCCAGGTATTATAGGCATTGTTGACAAAAGTTTCAATGGCACCGGCATTGTTACCACCAATTTGTTGCAGCTGGAAAACACCTGTTTTTATCCCCTGGCGGTTTCTGAACCGACGCAAAGAATCAGCCCACATGATAAAACTTGGGTTATCGGGTGTAATAATAACATATTCAAAATTGGTGTTCTTGCTCTCAGGAGCATTTTCAGGATAAAAATCCACTTCCGGCAATGAACTGTAATTAACAATCATATCCTGAAGAATTGGCTCCCAGAAACGACTGCGCAGACGATCTTCTCCGAAATGATTATTTCCACCTTCATACGATACTTCAAGTTCCACATCAGTATAAACGATAAGCTCTTTGGTTACCGGATTGTACTGAAATGGTGAAACACCAAGAATCACAGCGTCTACACCACGGATTTTCATGTTTTCAGATAACATAAACGGATTGGCAGGATAAAAGGCGTCCTTCTGGTAAATGGCAGCCTCTTTTTCGTAATGTAGCGGGCTGTCATCCGAAACCGCTGGTATGCGTGGCGCCGGTGAAACCTCAACATCACTGTAATGCTCTGTTTTATACGATTTAACCGTTAATTTTGCATGCGACTCCTGTGGAATAGCAATATAGCGGCCTATAGATGGAAGATCCGGGGTGCCTTCATCAGCAGGAAGATAACTTCCCGGCATCTGCAACTTATCCATCATCTCTCCGTTGACAATAATCTTGTCCATGGAAAACGATTGAAGTGAAAATGTCATCTCAACTTTATCGCTTTTAGTGGATTTTAATATTAATCCATGTTCGCTGTCAGGGCTTTTAAACTCAAAAACCTGCGCGTTAACAGTAACCGACCCCAAGGCAAAAATCGCAAGAGCCAGTAATACATTAGTAAGTTGTTTGATCATAGTGTGTTGTGTATTTGCTTGTAGCGTGACCTTATTATATTGCTGCAAATTTAAACTATTTTGTAAAAGATAAAAATTCCCTTTAATTCTTTATTATCTTGCTGATATATAATTCGTTACCAATTGTTATATGTGCTGTATACATACCTGGGATTATGTGTTGCATCACATTTGCAGGGATAATAAAATCATGATTTCCTGCTGTTTTTGAAGCCTGATAAACGATTTCACCACAAACATTACGAAGGGTCAGGGAACCATCTTTTTCAGTTGTATTTTTTATCGAAATTATCACACTTTCATCTGTTGCAGGGTTGGGATAGATACTAATGTTTTGCGCAGAGTTCCGGGTATCATCTGTTCCCACACCATAGTGCAGCCCCAGGTCGAATGTTACAGTTTCGCCCTGGCCAATATTCACATCACCACTGTTGGGAACATGATTGGGAGCAACAGCAGATACGGTATATTCTCCGGCAGGAATATTCCTGAACCGGTAATCTCCCTCCCAGGTTGTAGTCATTTCAAGGGTTAAGTCATAGGAATTATGTTCTGCTGTAACAGTAGCATTTTCAACAGGGTACCCGGTATACAACTGTGTTATCTCTCCATTAAGGTTTCCGTATTTATATACCGACAGTGTTGGGAAATAGATATTGTCGAGCCAGGCTTTGTCGCTGCCACTAGTGCTGTAGGTGTCCTTGGTGTAAGTCCAGCGAAACTCATGTAATCCCACAGGAATGGTATAGGTTATACGCTCCCAGGGTGATTCACCGGACCACTGATCCATAAGTTGGTTATCCAGATAAAACTGCAGGAAGTCGTAAGAATCTTCCGATGATACTTTTTTGTAAAAGAAAAACTCTGTTTCTGTGAGAACTGTGGCCGTGAGTACCAATGATGTTTGTTCTTCATTACCAATATTTCCTGAAGCGGCACAAAAATCTCCGGAGCTGCCGGGGCTGGAGATCTGCCAGTTTTCATCCCCTTCCAGAACCCAGTCGAAGGCAGTAAAATCACCGGTTTCAAAATTTTCCATAATGGCACCAACAATGAAATCAATAATGTAGGTTTGCGTATAATGGGCGTCATGATCTTTCAGATGTAAAGCCATGGTTGTAGGAAACCCGGGGTCACCGGGAGCCAGGGTTACCGCAAAGGAACCTGTTGCATTGCCCTGGGGATCAATATTTTCCAGTGATATGACAGGGTTGGGAATAATAACATCCGGATCGGCACATTCGAGTGTTGCTGTAACGCCTTCTGCCTGTAGAATGCCGTTATTTATTACATCTATTGTAATCAGAACATCTTCCCCTACCTCAGGGATACCGTTATTGTTGCCCGGAGCATCGGAGACAACAGATTGCTGTAAAAAAAGATAGATATCCTGCTGCTGAGCAATATTCTTTGCAGCATCAAAATCGAAACCGCAATCCGCCTGCTGTGCGTTACCGTCACCGTCATCCAGAAGCTTGTAGTAGCGAGCCTTCATTACATTCCCTGCCGCGAGGTCGAAGGAGGTCGTTCCCTGCCCGTCACCCAACGGAACCCAGGGCCCATCAATGGAAAGACCGGCAAAAAGCGAATATCCCTCGGGTGTGTCATCACCTTCAAAAATCGTTATATCATCACCCTGTCCGTCGATAATATCGTGTTGCATATCAAAGACGATCCATCCGTTTTTTCCAACAGAATAATTCACCTCATCAGGAGCGCCAATAATTCCGGGAGTATAGCCTTCGTCAGCTGAGTTATTTCCCGGAATACAACATGCCGCCACTTTACAGGCATAACGGCTATCCTCCACCGGTGTCATTTCAATATTCACTACGGTAGTTTCGCCGTCAACAACATGGATACTGCTAAGCTCCTGATCTTCATAGCCACTGGCCTTTACGGTCATCCAGTAATACCCTTGTTTCAGGAAATGGTGAAAATCTCCCACCTCAGGATCATTAAAGAAGGGCATTGCATCGTAAACAAAAATTGCAGCCTGTACAGGCTCACCTGTTTCAGCATCGGTAACCAAACCTTCAATACCATATCCGGCATATTCAGCCATGGCAAGCATCGAAGGATAGTTCCAGTCGTAATACTGTTGTATCTGGCTTGCAGGAGGTTGTTTGTCGTATGATATTTCCATCGACCAGCTAACAGATCCCAGGGCGCCGAAATTAAAATCCTTTGATGATCCGTTAATGGGGTACATACCGGTGTTTCCCTGTCCGTACTCCAGGTTGCTGTAACCGGATTCATCAGAATAGACACCGGCAAGTTCAAGTATCTGGGGCAGTTCAACCGGTTGATCTGAGCGATAGCTCCATGGGCAGGAAACATATTCAGTGCCACTGTGGTAGGTGGTATGAATAACAAACTGGTTATCGTAGGCGCAATCGCGCAGTGCCCTGGTTTCCGGCTGTGATGCCGCGCCGTTACTGCTGCCTTCTCCATTCCACATATAAGGCCAGTCGCGGTTTATATCAACACCATTGGCATTATAACGCGACATATTCTCGCGCCCGTCGGGGTTCACCATCAGATAGAGCCATACTTCACGGTTATCAATAATATTCGTGATGCGGTCATCCAGATTATATCCGTTGCAAAGGTCCATGGCAAAACGAATAACATTTTCCGCTGCGCCAATTTCATCACCATGAATACCACCATCAAACATCACCTCCGCTTCGTTTTCATCAACAGCAACATTATCGCTGATTTTTAATGCTGCCAGCTGCCGTCCCTGGACACTGGTGCCGAAGACATACTTTTTGCAGATGTCAGGGTAATTTAATTCCAGGTTATCGGCAATATCAATAATCTCCTGATAGGTGTGATAGGCATCCCGGTTTTGCAATTGTTCTGCTGCCCAGGCGTTCATATCTGCCCTGTAGATTTCATAATCTGTTGTCAGGGAATTCAGTTTTGTTAATTCTTCCGGAGTAACAAAAACAACGGGTTTGCCTTCATCATAATCAATGTTAAAGCCCGCTTCAGCAAGCTGGGGGATGTCTTTTCGATTATTAAGAATTATCTCCATTTCCTGTGGGCGCCATGACTGGGCATAGGAAAATGACAGAATTGCTGTTAGAAACAGAATTGTGAATGTTGAGTAGTATTTTTTCATGGTTTTGCTTTTATGGCACAAATGTATAAAAATGAGCAATTCCGACGCCCGGGGAGGTTGTCGGAATTGCAATTAAACCAACCATCTATGAGTGACAGATATTATCGAGACATAAAAAGAATCCAAAAGGTTCCTTCCAAATTACTTTTTAATCACGAGTTTTTGTGTTTTTATCTGTTCATTCATTTTTAAATGGATAAAATACACTCCATTTGAAAAATCGTTTAAATCACAGGTAATGGTATTTATACCTGCATCATAATTGCCATTGAAATCTGCGCTGAGGTTTCTTCCTGCCAGGTCAGTGATTTTACACTCTACATAGCTGTTTACGGGCAGAGTAAATGATATTGTCGCTGTGTTGCCTGCAGGGTTTGGAAATACGGAAAACTCCAGCTCTTCATTATCGTTGATGCCAACACCTTTCAGGATTTTGAATGCCGTAGATTCCTTGTCTTTAAAATTACCACCATCAACGAAAGCTGAGTTGGTATGGTCACTGAGCGCATAGAACCCGGTTCCGTTTTCGCAGCAGATACCATCGCCGCCGGCATCATAAATCGTAAAAAGGTAGCAGTCTCCAAGGTCGAAGTTAAGTACTTCATTGACCATATGGTTGGGCTCGGTATAGGGCCCGCCGCTGAAAACAACCTCCCCCTCACTGTTGGTGATTTCCCATGTGGTCTCTTCAGGGTTGTTGTCAGTACGCATAATAAGGCGTACAAAATCTTCACTTTTTACCGAGTGTAGGACAGTAAATTCCCTGATATTATTTTTTGGATATTCATCAGAGGCTCCATCGACGGAAACTATTTCCACATGGAAGACATTCTCATCAAGCACAGGAAAATCCAGAACGGGGAGTTCTATCGTTGCTGATTCCATAAAATCCAGCTCACCACTCCAGGTATAGTTGAGCATTTCACCATCATTCATGGTATAAGAGATCTCGATTGTTGATACAGGAGTATTTCCATTGTTGCGAATTTCTATAATCGGCTCAACATGAGGAGTACATGTACGTTCCGGAACATTATTTACAGCGGAAATTTCCACATCAAGACTGTAAAGAGGCTCAAACATCTGATCAACACCTACAGCAGACTGGTAAACAGTTTTTGAAGTGGCGCTTTGTAACCATGATACAACACCCAGCTGTGCTTCATCGTAGATAGTCCAGTCGCTGTAATCCCATTGTTGATGAATAATAGCATAATCGCCGGCTTCCATATTATCGATGGCAAGGCCGTTAACACCGGGAACCAGTTTTTTCATCACATCATAGAAGTCGCGTTCTCCGTTACCACCGGGAGCAGAGTTAAAATGGATATGTTTTTCCACTACAGCAGTGTGCAGCTTTGGGTTGCCGGAAACTGTCTGTACTGCGTGGAGAAGGGTGTAAATATCCACAATATCATTCTCTGCATCAATATTTTCATAAACGGTCATCTCCAGAGGTGCAGGAGTGTTATAGTGCTCATCGATAAGGGTTTGCGTGTACCCTGATGGGGCTCCGGGGTAGCCAAAAGTACCTCCCGAGGGGATAGTGCCATCGATAACGGCTGTTGGTACGCCATTAATTCCATAATAGCCCACACGGCCATCATTTTCATCCGGATTCTGGGCGTGCATAGGGTCGGTGCCGGGAAAATACCAGTGATACTTTACCACGGCAACCTTATCAGGGTTTGCCTGTAAAAGGGCATCAAAAGCAGGGTTCTGAGATGCACACGGTCCACAGGAAGCGTTTGTGGCTTCTTCAATCATAACTCTGCGCTGGGTCTGGGAGAATAGCATTCCGCTAATACCCACCATTACCAAAAGGAGGTAAATCTTTTTCATACATTCATTTTTTCATTGCATTTTAAAGACACCCAAAGAGCGGGAATGGTTGTGATGCCTCTAAAATTACCATTGTATTTAACACCTGGAGCAGTTATAACATGCTGCTATCATTTTTCTAATCAGCTAATATATAAAAATTTACATAGGTGAGTATTATATTATAAATATTTACTTATTCTCAATACACAATGTAATACTCTTCAAAAAGATATTTGATACCTTTGCGCCATGAGTTTTAGTCAGATAATGTCAGAAGAATTAATTTACAAATTCCTTAAATTCGGAGTAGTAGGATTCTCAGGGGTATTTGTAGATTTTGGCATCACTGCATTATCCAAAGAGGTACTAAAAATCCCGAAATACATTTCCAATGGCATTGGATTTACTGTTGCAGCAACTTCCAACTACTTTTTTAACCGCTGGTGGACCTTCCAGAGCCAGAACCCGGAAGTAATGACGGAATACCTGAAGTTTATAGGTATCTCTTTAATTGGCCTGGCCATTAATACAGCGATTCTTTGGTTGCTGGTATCGCGTGGTAAGATAAACTTTTACCTCTCCAAACTTGGGGCTATCGCTGTTGTTACCATCTGGAATTTTGCCATGAATTACCTGTTTACCTTTACGGCATAAATATACCATCCGGTGTTACAAAACAGGCACCATATATTCTTTTGTTATATTTGCAAACTAACAATAAAGACAAGTTTCATGAAGCGACTGACAACACTACTAACTGTATTCCTGATGACCTTTGGCACGCTGGCATTATATGCCGGAGAAGGTATGTGGGTACCGATGTTTTTAAAAGCCTTAAACGAAAAAGAGATGCAGGATATGGGTATGCGTATCACTGCAGAAGATATTTACAGCATAAACCAGGCTTGCCTGAAAGATGCCATCGTGATTTTTGGTGGCGGATGTACCGGCGAGCTGGTCTCCGAAAAGGGTCTGCTGCTTACAAACCACCATTGTGGTTACGGATCGATCCAGAAACACAGCTCCATAGAGCATGATTACCTTACCGATGGTTTCTGGGCTATGAACCAAAAGGAAGAACTTCCCAACCCCGGACTTTCAGTAACGTTCCTTATCCGTATGGAGGATGTGACTGAAAAAATTCTCAAAGATGTTAATGATGATATGACAGAGAATAAACGCTCTGAAGTAGTTGGTAAAGCCATTGAAGAAATTACTGCTGAAGCAACTAAAGATACGCATTACGAGGCCATTATCAAGCCTTTTTACTATGGCAATGAGTATTATATGTTTGTTTATGAAAAATATACCGATGTGCGTCTGGTAGGTGCTCCTCCAAGCAATATTGGTAAATTTGGCGGCGATACCGATAACTGGATGTGGCCCCGTCATACAGGAGATTTTTCTGTGTTCCGGATTTATGCCGATAAAGACAATAACCCCGCTGAATATTCAGAAGATAATGTGCCTTACAAACCAAAAAAACATCTCTCCATATCGCTTAAAGGTGTAAAAAAAGATGACTTTACCTTTGTTTTTGGATATCCGGGAAGTACTACCGAATATGTGCCCAGCTTTGAAGTACAGTCGGTTACCGAAGTGGAAAATCCGGTTGCCATCAGGCTGCGTACCAAAGTGCTCGACGTTATGAAGGCCTCCATGAATCAGGATCCTGAAATCCGTATTCAATACAGTGCCAAGGTGGCCGGTATTGCAAACGGATGGAAAAAAATGATTGGCGAAAGCCGCGGAATAAAAAAACTTGACGGCCTTGAAAAGAAAAGAACCTTTGAAGAGGACTTTCAGGAATGGGTAAGCCAGTCAGCAGAGAGAAAACAACAATACGGAGAAATAATTCCTGCATTTGATGACCTTTATCAGGATATTATGCCTCTGCGTGAAGCTTTTAATTATATCTATAATGGCGGAATGGGCGTTGAAGCAATTCGTTTTGCCTATCAGTTCAACAGGCTCAAATCCATGTCGGAAAAGAAAGATATCCCTCAGGAAGAGATTGATAAACTGACAACCCAGCTTAAAGCCCGCACGGAGACTTTCTTTAAGGATTATGTGAAAAATATCGATCAAAAAGTTTTTATTGCCGTGATGGAAGATTACAGTACGAACTGTAATCCGGAGTATTTGCCCGATTTCTTCGATGTTGTTAATGAAAAATACGATGGTGATTTTAATACTTACGCCGAAAAAGTGTTCAAAAAAACCATGTTCGCTGATAAGGATAAGGTTATGGCATTTCTGGATAGTTATAAACCTTCAAAAGGGAAAAAAATCGCAAAGGATCCTATGTACACAATTGCCGAATCGATTTACAACCTGTATTTCGTGAAGATCGGTCCGCGCTCACGTGCTCTGGAAACGCAGGTCGACAGCCTGATGCGTATATACATGAAGGCACAGCGGGAAATGCAACCCGACCACCGTTTCTATCCTGATGCCAACTTCACGCTCCGTGTTGCCTATGGTAAGGTGGATGATTACATGCCCCGTGATGCGGTATTTTACGACTATCATACGACCCTCGACGGTATCATGGAAAAAGAAGACCCTGCAATTTACGACTATGTTGTGGAAGATCGCCTCAAAGAGCTGTACAACAATAAGGATTATGGCCGCTATGGCGATGCCGACGGAACCATGCATGTTTGTTTCACTGCTTCCAACCACACCACCGGCGGAAACAGCGGCAGCCCGGTGCTGGATGCCGACGGATATCTCATTGGCCTTAACTTCGACCGCAACTGGGAAGGTACCATGAGCGACCTGATGTACGACCCCGATCAGTGCCGGAATATCACGCTCGATATCCGCTATTGTCTCTTTATTATCGACAAGTTTGCCGGTGCCGGCCATCTGATCGACGAAATGACAATTGTTGAATAACATATAACAAAACCCCGGTTAACAATGCCGGGGTTTTTCTTTCTTACGGGCGTTGATAATACAATCCGTTTTTCATTACATTTGTGCCTTTATAACGCCACTGTACCATGAAATTACGCCTTGCTTTAGTTGCCTGTTTTATTATTTCACTACTTTATGGAAATTACGCTTCTGCTCAATACAGCGTAAGCTCCCCTGATGAGAAAATCCGTGTTGAAATAACCATTGACGATACTCCGGAATATTCAGTATTCCTGAACGAAAAACAGATTATGGAGCCCTCCGAAATCGCTTTGATTCTGAAAAATGATAAGGATTCTGAAAATTATGTGGCACAGTTGTCAAAATCATGGCAAACCAATGAAAACTATACTCCTGTAGTTCCTTTTAAAAGCAGTAGTGTTACCGAAAATTCCAACAACATCCTTATTTCATTCAGCAATGAGCTGGAACTACAGTTTACTGTTACAAATAATGGTTTTGCCTGGCGCTGGCTTTATGATTTTCCAAAAAAAATTCAGGTTGAGAAGGAAATTGTAAACTTCAACTTCGCATATACTAAGAATGTTTGGTTCCCGCAAGAGAGTAGCATGATTTCCCATTACGAAAGAAGATATTTGCAGCTACCTGCCGACAGCATAAGCCCGGAGATGTTTTGTTCTCTTCCGGCATTGGTGGAATTACGCTGTGGTGTAAAAACAGGCATTACCGAGGCTAACCTTTATGACTATCCAAACCTGTTTTTACGCGGTACTGAGGAGGGTGATGGCTTGTGCGGGAAATTCCCTCCTGTAGTTCTTAAAGCAAAAAATAAAAAGAACAGCGACAGAAATGAAGAAATTCTTCGGGAGGCTGAATATATCGCTGATACTGAGGGGAACAGAAGCTTCCCATGGCGCGTGGTAATGATCGCAGAGCAGGATAAAGATTTGCTTACAAACGACATGGTGTATGTGTTGTCGAAAAAATGTAACCCCGGAGAATTTGACTGGGTGAAACCGGGACGCGTGGCGTGGGACTGGTGGAATGCATGGAATATTTACAACGTAGATTTTAAAGCCGGAATCAATACCCGGACCTATAAATATTACATCGATTTTGCAGCAAAATACGGGCTTGAGTACATTATCCTGGATGAAGGGTGGTCGCAGACAACGGATTTATACAAGGTGATACCAGAGATCGACCTGGAAGAAATTATTCGTTATGGGAAGGAGAAAAACGTTGGTGTGATACTTTGGGTGCTCTGGAAGCCCCTTTATGAGCAGTTGGAAATACTGGATAAGTTCAGTGAAATGGGGGTGAAAGGTATAAAAGTGGACTTTATGCAACGCGCCGATCAGTGGATGGTGAATTACTACGAGCTTATTGCCCGGGAGGCTGCTAAGCGGAAGTTGCTGGTTGATTTTCACGGGGCTTTTAAGCCTTCCGGTTTAAGGGCGGCATACCCCAATGTGCTTAGCTATGAAGGTGTTAAAGGACTGGAGAATGCAAAATGGTCGTTTGATATCACTCCTTCTCACGATGCAACATTGCCATTTACACGGCAGCTGGCAGGCCCGATGGATTATACTCCCGGAGCCATGATAAACGGAGGGTTGAAAAACTTTTCCATCAGCTGGGAACGCCCTATGAGCCAGGGAACGCGCGCGCACCAGGTAGCCCTTTATATGCTCTACGAAAGTGGATTGCAGATGTTTTGCGATAACCCTACCAACTACCTGAAAAACCCGAAAACAACAGCCTTTATGGCGCAGATACCCGTGACATGGGATTCAACTATCGTTCAGGAGGCTTCAGTGGGCGAATACCTTGTTGTAGCACGAAAAAATGGCGACAAATGGTACATCGGTGCTATCACCAACGAGAAAGAGAGACAATTCACCCTACGCATGGATTTTCTCCCACAGGGAAATTACCATATCACCACATTTGTCGACGGCCTCAATGCACACCGTAATGCAACGGACTTTCGCATCACTGAACAAAACATCAATAATTCTGCGGTTTTGGACATAAAAATGACAGCAGGTGGAGGATGGGCAGCGATTATTGAACCAGAAAAATAGCACTACACTAAATTTTACCGGGCATTTTTATAATAAAAGTCATATAGCATCATATTTCGCTTTTCAATTCAATCGTATCGGAAATATTTTTGTATTTTTATGCAAACGCCATGCTATGAAAACTCTGCCTCTTTTTTTTACACTGATTACAGGGCTTATTGCTTATTCCCAGCAGCCCCTGCCCACGGAAACATCCACATTATTTTCCGGTTCCGGGGTTTGCGAAAGCTGCCATATTGCAGGTACAGGAGTGTTGACAACGCAGACCGGACGGGATATCTCCCCTTTAACCCTTTGGAGAAGTACAATGATGGCAAATGCCTCCAAAGATCCTTTGTGGCAGGCAAAGGTTTCGGCTGAAAGCATCGAAAACCCCGCTTTGCAGGCAATAATTGAAACAAAATGCACCTCTTGCCATGCCCCATTGGGAAAAACAGAAGCCTTTCATCTGGGTGCTACATCTTTCCTGCTCTCTGAAGCTACCGAAGATCCGCTGAGTATGGATGGGGTGAGCTGCACATTATGCCATCAGGTCAGAAGTGAAGGATTATATCATGATTCAACTTTTACAGCGAATTTCCCGCTTGACGACAGCCATGAAATTTTTGGCCCTTATCAGAATCCTGTTGCTCAGCCAATGTTTAACCAAACCGGCTTCAATCCGGTATACTCCGAACATATCGGTGAATCACGGCTTTGTGCCACCTGTCATACACTCTTCACTCCCTACCTTGACAATCAGGGGAATGTGGCAGGGACATTCCCGGAACAAACACCGTTTCTGGAATGGAGAAACAGTAGTTATGTGGATGATAAAAGCTGTCAGCAATGCCATATGCCTGCCGTGAATGAAGAAATGTTACTTTCAGTGAGCCCTCCATGGCTTTCAGAATTGAGATCCCCGGTTTATGAACATGAACTTACCGGTGGGAATGCTTTTATGATTCGTATGCTTAAAGAAAACAGCAACGAACTACAGATTGCTGCTTCACCACTCCATCTCGATTCCACTATTAGTAAAAGTATCAATACATTGCAATCTGCTGTTGAGCTTAGCATGGAAAACCTTGTTTCTGATGATTCGTTAAGGCTTTCTGTTATGTTGAAAAATGTTTCCGGACATAAGTTCCCAACCGGATTCCCCAGCAGAAGAGCCTGGGTCTATCTGCGTGTTGAAAACAATACCGGAAGTGTGATTTTTGAATCAGGTGATTGGGATGAAAATGGAATAATTCTCGACGGAGCCCTCTCGTGGCAGCAACATCACAATACAATCAATGACGACAGCAAGGTGCAAATTTATCAGGCGCTGATGAAAGATGTTGACGATAATCTTACCTATATTCTTTTACGCGGTGCTGCATACCTCAAAGATAACAGGATCCCACCAACAGGCTATATCCCCGGAGGTCCGGATGATGATAATATTGCAATTCATGGTTTTGCTGAAGCGGATGTTGATTTTAACAGATTCTCTAATGGAAACCACGGATCAGGAGCAGATATAATATCCTATTCAATACCGTTGAATAATGAGACTGAGTTTGATGTGACTGTCAAGGTATGTTACCAAACCATCGACCCCCATTTTGCACAGAACCTCTCCGAATACGATACCCCTCAGGCCAATACTTTTGAAAATATGTATAATCAGGCCTCCAATGAGCCGGAAATTATTGCTGAAATCTCTGAGGCTATACAAATAACCGGCATTGAAAGGCAGAATGACAGAAGTTTGAATATTATCCCTAATCCAACTTCAGGGTCTGCAATCATTACATCCGGAGAAGTAAACTTGTATGAAGGCAATATTTCTGTGTTTTCATTGTCAGGGGAGGAACAGATAATTTATACAAAGAATAAAAACACTATTGATCTGCATGATCTCTCATCAGGAATATACATATACCGGTTTTGTGATCATGGGGAGATATATACCGGAAAAATTATTAAGAAATAATGCGCCGGTTTAAAGATTTTAGAATAAAAACAAAGATCCTTGCGGGACTCCTGGTATTTACAATCCTTTCGACCATATTCATTGGATTTTACATCTCAAAAACGATATCTAAACCTATTAACAAGCTTATAAAAGATACACAGCTCATTGGAAAGGGAAATATTGGGCATCAATTACAGGTTTATTCAATGGATGAAACCGGAGACCTTACTCTTGCCTTTCAACGCATGTTGGATGATTTAAATGAAACAATGACATCTAAAGCTGTCTTGGTTGAGGAGGTTGAATACAGAAAGAAAACGGAAGAAAATTTGTTGAAAACCAAAGCATTGCTGGAAATTAATAAGCAGGAATTAACAGTAAGCAATAAAACCAAGGATCAACTGTTTTCTATTTCACCTTGCCAACGGGGACCTGATTTTGCATTTATGTAAGCTTATTTCCTATTGACTATATTAAAAATATTTACTTGTCTTTACATCCCATTTATTTATCACATATACATGAATAACCCAAAACATGAAAAACATACTCTCAGGAATTTTCCTTCTTTTTGTTGGTTTCACTTCCTGCACAAAAGCTCCTGTTGAAAATCAAAACATTAACAGCCTGATTGAACGCGTTTTACCCGGAAAATCATCACATTTTATTGTGGAAAAAATCCCTTCTGAAGGCATAGAAGAAGTTTTTACACTTAGCAGTGAAAAAAATAAAATTGTAATCCGCGGAACCAATGAGCTGGCCATGGCAAAGGCTTTTAACCATTACCTTACGGAATACTGCAACATCAGGGTATCATGGTATAAAGAGGATCCGGTTA
This sequence comes from uncultured Bacteroidales bacterium, assembly GCA_964594665.1. Taxonomy (GTDB): domain Bacteria; phylum Bacteroidota; class Bacteroidia; order Bacteroidales; family BM520; genus BM520. The sequence goes on from CAZQNY010000030.1 coordinate 27,573, forward strand.
TTGCGCCGGAGACACTTCCTGTGGTTGAAACTCCTGTACGACAGAGTTGTCGTTTTGAAAAGCGCTTTTTTCTCAACTACTGCACCTTTGGCTACACCATGCTGTGGTGGCAGTGGGACGACTGGGAGCATTTCATCGACTGGATGGCACTGAATGGCATCAATATGCCGTTGGCGATTACCGGACAGGAGGCCATCTGGATGGAAGTATGGAAAAGCTTTGGTATGACAGAAGAGGATATTCGTGCCTATTTCACCGGCCCCGCGCACCTGCCCTGGCACCGTATGGGCAACCTCGATGGCTGGCTTGGGCCTCTTCCGCAAGAGTACATAGACCACCAGTATGAGCTGCAAAAGAAAATACTCCGGCGTGAACGCTCCTTTGGCATGACGCCCGTGCTACCTGCCTTTGCCGGCCATGTACCCAAAGCCATAAAAGAACAGTTTCCTCAAGCTACCATTACCTCCCTGGGATCATACGGCGTGGGTGATCAGTATCAGGCCTACTTCCTCGATCCTATGGACTCCCTTTTTATTCAGATTCAACAAAAGTTCCTCACTACCCAGACAGCACATTTCGGTACCGACCACCTTTATGGCGCAGATCCGTTCAATGAAATGGATCCTCCCGAGACCACACCGGAGTATCTGGCCACCGTTTCCAAAACCATCTATGGCGGCATGAGCAGCATCGATCCACAGGCCACATGGGTGCAGATGGGATGGACCTTTTACTATATGAATCTCTGGAAAGAAGATCCCGCACGACTGGAAGCCATGATAAAAGCCGTTCCGGAAGACAAAATGATTATCCTCGACTACTTTGCAGAGAAAGAAGAGGTATGGCGAAACACTAAAGCATGGCATGGCGCACCCTATATATGGTGTTACCTTGGAAACTTCGGCGGAAATACCGAGATGGCAGCACCAATACATGAGGTGGCAGAACGCATCTCCGCTACGGAGCAGGACACCACAAACGGGAAACTATCCGGCATTGGCTCCACCCTGGAGGGCTTCAACGTAAATCGTTTTATGTATGAATGGCTCTTTGAATATGCCTGGAATGCCTCGGTAACCGACCTGGAGAGCTGGATTACAGCTTACGCAAATGCCAAAACAGGATCTGAAGACATCGCTGCACAGCAGGCATATTTCGAACTCTTCAAACTGGTATATAACGATCAGGTCTCCGGCGTAGCAACAGGCAGCCTTACCCAAACAAGACCCAGGCTTACCGGTATTAAAGGCTACCAGCGACCCAGCAAATACAACTATCACGAGCTGACAGAGATCCTCACAAAAATGCTGAATGTTGAACCGGCAAGTCTGCAAAACCCGGAGTATCAGAAAGACCTTGTGGTTGTAACAAAACAGGTGCTCGATAATCTGATCATCCCCGTAAGGGAAAAGATAAACCAGGCATACCAGACAAAAAATACCGCAGAGCTACAGAAGCAGACAGAGATCTTCCTGGGAATAATGGATGACCTGGACAGGCTGCTGGCTACACAACCGGAGTTTCTGCTCGGCAAATGGCTTGATGACGCCCGTGCCTTTGGCAGGGATTCCGCATCCAAAGCCTATTATGAAAAGAATGCCCGTGTTTTAATCACCACCTGGGGCAATGAGGGAAATGGCATTATCGACTATGCCAGCCGCGATCTTTCAGGACTGATATCCTCATACTATAAAGAGCGATGGGAAATGTTTTTTGATATCCTTACGCATAGCATTGAAACCGGGACGCCACTGGATCCGGACGCTATCGACAAAGAGATGGCTGCCTTTGAGTGGCAATGGACCGACCGGCAGCAGACATTCAACAACATTCCGGAGGGAGATGTATTGGAGCTGGTTAAGGAAATTCATCAGAAGTATCAACCGTTATTCCACATTAGTAATGAGTAGTATTTCAGAAGGGGATATTTAATATCGAATCTCAAATGTAAAGAAATTTCCTTTTTCCTTGTTAAGGAACACAGTGTTTCACCGAGGCAGCACGGGGTTTCACGGAGGAATGCAGGTCTTTTTAGTATTGAATGGGTTCTTTT
>CAZQNY010000031.1:0-25628 GCA_964594665.1 uncultured Bacteroidales bacterium
TTTGTATTTTTTTTACAAATGTAGGAAAATAGTTATTATGATGTATCGCCCGGAAAGTATACATAAAACTAAATGGCAGACAGTTTAATTATTGTTTTTTTTGTGAAGTAAATCAGAAGTATATTGTATTCATTGCAAACTATTAGTATCTTTAGGCCACAACAATGCACTGGTCGGCTATGAAAATACAATTATTAATAATTTGCACCCTGATTTTTGGCCTGTCGTATGAAACGTTTGCCGGTACCGGAGGTGCAAGCGACGGACTCCGGTTCTTTCTCTTTGTTATCGGTATTTTAATGCTGATATTAGGGCTTATTGCAGGAGGAGAATACCTGAATAAAAATGGTAAGATATTGATTTTTAAAGCCATTAAATGGGTGAAGAAGATGATTGTTATATTGCACTTCCCTTTGGAATTTGCATGAAATAATTTAATTTTAACAGTGAATAGAATTGTGTACCCTCTTTAAGGTTTATTCAATGTTTTATTGTTTTGCAACGATAAGAAATATCGTATTTTTCGAATAAATAATTAGTTAAGAAGTTATGATACAAGCACCAACCTTAGGAATTAATGATGTTTTAAAAAAGAAAGAACTTTGGAGTGAATTTGCAAAAGTAAATTCCGGGAAGTTTAAAGTTATTAACACCAAGTCAGGAGAATTTGCCAAACTACAGTTAACATTTGATTTTCAAAACGCGTCGGTTCTCTTTTCTGAAACCGATACCAAGCCATTCAGAGTTGAAATAGATATCCCTGAATATAAAAACGATATCAAATTTCTCCTGACAACCAGTGATTCCCTTGATAAGGTTTTCTCTTTCCTTGTCAGGAATAAAATAAAAACAAACTCCTCAAAATTTAATCAGGCCTATCAACTGAAGAGTAGCAATTCTATGATTGTTAAAACAATATTTAACGACCCGAAGATTCAGCAATTGATTCTTGAAGAGGAAATAATTATGATTTCAGGATCTCGAAAAAAGAGTTCAATGCAAATTGAAATGGCTGTAAGCCGAACGATTAATCAACCGGAAAAAATGAATAATTTGTTATCGTTATCAAAAATGATAGTGGAGAAGTTGGAACGGTAACTGAAATATATCTACTTCAGATCATGGTATTCTCGATTTTGCGCGGTCAACCATTGGTTTAACGCACCTTTCCATAGATAAAATCTTTAGCCTTGTTGATATTATTGGCCTGGGAGGTTTTTGTCCCCTGGTTTCGTAGGCGTTATTTTAATATCTATTATTTTAATATTATGCTGATGAAACGGACTAAGAGCAAAAAAATTAAAGCAACCCTGTCATTTATTCCAATCTTTTTATTTTTACTGCTGGCGACCTCCTGCGAAAGGAGTGCTCTTGCTTTTGATGAAGAGTCAATAGACGAGATAAGTGAATTTGAAGAAGAAGAGAGTGATTATCTCTGGGATGAAAATGATGTAATCTATATAACTCTAAGTGATAATTCTATTTCACCGGCGGAAGGAGTAACTATAAGTGGTGATACAATAACGATAACATCAGCAGGCACTTACAGCTTTTCCAGTAGTTTGTCCAACGAGCAGATAATTGTAAATGTTGCGGACGAAGAATTGGTTAGACTTTTATTCAATGGAATAAATATTCATTGTTAAACTGTATATTCCTACCAATAGTCCTGCGTCGGCATTAGATGCAAACGGAACCATTTCCATCTCCGATGCAGCAGAGGTTTATGAGAATGGAGAGGTGTATAGCAACTCAGGAAGCGGCTCCGGGGGCGGGCATTAATGCCTTATCGATTTATGTGGCTCTTCATGGTGTTGTTTTATTGAAGATATAAGCATTTTGAATCCTGAAATTCTATAACTTTGGCTTCGTTTGCTGATAACAGGAAGCCAAATATTGATGGAGATACCGGAAAACAATACACGATGGCTAATTAAGCGGGCTCTTGAGGAAAAGAAGCTTTACGTCATTGCATCGGTACTTACGATTACCAGCGCCGGTTGTTTTGTAATGTTCAGCTGGTATCTGTCGAAGTTTGCCGCTACCTGGCTCGCCAGCGATGAGATTGTTCCACAATCGTTGCTCATAGCGTTGACCTTTCTTGCCGGAAGATACCTCTTTGCGCACTTTGCATCCCTGATGAATTACAAGGCAGGAAGCACCATCGTCTCTAAAATCAAGAAGAGTTTATATCCACGACTACTTCACCAGAACCATTCGGATGCAGTTGAGAGCACACTGCTTGTTACCAGAGTCAGTGATGATTTAAAGCCGTTTTTTACCTTCTTTATTCCCAGTGCTATTGCCTCTGCTCTCGTTTCTATCCTGCTACTCGCGGTCAGCTTCTCCTTTGAATTCTGGGTTGGTGTTATTTTGATCATTTCGGTCTCCATAATCATGCTTCTGATGCGAATGATCGGAGTGGGTGCTGCATCACTTCATAAAAGGCATATCAATCTTTTTGTGAAGTATTCTGCTGTCTTTTATAATCGCCTGCAGACCATTGCCGAGATTGTGAATCTTAATAATCTGGATTCGCAATTTGGTTTCCTCTCGAAGAAAAGCAAGGAGCTGAATAGTGCTACTACCAGTGTTATGCGTGTGGCTATTTTGTCTTCAGCGGTGCTTGAACTCTTTGTCTCCATTGCCATTGCCGGTGTTGCCATATTTCTTGGTTTACGGCTACTGGGTATCATGAGTGGCCGCCATTACGGCGAGACCTATGATTTTCATATCGCACTGTTCCTGCTTACAATAACACCCTATTTCTTTTTCTATATTCGAAAATTTGTAAGTGCTTACCACGATAAAAACAAGGCTCTTGCATCGGCACAGCTCCTGATACCAATACTGAATAAAAAGGATGAAGATTCTGTAGAGGTTGTTGATGAGCCACTGAAGTCGATTGAGATCAATGAACTGAGCTTTGCCTATCCCAATGCACTGGTGAAAGTGTTGCATGACATTCATCTTCCCATTCCCGAAAAAGGATTGGTATTGGTGAAGGGAATCTCCGGTTCAGGGAAATCCACTATGCTGAAAATCCTTTCAGGGAACCTTACAGTGCAGGAGGGAAGCATTTCGGTGAATGGCCATGATAACCTCTGGTCGGAACAGTGGCTCAGGGAGAACTCCTCATATATGAATCAGTTTCCATTTATCTTCGACGGTACTTTGCAGTATAATGTCTTTCTGGAGCAGGATACATTTGGAGAAGATCACTATCCCGATTTTCTGAATAAGATACTGGTAAAGAAAGAAGCGGGATGGCAGACGATGCTAAGTCATAACGGGAAGCAACTCTCCGGCGGTGAAAAGCAACTGTTGACACTTGCCAGGATGATTCTTCATCCAAAGCCTGTTGCCATCATGGATGAGCCTACTGCAAGCCTGGATGGTGATACAGCAGATATAGTTATTGAACAGATCGAAAAGCTGTCGCGTGAAAGGTTGGTGATCCTGGCATCTCACGAAGAGAAGTTTGAAGAGATAGCAACACAGGTGTTGAACTTAAACTGGGGGGAGCAGATGCACTATGCGTAGATTTATCCTCAGAAATATCATTGCTCCGTTCTCCGGCAGATGGCTGAAAGGAATCTTCCTTATGTTGCTGTGGGCCCTGTCTTTTATCGCACTCCCGGCTATTTCCGGCTGGTTCCTTGCCTCCTGCAGCTTAGCCTTTATTACTGCCAATGCTGCATTCACCTACCTCGCACCATCCGCTATAATTCGGCTTACAGCACTGATACGCACTGCAGCACGCTACGTGGAACGGCTGGAAAATCACAGAACAACGCTCGACGCCCAGCGAAGACTGCAGCTAAAGATCTTCAAATCAGTGGCGAAGCTGCCTTTCTTTAAAAAACAGGTTAACAACAATTCTTCGATCCTCGAAAACAGTACCTATGGTGTTGATATGATATTAAATCATGTACTGTTGTGGTTTCTGCCATTTACAACAGTCATCATCTCGCTGATTATCTATTTTTTCTTTCTGAATTACTTCTCTACAGAAATCGCACTTGAGTTCCTGGTATCCTCGGCCATACTTTTGTTTGTGATACCGCAGTTTATCTTCATCAATAACAGAAAACTCTATCTTAAACTAAAACAGAAAAGGGAAGATAATAACAAGAATCTTATTCAGAGTTTTCGGGGAAGGATAGAGATTTCAACGTATAACCTGGAGGAAAAAGCTGTAAACCAGCAACAAAAGAACACAGTAGAGATTGAACACCTGGAGAAGAAGCTGCAGACGAACTCCTACTCACTTCAGATGATTGTCGGATTTGGCTTTAGCTGCATCGCTTTGTTTATCCTTTGGAGTTCAGGAAACTATAATTTTGATGCACCACTGGCAATAGGTGTTTTCTTCGGCATCATGGCGCAGGCAGAGATGTCAGAAATGCTCTTTTCCGGAAAATCGGAGAAGAGCTCTGTGGCAAATCAGGTTAAAGATATTGATGCAATTCTAAATGGAGATGAGCAAGAAGAGGTTTCTGTCAAGGTGGAAAAAGCATTGGAGAAATTGATAATAAGCAACTTTAGCGCAAAGATTCCGGAGACGAATGTTGTGACCAGCGAAATCAGTCTTGAGATTCAAAAAGGTGAGTGGATTGGATTGTATGGAGAGACAGGAAAGGGGAAGACCACCTTGCTGAACAGCCTTTTTTATCCGGAATACCGATTGAAAGGCTCTATACAATGGAATGGCGGGACAGAGGTTGCACATCTTCCGGTTCCGGAGTGTATCTATGTTACACAGAAGGCTTATCTGCTTACAGGAACCTTGCGCGAGAACTTTGAGGAGTACAATGACGATGATATCCTGCAGGTGCTGGAAACTGTTGATTTAACAGGCTGGTTTGATGCTTTGCCTGACGGTTTGGACTCCTGGCTGGGTGAAAACGGAGAGACCTTAAGTGGCGGGCAGCGCAAGAAACTACTCCTGGCGCAGGCATTATTGAAAAATCCCCAGCTGCTGGTCGTTGATGAGCCTTCTGCTGGCATCAGCACGAAAAACGCTTTAATGATATTTCAACATATCAGAGGTCAATATCCTGACATGACGATTCTCATGGCTACCCATTTGAAGGATTTTGAAGGAGTGGTGGATACGGTGGTGAAAGTCTGATTATTAATTATCCTCAACCTAATAGGGAATATACCGGAGCTACTTTAAGTGTTTACTTTTTTTAAACCGCAGTGTAAAAGTAAATGATTATAGAGTATATTGCGAGGTTAAAATAAAATCTTGTGATATGTTGTTAGTCATTGATAATCAGAGTGCTTTCATAAAGAAATTTAAAAGGCAATTTCTTTCGGAGCAAGATTTTGATTATGTCTTTTTTGACCATAATCAACCCATAACCTTATCGGCAAAAACAAAAATAAGGGGAATCATATTATCCGGAGGTAAAGGGAACCCATATGAGCCTTTAAATCTCACAGCAAATTATGTAGCTTTAATGAATTTTAATGTTCCTGTACTTGGTTTTTGTCTTGGCCATGAAATTATTGCAGTCAGCTATAGAGGAAGGATAAAAAAATTACCTGAGTATCATGGCAAAAAAGAGGTGATTAAAATTCTAAAACCTGAGGATCCTATATTTGAAGGGTTAGAAAAAACGGAAGTTTCGTTGGTGAAACGACATTCTTTCCATGTTGCTGAGTTACCATGCGAATTTGAAAGTCTGGCCAATTCTGATACGTGTTCCAATGAAATTATAAAACATATTAAAAAACCAATTTATGGGTTTCAATCGCATCCTGAGGTCTCGGGTGATGATGGACTTAGGATGGTGGAGAATTTTCTTAAAATATGTAATATTAAATAGCTCTTGTTTAGTGTAAAACACTGTTTTTTAGTTTTTAAAGAAATGAAAGTAGCAATTATTTATAATAAAGATATAAAAGGTGTTATAAATACTTTTGGTATTCAGAATAAAGAGTTTTATAACGAGTCAACGGTAAGAAAAGTAGCTTTGAGCCTTGAAAAAGGTGGCCATAATGTAGCTGTTCTTGATGGTAATAAACAAATTATTGATCGCCTGGAAAATTTTATGCCAAGGGTTCATGAAGGCGAACAGATGGGAATGATATTTAATATGGCCTACGGCATCCAGGGCGAAAGCAGATATACACATATACCAAGTATGTTGGAGATGCTCGGGCTGCCCTATGTGGGGTCATCACCAACAGGGCATGCTCTTGCGCTTGATAAAGTCCTGACAAAGATTATCTGGAAGAACAATGAATTACCTACCCCTGATTTTTGGGTTTTCAATGGTAAGCATGAAGATATGTCGGCGGTGAAGTTTCCTGTAATAGTAAAACCTAAGATGGAAAGTGTTTCTTTTGGCCTTAAGGTTGTCGATAATATTGAAGACCTTCAGGATGCTGTTGAATATATTGTTGAGGAATTTAATCAGCAGGCTTTGGTGGAACAGTTTATTCGTGGAAGAGAGTTTTGTGTCGGATTAATTGGGAATTCACCTGTTGAGGCTTTTCCCGTTTTAGAGATCGATCTGGAAGGTGATCCTGATGCAATACAAACCGTTGATGATAAAAAACATAAACCAAAACGAAAAATCTGCCCGGCGAACATCTCAATGGAGTTAGCTCAAGAGATGCAACGTATGAGCATAAATGCTTTTCAAGCTCTTAATTTACGCGATTTTGCGCGAGTTGATATAAGGCTTGCTGAAGATAATACCATTTATTTATTGGAGATTAATTCTATGGCCAGCCTTGGCGAATCCGGTTCCTACCCAACAGCGGCAAAGGTGGCAGGTTACAACTTTGAGTCCCTGGCAAATAAAATGTTGGATGTAGCTTCTGTAAGATATTTTACTAATACAATTCCTAAATCTGAAAATTCAAAATATTCACAACAGGTAAATCAAACTGCTCGTATGCGTACCTATTTGAAAACCAGGCAGCAACGAACGGAGAAGCTGTTGAGGAAGCTTGTGGATACGGATACTCATGTCAGAAATGTGGATGGTGTTAATGCCTGCTCCGCTCTTATTAGTGCCGAACTAAGTACATTAGGTTTTACTCAGGAAGTGTTTCCTCAGTTAGAAGTTGGAAATATCCTGTATTTCTCCAATTCCTATTCTTCTGATGTTGATTTTCTTATTATCCAATCCCTGGATAATAAAGTTAAATTAGCCAACCATGAGCGTTATGCAGAACAGGAACAATATCTCGAAGGTACCGGAATATGGGAAAACAAAGGGGGGATCGCAATCTTGATATCTGCTTTGCAGGCGTTAAAGTTTTCCAGAATATTGAAAAAAATAAAAATAGGAATTCTGCTTATACCTGATTCAACAATTGATGGAAGGTATTCGAAATCTATTATTCAGCAAAAGTCCCAATTCGCTCAATCAGTGATTTCCATGAGCGGTTCTTCCAAAAAAGGTGGACTTGTATTATCGCGTTCCGGTTCGGCCCTGTTCCACCTGGAAACCAAATTGGTAAAAAAGGATGACCCGGAGAATGTCTCTTATACAGCAATGAATTTTAATAAAATACTCGCCTCCATTGCCGATATATCCTATAACGATAATAATAATATTATAGCACCTTATACTATTGAGTTTAAAAGCAATATCTTTAAATTATTTGCTTATGGATCAGCAGGAATCAGTGTGCGTTACAATTCACCTCAGATGTTGGAAGAGATACAGAGTAAAATCAATAAAATCCTTCAAAAGCAAAAAAGTAAAAAAATCTATCAGGTGAAAATTGAAGGGGGAGTGAAGCGACCGGCATTATTGGCATCCGATAAATCGCGGTCTCTTTATCAAAAAATTGTTGAACTCGGCAGGCAGATTGATGTCCGTATAACCGAAGAACATCGTTGGAGCTCTGCTGATATTTGTCATATTAATAAGGATATTCCCATTATCGATGGTCTTGGCCCTGTTGGAGAGTATCTGCCTTCCGATAATGAACGTATCATCAGGCACAGTTTGATCGAACGGGCTTTACTTGTAGCGCTTATTTTACAAAACAAGCTCAAATAATATGAACGCATCTCCTGTTTATAATTAAAAATTATTTATTTTTGATCTGCTGATAAAGTCAATGTTTTCGTACTATGGATCAGTGTTATTAGTATATACATGAAGCTATGAATACAAAAGGAAAAATATCACAGTTTATGCTTGAAAATTTCAGGCATTTTAATGCAGCAAGCCTTGTGGATGCGGCAAAAGGATATGAAGATCAACTGGCAAAAGGAAACAAAATGATGGTTACCCTTGCCGGAGCAATGAGTACTGCCGAACTCGGTCGTTCACTGGCCGATATGATACGACAAGATAAAATAGCAATAATTTCCTGCACAGGAGCTAACCTGGAAGAGGATATTATGAACCTGGTTGCTCATAATCATTATAAACGGGTTCCGGAATACCGCGACCTAACGCCGCTGCAGGAGAGAGAACTGCTTGATAGTGGCCTCAACCGTGTTACCGACACCTGTATCCCTGAGGAAGAAGCCTTCCGCAGGCTGCAAAAACATATATTTGAGATATGGAAAGAGGCGGAAAGTAAAAATGAAAGGTATTTGCCGCACGAGTATATGTATAAGATGTTGCTATCAGGAGTACTGGAACAATATTATGAGGCCGATCCCAAAAATAGCTGGATGCTCGCAGCAGCAGAAAAAAACCTCCCTATTGTCGTCCCGGGTTGGGAAGATTCTACCATGGGAAATATCTTTGCATCCTACTGCATTAAGGGCGATCTCAAGCCTTCTACAATGAAATCCGGAATTGAATATATGACCTTCCTGGCCAATTGGTACACGGATAATTCAACGGATAATGGAATCGGCTTCTTCCAGATTGGTGGCGGTATCGCCGGCGACTTCCCTATCTGTGTTGTTCCTATGCTATATCAGGACCTCGAAAGAACTGAGACCCCATTCTGGAGCTATTTTTGTCAGATCTCTGACTCCACAACAAGCTATGGATCCTATTCCGGTGCGGTTCCCAATGAAAAAATTACCTGGGGTAAACTGGATGAAAATACCCCGAAATTTATCATCGAATCAGATGCTACTATTGTCGCTCCGCTGATCTTTGCTTTTCTGCTGGGCTATTAATATTGATTCTCCCGGGTTTTTACCGGATACGGTATAGGCCTTATTCTATGCTTTATTGTATTAAATTCTTGTTTTTTCTCTTTAGCGAAAAAAAAGTTCGCTTTGGAATGTGTTTCCATGCCCTGTCCATGCAAATGGATGACCAGGCGAGTGAAGTTTCTTGCTGGGATGTTGAAGAATCAATAAACCTTGCTATTTTTGTTGTTTGCAATGAAGGCCAAAGCCTAATAAAGCAGTTTTTTAAATAATTCTCTGTGTTATTCTTTGTGTCTTCTTTGTGGCCCTTTGCGTAACAATTTAATAAATAGTTGATTATATGGTAAGTGATAATATTTATCCGAAACTTTCAACAAAAAAACTGGTGACCGGAATTCTGTTGTTTAGTTTTACAATAATAGGATTTATCGATGTCCTTTTGAATAACCAAACAACCTACTCCATGATCATGTCGCTGGACATTGACAGAGTCTTTTTTTATACTTTTTTTATGCTTGTGATTGGGTGTTGGTTGCTCTATAATCAGTGGCTCTCCGGCATAGGATTCATCTCATTAGCAGCATTTAATAACTATTTCCCTGAATATGTATTGGTGCATAATTACTTTGCTTCCGTGATTATCTATGTAGTTATTGTGCTCGATATTATCATTCGAAAAAAATATAAGTGGCTCATTCCCATGGCTGCTGCCGGTATCATCCAGGGTTTGGCTTTTCAATACGGCTGGTTTAACAACTATATGGTTGGTGTGATGGAGTTTACGGGGTTTTGTCTTGGCTCGGTATTTATTGTGAAGAATTTTAAATAAGGAAAATTCGTTGTGATTTAATTTTATTTTGTTGCTTTTTTAAACATATTAATAATACTTATGTTTTTGATGTGTTTATTGTTATATTCCATGATCAATTCAAAGCCTTATGAAAAAGATTTCCCTGTTTGTCATTATCGTCCTTATCCTTGCATCCTGTCAAAATGTAAAAGAGCAGCCGGGCTATGAAGTAAACGGAGTTATTAAAGGTGTTGCAGACAGCACCATGATTTTCTTTGTGTGCAATGATGCCTATCAAGATACAGCGTTGGTTATAAATGAGAAATTCCGGTTTTCCGGAACAGTAGACGCCCCTGCCAACATATACCTCATGGTTCAAAATTCGAGAGATTATCTTTCATTTTGGATTGAAAACAGTGTGATATCGATATCAGGAGAGATAGGCACATTCAATAAAAGTACAATTATTGGTTCTGAAACACAGAAGTATGCTGATATTTGGTATTCCCGTGTTTTACCCATGCGCAAAAAAGTGGATAGTCTCATGCCGTATTTGCGTAACAGGAATTTAGATAAGGCTGTTTATGACTCCATTATGAAGGTTCGTGATGAGATTGATCTGGAAGAAGAGAAAGTGACACAGGATTTTGTTCGGGAATTTAATGCATCTATAGTCAGTTTAGATATGTTAAACGGCTATAAAAAATCATGGGGAAAGGAACTGACAACGGAGTTGTATTCTTCTTTCAATGAAGAGTTGAAAAACTCTGATACAGGGATGAAAATTGCCCGATATCTTGAATTAAATAAAAATCCTCAGGCAGGCGATATGTACATTGATTTTGAAATGGAGAATATTGATGGTGAGAATATTAAATTATCAGATATTGAAGGAAAAGTTATTTTAGTTGAGTTTTGGGCCTCATGGTGTTACCCATGTAAGGTATCAAATCCTGAATTAGTATCAATATACAATGATTACAAAGGAAAAGGTTTTGCAATTCTCAGTGTTTCAATTGATAAAAACAAAGAACAATGGATCAAAGCAGTGGAAAACAGTGGCCTGATCTGGGAAAATGTTTGTGATTTCAAAGGGAACGAAAATGAGGCAAGTTTAATCTATGGTGTTAACAGTGTTCCCTATGGTTTCCTGATCAATGAAGATGGTACAATCATCGACCGTCAGATTTATATTAAAGATCTGAGAAAAAGACTGGAGGAGCTGTTGTAATTAAAATTACTTCACCCTTTCAATAAACTTTTTTATATAACCTTTAATCACCAAATTCCTATCCTTTTGAGGATACCTCGAATCTACATTGTCCTTATTGACACGGATAAGCATGGTATTATCTTTGGCCTGTGCGATTTGCTCAAAGGGCCAGCGGATAATTACCGGTGTGTTGAAACCAATGTCAGGGACAATGCATGCATAGTCTCAATGACTGTTTTGAGGTACATAAATCATGCAATATTCCATATATTATACTATCTTTGGGATTGGTTGAGGTTACTTACGAAAACAAACATTGGTTATGGCCAAATGGGTTAAAATACTATTCACAACATTCATGTTTTGCTGCTTGCTACAAACCATCTGTCTGGCTGATTCCAACGAGCATAATATACTGGTATTACATAGTTACCACCAGGGCCTGGAATGGACGGATAATATTTCTTCGGGCATACTGGAAGTTTTTCACGACAGGACCGATGTGAATCTGGTTTTCGAATACCTTGATACCAAAAGAAACTTTAACAAGGAGTATTATGATGAACTGTACATGCTGTATAAAGTAAAAAACCGGCAAATACCGTTTGAGTCTATTATAGTTTCAGATAATGCTGCTTTTGAGTTTTTGAAAAAATATAACGATGAGTTTTATCCCGGTGTTCCTATCTTGTATTGCGGTATTAATGACTTGGATACCATGGCAATACAACAAGCGGATTTATTTATCGGGACAGGTGAGAAGGCGGACCATTTTGGCACTTTATCAGCAATAGAAAGAGTCTTTCCAACCCGGAAAAATGTCTTGATCATAAACGACAACACCTTAACAGGCAAAAAAATAAGGCGAGAATTAGATGAAGTTATTAAGGATTTTGAAGGAAAATTTAATTTTGAATTTGAGTCAGACTTTACCATAGAAAGTCTTCAGGAAAAAGTTAATACGCTTGATGATAGTTTTGTGATTTACCTTTTGGTTATAAATCATGATAAAAACGGCAAGTTTATCTCTTATAGAAAAGGGATCTCAAAAATCAAAGAAGCAAGTACCGTTCCAATTTTTGGCTCCTGGGATTTTTACGAAGGAAAAGGCCTTTTTGGTGGTAAGATTACCAGAGGCATTGAACAGGGAAAATATGTAGCCAATATTGCAGAGCAGATTATTGATGGGGCTTCCATTGATGAATTTCCAAAATATGTTTTTCTGGAAAGTAATTATGTTTTTGATCATGTGGAAATGGTGCATTTTGGCGTTAACAAAGCCAAATTACCTAAGAACAGCATTATTATAAATAAACCTGGTTGGAAAGATAATTTATTGACCGCAGCCCTGATTGTATCTGCATTTTTGTTTCTGAGTTTGTTGGTAGTTTTGGTGCAGCTTAGAATTAAAAGGGGCAGAATGTTAAAAATGGAGAGATTAATTACAGAAAGAACCTCTGACCTTAATGAAATGAATAAGGAATTATCTGATATTATTCTTGCAAAAGACAAATTCTTCTCCATTTTAGCACATGACTTAAGATCGTCTGTTGGAATGTTTCAATCGTATACCATTCTTCTTAATAACAAAGAGTACATTGATGATTCAGCATCGTTAGATTTATTAAAACATAATTTACAGATTGCTGCAAATCAGACTTTTGGTATTGTAGAGGATTTGTTATATTGGGGGTATAATCAGTTTAAAAACAACAAAAATATTTCTGTTTCTATCTTTAAATTAAATATAGAAATTACTCGTATACTGGAGAATTACAGCCTTAATTCAAGTAATGTGATCTTTAAAACGAATTTTCTGGATGGTCTGTCATTAAATTCAGATAAGAATATTTGTTGTTTCATATTCCGTAATATTTTACAAAATGGGATAAAATATAGTAACCCCGGTGATGTAATTGACATTATGACTGAAAAGATAGATGATGGCGTAATGGTTTCCATAAAGGATTCCGGGATTGGAATGAGTCAGGAAATTATTGATAGCATATACAAAAAAGACCCTCTTAGAAGAGAAGGATTGAAGGGTGAGAAATCCATGGGTATGGGGCTGGCAACGGTGATGGATTATCTGGATGTTATTAATGGTGAAATGGAAATAATTAGTGAACCGGATAAAGGTTCTGAATTTATCATCCGACTGAAAAATATGTAGTTTTTATCCTCTTGAAAACTTAGTGATAAAAACTACTCCTTACAAGATGCATTGAGCAAAAAAAGTCTAAATTGTAAGACTTTTAAATACCTCAGCATGGAAAAAGTAAAAAACCTCCTTAATTCGATTGAAAATCCCGTTTTATTAATAAATAGAGATCTTCAGGTTAAATATGCCAACCATGAATTTCTTGAAAGATATAAATTGCAACTATCTGCTGACTCCTGCACTCCTGTAAAAAACATCGTGGTCAAAAATATTTTATCATTGTTGGAATCAGCAATTGAAAAATGTTTTCAGGGGGAAGAGTTAAAACTGGAGTTCCCTGATGGATTTATCCTGCCCGGGGAGAGCTGTACTGTAAAGCTGATACCAGATTTTGGTGAAGCTAAACATGTCGGCGGAGTCTGTCTTATATTGACAAACCTTTGCAGAAGCCGGGAATCATCTTCCAAAGGTTTTTCTGAACAAGAAGCTTGTTTAAAACTTATCAATTCGTTGCCTGATGCGGTTTTTGTCTTGCAGGATGGGGTCGTAAAGTATGTAAACCCCACTTTGTGTGAAGTCTCAGAATATTCTGAAGAGGAGTTACTCGGTTCAGAATACACGCGATTTATCGCTCCGGAAAAAAAAGCTAATGTGGTAATATTATACCAATAGGGTAAAAGGAGATATTGCGCCGAAGTATTATGAAAGTGTAGGAAAAACAAAAACAGGGAAAAACATCCCAATTGAAGTTACCGTAATTCCCATTGAATTTAACGGAAAAGAAGCGTGGCAGGTGATATTGCGTGATATTACAAAATATAAAAATGCCATTGATAAACTCAGTGAAAGTGAGAAGAAGTATCGATTTCTGACAGAAACAACCTTAAATGGTATTTTTATCCATAAAGACGGAGTGCTTGTTGAGTGCAATCAGGCCTTACTGGACCTGACCGGATATTCGCGGCAGGAAGCCATTGGTTTTAACTTCTTCAATGTACTTTCTTCCCCGGAAGCCCGGACTGAAATCTTGTCTCAGGTAAAAAAGAAACATGCAAAGCCATATGTGATTAACGCGTTAAAAAAGAATGGCTCTGCTTTTATTGCTGAGATAGAAGGGCATGAGACAATTTATAATGGAGAAAAGGTGAGAATGGTTTCTGTAAAAGATGTTACAGAAAGGGAACAGACCAAGAAGGCACTGGAAAATGAAAAAGAGAACTACAGGACTCTCTCTGAAAGTGCCAGACATATGATTATTAGACATCAACTGGATGGTAAAATTATTTATGCAAACCAATATACCCTTGATTTTTTTGATGTAAGTAAGGAGCAGTTTTTTGGCACTGATATTAAAAAGTTGATATCACCTCAGGAAAATGTAGAACACCTGGCGAAAGTTGGTGAATTTAACTCAGGGAATACTGAACGTTCCCAATTTGAAATAAAAGTAAAACTAAAAAATGGTGAAGTTCGGTACCTTGATGCAATAGGAAGTCCTATAATAGAAGATGGTAAGGTGTCGTCTGTTTTAGTTACTGCCTATGATATCAGTGAGAGAAAAAATGCAGAGCAGAAAATTCTGGAAAGCAGGAGTTTGCTTAGTAATTTCATTGAACACTTCCCCGATGATGCATGGACCAAAGATAAAGAGGGACGGTTAACAATGGTTAACAGGTTTATGAAGGAAGTAACGCTGCAACATAATGATTTTATCGGGAAATCAGCTCATGATATCTTTCCTCATGAAATAGCAGATGTTCTTTGGGAAACAGAAAAGCAGGTGCTTAAAAGTGGAAAGACCATCATTACTGAAGAAAAAATCCCGGGTCTACATGGTATCCGTGATAAAATACTGACCAAATTTCCTTTGTTAAATTCAAATAATGAGATTATCGGTCTGGGTGCTGTTGCACACGATATTACAGAACGGAATAGCGCAGAAAGAGAAGCCAAAAGAAGTGCAAACCTAACCAGTGCCCTGTTGGAGAGCCTCTCTTTTCCTACTTTTTATAAAGATTGCAATGGACGATATACAGGGTGTAATAAAGCATTTGAAAATTTTCATGGCATTTCTGCGGCTACAATACTTCAAAAAACGGTAGATGAAGTTTTTGACGGCGATTGGGCTCGCAAAAAACGAAAAATTGATCTGAAAACAATTCAGAAACAAAAGGGAGATAGTTTCGAATTTGACATCCTTGATAAAGATGGCATCGAAAAGCGGGTTCTGTATTCTGAAAGCATTGTGTATGATGAAAATAATCAGGCTTCAGGGATTATTGGTTCCTTTATGGATATCTCCACTCGTGTTCAGAAAGAAAAACTACGGGCTGCACAATTGAGTTTAGTTGAGAGAAGTCTTTCTCAAAATGTATCGGAAATCGTTAAGAGCTTTTTAGATAAAGCAGAAAGTCTCACCAATAGTAAAATTAGCTTTTATCATTTTATAAGTGATGACCAGGAGCATATCCAGGTGCAGGGATGGTCAGAGAATACAACCAAGAGTTATTGTGCTGTAAACGATATTCCGGATCATTATCCGATCTCAAAAGCAGGAGTTTGGGTGGATTGCGTTAGTAAAAAGAAGCCGGTAATTCATAATGACTATGCATCTTTACCGCATAAACAAGGGCTACCGGAAGGTCATGCCACGTTATCAAGGGAATTGGTTGTCCCCGTATTTCGTGGTGATAAAATTAAAGCCATTTTCGGAGTCGGAAATAAGGATTCGGATTATACTGATTTTGATGTCGAGATTGTACAACAAATGGCCGATTTTGCCTGGGAGATAATTGACCGGAAAATGGTGCAGGAGGAATTATTGAGAAGCGAAGAGAAAGTACTTGAGAATGAAGAGAAACACCGCTTCTTGTTTGAAAATATGACGCAGGGAGTCGCCTATCATGAACATACCGGGAAAATTAGTTATGCAAATAATGCCGCTTCAGAAATTCTTGGACTATCAATTAATCAATTAACAGGAAAAGTTTCATTTGATTCCGAATGGGTCTCCTTTAAAGAAGATGGTAGCCCCTATCCTGGAAAAGAACATCCTAATATGGTAACCCTTAGAACAGGAAAACCGGTGAGAAATGCTGTCATGGGAATATACTCCCCGGTAAAACAAAAACGTATCTGGATAAATATTAACTCTATTCCTAAATTTAAAAATGGTGAATCCTTGCCTTATCAGGTGGTTACAATATTTAACGATATTACTGATACAAAAGAAGCAAACATAGCACTTGAACTATCAGAAAACCGATACCGTAATCTATTTGAAAATACTCCAATTGCGCTATGGGAAGAAGATCTCAGTGAAGTATTAAAAATTTTAAATGATTTAAAGCGTAAGGGGCATCAACTTAATGAAGCCTTTTTTGAAGCGAATCCGGACATTTTGGAACGATGTGCACAAAAAATAAAAATTATTGATGTTAATCAGGCCACTTTACAAAGCCATCAGGCAGAATCAAAGGAAGAACTATTTGCAAAACTACCTGAATTATTAACTGATAGTTCATTGAATGCGCTTTCCAAATGGCTCGTAAGCCTGGCCGGTGGGAAAACCCGGTTCTCATCAGAATCAAAATCTGTAACCATGAGTGGAGAGGTGAGAGATACTTTTATCAGTACTCACCTCGATAAAGAATCATCCATCATTATTATGGCCGTAATGGATACTACCGAGCTGAAAAAAGCAGAAAAGGAGATAAGGCGATATCAGCTTCACCTGGAAGAGTTAGTGCAAAAGAGAACTGAAGCATTGGAGGAATCCAATAGAGAGATGGAAGCCTTCTCTTATTCTGTATCACACGACCTAAGGGCTCCCTTGCGCGCAATAAGCGGTTTTGCCAGCTATCTGGAGGAGGATTATTCCACTGTACTGGATGAAGAAGGGAACAGGCAGATTAAAGTGATTCAGGAAAACGCGGAAAAAATGGATTCCCTGATTACAGATCTGTTGAAACTATCCCGAACCTCCAGAGCTGAATTGGAATATGTAGCTCTGAATATGAAAGCCCTGGCTCTCTCCATGTATATGGAAGTGGCAACAGAAAACGAACAAAAAGAATTTGAATTAGTAATTCATGATATTCCGGACGCCAGAGGCGATAGCACATCCATAAAGCAATTGTGGACCAATATAATCGGGAATGCCATTAAGTATAGCGCTCGTTCAGCGCGTAAGGAAATTGAAATTGGTTCCATAATGCATGAACCCGGATATGATACCTACTACGTAAAAGACCGCGGCGTAGGGTTTAACGAACATTTTAAAGATAAGATATTTGCTACCTTTAAAAGACTACATAATGATGCTGAATTTAAAGGTAGCGGAATAGGAATGGCAATAGCCAAACGTGTTATGGATAAACATAATGGGAAAATTTGGGCTGAAAACCACAAAGAAGGTGGTGCCATTTTCTATTTCAGCCTTCCGCAGATGGAGGTCAGTGAAAATGAATTTCATTAATTATCAATGATCAATGAAGCTATAATGGATAAAAATAAAGCGTATAAAATACTGTTTGCAGAGGATGTTTCCACCGACAGGGAAATGGTGGAACGGTTATTAAAAAGAAATGGTATTCAGTTCATTTCAGAATGTGTTGATACCGAACCAGAATTCCGAGACTTGCTAACCTCTTTTAATCCGGATATTATTCTTTCTGATTATCAGATGCCAACCTTTGATGGAATGAGGGCATTACTGTTAGCACAGGAACTCAAACCTGATGTGCCATTTGTGATTGTTACCGGGTCTACCAACGAAGATATTGCCGTGGAGTGCATGAAGAAAGGGGCTGATGATTATGTTATCAAGCAAAATCTTAAGCGCTTGATATCCGCAATAGAATCTGCTGTTGAAAAAAAACAGGTACAGAAAGAAAAGCAACAAGCTTTAAAACTGTTAAAAGACAGTGAATTGAAATATCGCTCTTTAGTGGAGAATTCAAACGATGCTGTTTTTCTGCTTTTTCAGGATAAGTTTGAATTTGTAAATCAAAAATTTGAGGAGCTGTTTGAAATAACCATTGACAAGCTTAATAATCCTGATTATGATTTTTTGTCATTGGTGCATCCTGATTGCCGGGAAAGGGTAAGCCAACGAATAAGCAATACGGAAGCTGTTGATGGTAATTCTGATTCTTTTGAACTTAGAATGATTTCCGATATAGGTAAGGAGCGATACATCGATTTATATTATTCTTATTTTCGCTATAAAGGGGGAATTGCCAAACAAGGAGTATTACGCGATATTAGCCGGCGAAAGGCGCTTGAGAAACGTAATGTGATGCTTTCCAAAGTGATAGAGCAGAGCCCTGTTAGTATTGTTATTACGGATTCAAATTCTGATATCGAGTATGTTAATCCATTTTTTGAAAACAGAACAGGATATTCATTTGAAGAAGCGAAAGGGAGAAATCCCAGAATTTTAAAATCCGGTGAACACGATGCACAATTTTACAAGGATATGTGGCATAAGCTGTCAAATGGCGAAATCTGGAGCGGTGAGATTAAGAACAGGCATAAAGATGGATCCTTTTATTGGGAGAATGTACGTATTGCTCCGGTGTATGATTCAACAGGAAGAACAGAATATTTTGTCGCTTTAAAAGAAGATATTACCGGAATAAAAAAGACACTTAAGGAGTTAAAGATCGCTAAATATAAAGCCGAGGAAAGTGATAGGCTGAAAACGGCTTTCCTGGCAAATATGAGCCATGAAATACGTACACCCATGAATGGAATTATGGGTTTTATTGAATTGTTAAAGGAGCCGGACCTTTCTGGTGAAGATAAAGATGAATTTATACGCATTATTCAAAAAAGTGGAGATCGTATGTTAAATACAATCTCTGATTTGGTTGATATTTCAATTCTGGAATCCGGAACCATCAGCGTTAATGTCAGCACCGTGGATATAGGGCAACTGGTAAATGATATTTATCTCTTCTTCGCCAATGAGGCAAAGGCTAAAGGACTTGAATTCGGGGTTCTTAGCCTGGGAGTGCCGTGTATCATCAACTCAGATTATGATAAAATTTATTCTATTCTCAATAATATCGTTAAAAATGCCATAAAATTCACAATGCAGGGTAAAGTTTCAGTTGAATACAGAATGAATAAAAACAATACCCATTTTATTATATCTGATACTGGAATAGGCATACCGGAGAATAGAAAAACTGCTGTTTTTGACCGGTTTGTGCAGGCAGACATTCCGGACACCAGAGTCTTTGAGGGTTCAGGGTTAGGTTTGTCAATAGCAAAATCATATGTCGAACTTCTTAATGGGAAAATATGGTTCGAATCAGAGGAAAATGTAGGGACAATCTTTTATATCTCTATACCAAACTACTGTGAGGAGGTTAGTGTCGATGATCGAATAGCCAGTTTAGTTGATAATCAGGATGAAAATGTGGGTAGCTATAATGTTTTGATTGTTGAAGACGACGAAACAACGGTGCTGCTTATCAAAGAAATTATCAGCCCCCTTTGTAATAGTATTTATGTCGAATCCAACGGTTTAGATGCGGTCAGGTTTGTACAACAAAGAAATGATTTGGATTTAATCCTGATGGATATAAAACTTCCGGATCTGAATGGTTTTGAATCTGTAAAGCGAATCCGAAGCTTTAATCAGCAGGTTAAAATTATTGCTCAAACCGCTTTTGCGCAAGATTCAGATAGTGATACTGCATTTAAGGTCGGGTGCAATCATTATATTGCAAAACCCTTTTCAAAGGCAGAATTAAGAAACATTATACAGGAAACCATGACTGATAAGTAGCGGTTTTACTGTCGAATAAAATTATATCTGAAGGAATTCATTTGAATGTGTTGTTCAGATAATCTATGTACTGATGAAAATGTTAATTCAGGTTTAAAACTATCATCTCACTCCTTGTGCCAATTCTAAACGGAGGACCAACGGTGCCAATGCCTTCAGAAACAAACACTTTTGTGTCTTTAAATGTGTGTAACCCACGGTTGTACTCATACATTAAATCCGGGATCTAGTTAAAAGGCCAGGATACCTGTGAGCATTATATAGGGAAGTAACTTCATCATTTTCTTAGGTATTATTATCCAACAACAAAAGTATGGGGATAATTCCTATTGGATGTATACAAATTACTGATTTGAGGATTTAATTTATTAAAATCATTAAAATATCCTAATTTGTGTGAAATTTGGAGATTTTTGGAAAATGTATTATTATTGTAAAAATCTCCCAATAATTGAATAATTAGGAAATAATAGAAATGATCGAAAAGCCACCTAAATTAGGAAAAAGCCAATATAAGAATGCACTTAAAATGCTAAGTAATCAAGAGTGCCTGGATAAAATCAGATCAATAAATGATAAATATTACTATTGGGACAAAGTAAAATATCTTAATACCACGGAAAATTATTCGTCCCAGGACTATTGGGCAGCAATAAAGCTCTTGCGTCAAATTGATTATAAATATTTAGTATTTGGGAAATACACATTCTCTTTTGCAAAAACTGAGTATATACAGAAGATCCTTCACGAATTTGATATGCATATTGGAGGAAATCTTGGGAGTCGTACTTTATTACCAGAGGAGGGAAAAGACAGGTATTTATTAAGTTCAATTATGGAGGAGGCAATTGCTTCTTCTCAAATGGAGGGAGCTGTTACTACAAGAAAGAAAGCAAAAGATATGCTTAGGAAGAATGATAAACCTAAAAGCAGATCTGATCAAATGATTGTAAATAATTATCAAACAATACAACATATTGTTAACCACAAAGATGATAAACTGACACCTGAGAAATTATTGGAAATTCATAAATTGATTTCCAGGAAAACGCTGGATGATAGCGAAGAAGAAGGAGCTTTTAGGGAGAATAATGATGTATATATTGTCAATTATGATAGTAGTGAAATTGTACATTCTCCCCCCGCTTATAAGGAAATTCCTGATTTGATAAATCAAATTTGTGACTTCTTTAATGAAAGTAACCATGACTTTTTTATTCATCCGGTTTTAAAGGGAATTATCATTCATTTCTTAATTGGATATGTTCATCCTTTTGTTGATGGTAATGGCAGAACTGCCAGAGCACTGTTTTATTGGTACTTGCTATCAAAAGGGTATTGGTTAACAGAATACCTTTCAATTTCAAGGCTAATCATAAAAAGTAAAAATCAGTATGAAAAAGCTTACCTCTATACGGAATCTGATAATAACGACTTAACTTATTTTATCAATTACAACCTTAAGACAATGGAATTGTCATATGAAGCATTAAGGAAATATATTCAAAGAAAGATTGATGAGAAAAGGTATCTGACTGATTATCAAAGGATACCCGGAATTAATGAACGACAAGCCCAAATATTAAAACTTTTTTATGAAGAATCGAATCTTGTTATAACTGTAAAAGAGGTGGAAACACGATTTATAGTATCGAATCAGACCGCAAGATCAGATTTGATGAGTTTAGTAGAATCAGGTTTTTTGGAGATTATTCAAGCTAATAAAAAGAAACAGTTATTTGTAAAATCATCTGATTTTGAAATGCTGCTGGAACGGTATATTTAAATATGTAAACTCCTTTTATTTCGATTCTTATATTGTTATCCTGATTTATTGAAATCTCCTAATTTTATACAAATTAGGAGATTCTTGAAATTTACAAATATTTCATAACCATAGAATATTCTTCTATCTTTTTCCGTATTTTTACCCCTGAAAAACAAACTGATCAGCACCATCATGAGTACCTGCAAAAAATGCAATCACGAAGTTCACGGTAACTACTGCTCCAACTGTGGACACCCGAAAAAGGTAGAGCGCATTAACGGACGCTATATCCTCCGGGAGCTTGGCCATGTCTTTAATTTTGATAAAGGTATATTCGTCTTAAAGGATTGCTGGCATACCTTCTTGGAATGCTCGCAACGGTAATAATTGGATTTATTATTGGATTAGCTTATGCGATTATTTTTTGATTTTCGTTTTTAACCATACTTCAAGTTATTTTTGAACACCGCACCCCCAAATACCGTTAATCATATCTAAAATCCTATTGATATGAAATACAATAACTTTATAAAAGATGCCCCCGCCGTCTCCGAAATCGGTCTCGGTGCATGGCAGCTCGGTGTTAACTCCGGATGGAAAGGAATGACTGAGCAGGAAGCCATCGATATGGTTCATTACGCCTATGATCACGGCATTAACTTCTACGATACTGCGCCTAACTACGGACACGGAACCGGTGAGTCACGCCTCGGAAAAGGCCTCAAAACCTTCGACCGTGATAAAATCGTTATCAATACCAAGTTTGGACATACCGACGATGGCGGGACTAACTGGTCCTCCGATCACATACGGAAATCGCTCGAAGGAAGCCTGCGCAGACTTCAGGTCGATTTCGTGGACTCGCTTATATTCCATAACCCTCCAAAAGAATACCTCGACGGGAATAAAAACGACCATTATGAAATCCTGGAAACACTGAAAACGGAAGGGAAAATCAAAGCTTACGGTGCTTCCCTCGACACATTCGATGAAATGAAGCTACTCATGGAAACCACCGGCTCAAAAGTAATCGAGGCATTTTACAACATCCTCCACCAGGATGCTGCCCGCGCATTTGCAATGGCAAAAGAAAAAGAGGTCGGGATAATCGTAAAGATTCCACTGGATTCGGGATGGCTATCAGGAAAATACCATGCAGAAAGTACCTTCAGTGACATTCGTTCCCGTTGGTCGAAGCAGGACATTTTTACCCGCGCTGCCCTCGTGGATAAGGTAAAAGGGATTTTGGATGGTAATGCAAATCTGCCACAATCCGCCATCGCATTCTGTCTGGCCAATGATGCCGTATCCACCGTAATTCCCGGTAATACATCCATTTCCCAACTGGAAAACAACCTCCGCAGCATCAAAACCCCAATGTCGGCAAAACTGAAACACCAATTGGAGGAATTTTATGATACCGAGGTCGCCCCTCTGAAATTACCGTGGTAGGTAGAGACAAGGCAATGCCTTGTCTCTACGATTATTATTATTACCTATCCGCCCGTTCCACCAACTGGCAGGCAATAAACCATATCAACAGACCAAAAAGAAAAATGATGATGCCATACATGGTCGTAATCATTGATACCTTTACGCCGCCAAATACAATCGCAGGTGATATATCTGTTGCCTTTTCAATAGCATTAAAAGCCGCGAATAATCCTACCATCTGTCCTGTGATTCCTGTGATAATTGAAAACAGCCCGATCGCTCGCCCGTACATTAACTGACGAAGTGTCTTATCTTTTGTGAGCTCCGGATTCATAAAGAATCGTACCGTGTGGAAAATAATCCAGGCAGTCATGATAATGAGAAGAATAGTGAGGATGCTCATGAACATCGCCCCACCCATGTAAAATAAATCTTTCATAACACAATAGTTTTAATGATTAATACATGGCTAAATTACTGCCGGAGGCATCTTTTTGCAATGTCGAATCCGTCTGTTAAACTGCTGTTTCCCATTGCTGACTTGCAGTATCAAAGCATATCACTAAATTAGTGGAAAATTTCGCTCATGAAACTTAAATCAACGAATCTGTTTTATCATGTCGCTTACTGGATTTTGGTGATCATTGTCCTGACACTTGTATTCGGACTCTCATGGGGCAATAATCTGGCTGCTTTTTATTTTGTCTCCATGTTGCTTCCTATTGTCCTCGGCACATCCTATTTTTTTAATTATTTCCTGGTGCCCCGGTTTTTCCTCACAAAGCGCTATCCCCGTTTTGCATTATTTACATTTTACACCCTTATTGTTTCGCTCTACCTTGAAACTTTAGTGCTCCTTTTCTCCTTTATATACCTGACAAATTTTGGCTATGATAGTATGAGCCCACATGCTACCGATCTGGTTCTTCTTGCGGTAATCCTCTATCTCCTCGTTTTTATCGGCTCTTTCCTTCTGATGGTTCTTCAGATTCGGGAAAAGCAGGAGAAGATCCTCCAGCTGGAAGAAGAAAACAAGAAGATGAAAACCGGATTCCTGGAATTCATTTCCAACCGCAAAACCGTCAAAATCTCTTATGATGACATTGTTTACATCGAAAGCCTCTCAGATCAAATCCGCATAAACACATCAGGTGAAAGCTTCCCCAGCAAGGAGAAGATCAGCAGTATCGCCGCCCGACTCCCGGAAATATTTGTCCGTATACACCGCTCCTTCATCGTCAACAAGGAGAAGGTCCGATCTGTAACATATAACGAAGTAGAAATAGGAGAGGAAATTCTTAATATTGGAAGAGCCTATAAAAATGAAGCGTTAAAGAGTTTAAAAAAATAACTTTTCCTTTGCCGTAAAATCTATCAGGATGAAAAAGATAAAATGGGGTATTCTTGGTCCCGGACGTATTGCGCATAAATTTGCAACTGACTTGATGCTGTCAGAACATGGAATGTTGTATGCTGTCGCCTCACGCGATTTTACTAAAGCCGAATCCTTCGCGGCACAATACCAGGCAACAAAAATTTGTAAGAGTTATGAATCCCTTGCCAAAGACCCTGATGTCGACGTGGTGTACATTGCCACCCCGCATACCTTCCATTTTGAACATACGATGCTATGCCTGAAAAATGGTAAATCAGTGTTGTGTGAGAAACCTATGGGCATGACACCGCTGGAGGTTCAAGCGTTGATTGCCGAAGCCCAAAAGCGAAAGCTGTTTCTTATGGAAGGCCTTTGGACAAGATTTATTCCAGCAACGGAAAAAGTCCTTTCTTTGTTAAATAGCAATGTGATTGGCACAGTTTCCAACTTAAAGGCCGATTTTGGATTTCAGGCAGTTTTTAATAAAAAGCACCGGCTATTCGACAAATCTCTCGGTGGGGGCTCTCTGCTCGATATTGGAATCTATCCGTTATATATCAGTTTGTTGCTGTTGGGTGTTCCTGTGAAAATTGGTGCCAATGCCCGCATGACAGATACAGGTGTTGATGCTACTTGTGAGATGGTTTTGTGCTACAATGATAGTGTTAATGCCCAATTGAAATCAACGATTGAAAATGATACGCCTACACAGGCTGTGATTACAGGAGAGAAAGGGACGATAACAATACATAAGCCTTTTCATCATTCCCAGAAAATAACCGTTCAAACTAATGGATATAATCAGGTTTATGAATTGCCTTACGAATGTTTTGGCTACCTTTTTGAGATTGAGGAAGTCAATAGTTGTCTTGCAGCCTTGCAAACAGAAAGCACGAAGTTACCATTACAGACGAGCTTTGAATTGCATCGGATAATTGATAGGGTACTGAAAAAGATACAGTTGGAATACTGATATTCGCGTAAAACATTGGCC
>CAZQNY010000031.1:25728-29519 GCA_964594665.1 uncultured Bacteroidales bacterium
TGCTCTGTAGGAGCAGTGCAGGGATAACACTGTGCACGGCGCAGGGTTATGAGATGCGCCGGCATCACCACTGCCCTGTAGGGGCAGCACTACATGGTATTCTCCCCATCAAAATCAATCCTCAACTGCCCCGTCTTTTCCTCCCTCTTCTCCATCGGAAAGTGCGACATCGTTCCGCCTAGTAACCTTACGCCCCGCTCATGAATCTCATTCCCGGGGACAAGCTCCTGCAAAACTACATCGATCTCCGGCTTAGTGAATGGGTGGTCCAGGGTAGAGCTACGTGTAATAGTTGTGAAATCGGAAAAACGGAGCTTCAGCGTGAAGGTACGACCATACATCTGCTTCGCCTCACAACGCCGCCACATGATGTCAATCACCTCATCAAGCCTCTCCTGAACCTGATCCATCTCATAAATATCCGTCTCATAGGTCCGCTCAGCAACAACCGATCTGGGCGATTTTCCTCCCACAACCAACGGCTTACCACGGTACTCCGGGAAGTCGCGTTGCTCTACAGAAGCAAAGAAAGAGTCCATGTCGATATGTATGATCTTCCGCATGATTAAAATCACATCAAAATAGCACCGGTAATATAACGGTTTTAAGAAAAGATAATGCTATTTTTGGGATTCATATAAAAACAAACCTATGAAATTACACATATCCTCCGCCTTTGACGCGGGAAACATCGAGGTAGTAAATGCTGAAAATCCGGCAGACATCCAACTGAAGATTGAAAATGATACGAACTCTGACTTCCTGCAGTGGTTTTACTTCCGCATCCAGGGTGCGAAAGAGACTGAGTGTACCATGAGTATCCTCAATGCCGGTGATGCTGCATATCCTGAAGGTTGGGACAACTATCAGGCGCGAGCTTCCTACGACCGTCTCATTTGGTTTACTATCCCGACAACCTATGAAAATGGCGTGTTGAAATTTCAGATTACTCCGGAGTTCGATTCGCTGTACATCGCTTACTTCGCCCCATTCTCATACGAGCAGCACCTCGACCTTGTTGACAGCGCTAACCTCTCTCCATTATGTACTCTGGAAGCCATTGGCGAGACGCTCCAGAAACGCCCCATCGACTTCCTGCGCATCGGCGACGACGATCCCAACAAGAAAAAACTGTGGATTATTGCCCGTCAACATCCGGGTGAAAGTATGGCTGAGTGGTTTATGTCAGGCCTTATCGACCGCATTCTCGATGATGAAGATCCGGTTTCCATCGCACTGCTTGAAAAAGCGAACCTCTATATGGTTCCAAACGTAAATCCCGATGGCAGCATCCTCGGGAACCTGCGTGTGAATGCCAAAGGTGTGAACCTCAACAGAGAGTGGGGAACACCCAGCATCGAGAACAGCCCGGAAGTATATTACGTTAAGAAAAAGATGCAGGAGACAGGCATGGATTTTATGCTCGACGTACACGGCGACGAAGGACTGCCATACAATTTCATCTCCGGTATTGAAGGCATCCCATCCTTTGATGATCGGTTGAAGCACCTCACCGATTTCTTTATGGATACCTGGAAATCTATTAGTCCGGATATGCAGGATGTGCATGGCTATCCAAAGAATGAGCCAGGCAAGGCCAATCTCAACATCTGCTCAAAAGCAATAGGCGAGGAGTTTAAGTGCCTGAGCCAGACACTGGAGATGCCATTTAAACAAAACGACAATATCCCTGATGCTGTTTATGGCTGGTCACCGGAGCGTTCTATCAAACTTGGAGAGTCGCTGGTGACAGTACTAAACAGGCTGGCGGATGAATTGTGATTTTCACGGGTTTGTCGCTATGATGCTGATATTCCTCATATTACTTAATTTATATGGCAAATCTAGAGGAGGCTGTTTACATTACTGTTGTAAGTACCAGGTAATAAAAGGAATAAAAAATGGGCAGACACTTGAATGCCGGCCCAAAATTAACTAAAACACACATAAAAGTTAGGAGATATTATCTTTGAGGACGTTGAGGCTGCTGCCTCTTCGTTAATTTTTTGTATGATTTATATTGTTTCTTTGTTAATACTGCTTCCACCTGCTCATCCATATTGTCTTTCAGGGTATTCATTTTTTCTCTGTTGGGACGAGCATTTCCTGAAGTTTCTTTTTTAACTTCTTTATAATGGGCAATATAAATATCCAGGATTTTTGTTTCCTGTTCATCTGAGAGATCCAGGTCTTTGTCAAGAGCTGATACGATTTTCTCAATCTGTTCGTCATTTGGAATTGGAGGAGCTCCTTGCTGTCCACCGCTTGGAGGTCCGCCCGGACGTTGAGAGAAACCTGCTATTGATATAACGAGTGCTAATGCGGTAAAAATTGATTTTAATACTTTCATAACGATTGATATTTAGTGAAACATAAATAAGTTTTTACAACGATACGAAAGTAATATGCCATTCCTCATCAGAGAAATGAAATCAATTGTTTCCGGGTTTTTATCGACCAAATCATTCAATTACTCTATCTATATAAAAGAGTATGAATTTTCCGGTGATATTGACACCTGTCCTGGAAATGCTAATCGCCTTGCCTGTATTGAAAAATGTTTACTGGATACATTATATTTTTTTAATGTTTTCAATGTTAAGATGTTATACCAAATACATTTTATGTTTATGAAATATCAAGGCTTGCATCTTTTATATTGAATGTCTGTTTGTTATGTTTTATATATATGATTTCTTGAGTTAGAAAATCAAATTTCAATAACGCCATATTCACTTGTTTTGCCACATAACCAGCAAAATCAAACTCTTGTTTTAACCATTCCCGTTTATTAAGAATCTGATTGAGCGTAAAGACATGGAATTCGTTGTTTTTAAATACAAAAGGATACCATAAATGGCTTTTGAATTTATAACGTTCATGTAATAGGTTGTCGGATTTTTCAGGTTGAAAAACAGGATTTATAGTATCAAAATGACTTATCAGATGCTCTTTTGTTATGCGTATTTTTTTGAATGGACTTTGTATAAGTTAAGTGAGTGATTACTTTTTGTCGCATTAATATCATTATACCTATTTTTTTCGTATTCTGACAATCCGTAAATTTGGTTTTCTTCAAACTACACACGATAAATAAGAGCCCTGTCCAGATTGAGTGTTTCCACAATTTTCTGGTTGGTTTTGCACAAAAGTTGCTGCGGATCGCTGTTTTCGAGTATTATTGTAGCTATTTTATTTAAAGCCTCAGAAAATCGAAGCTGTCAGAAGTGTTATCTGCAATGAGTTTATGGCGGGTTTCATTTTTCTCTGCCTTTGCCCGTGCGATTATTAATTCCTCTTCGCTCTTTATAAAAGCAGTTACATCATTTAAATGGGTAAGGAAAATACAGTATTACCTTCATTGCTTGTCAGGAGTGTTGACGATACCTCGGCATAAATCGTTTTACCTTTTTTATGGAGGAATCGCTTTGCTATTTTTATTTTCCGCTGATCTGAATTCTGAGTGCTTTCCAATATGCCATAGCTTTTATCAATATCATCGGAGTGGGTAATGTTATTCACTTCCTTCATAAGGAATTCTGATTTGGTATATCCCTAAAACGAAGTCATTTCCTGGTTTATATCTAAAAGCTTACCTTTTAGGCTAACTTTATATATAGCGATATTGGTATATTTAAATAATGTCTTAAAGTCGTTACCTAATGACGTTTTTTTACTATTGGTACTCAGATGGAATAATTTGATATGAATCCAATGGCTTATTAAGTCGTTTTATCATCCAGAATGTTAGCAATTAATTTTATAAACTGATTTTTTTGAATAGGTTTTGC
>CAZQNY010000032.1:0-28893 GCA_964594665.1 uncultured Bacteroidales bacterium
ACGGTAATATGAATGATGTGCAGGAAAGCTTCGGGCACATAAAATCAATGGAACAGAAAATAAACTCTGCGTAATATTTTTTTTTCAAAATCAGAGATATCTTAAAAAGAGGAAAGTACATTTTTAGGAAAGATACAATTAATATTGAATATAAAAGTTTGAATATTGATTTCAGCCAGGAAAATATTGCCGATCCCTGATCCAATAAAAACAGAAATGTTATGCAAAAAGCTGGGCAAATAAAAAACCACTTACAACTTTTATCGCTGTAAGTGGTTGATTCTGAAGGTGAACCCGAAGGGATTCGAACCCCTAACCTCCTGATCCGTAGTCAGGTGCACTATCCAATTATGCTACGGGTCCATGCATTACCGCTATATTGCTGTCGTAATGGGAGTGCAAAAATAGTACTTTTTCTATTCCTAAAAAATTTTCACGCCTTTTTTTCAATCTTTTTTTATCACTCCCTTTCGTTACCTTTGCCACATGATAAATATTCTACGCTACGCTTTGCTACTATTGCTCTGTTGCTCACTATCCCCCGCTTTCGCACAACAACGTGAACGCGGTTACTGGGACGCCGGCTTCAACTGGGGTTTTTATATGGCAAATAAACATACCGCCAACTTTTATAACGGTTCCGGAGAAAATGATATTAACCGCGTTGTGGGTAACTTCTACATCAAAGAGGATATCGTTCGTGAACTGGATCACACCTACGATACTGCCGACATAGAACTGCCTTCTGATATGGGTTATAAGGCTGCCATGAGTGTGGGTTTTCACGGTTCATATCACATTGCACAGGGCCTGGCAATATTCTTCCAGGCTACCTATGCCAAACTCAAGGCAACCGACTTTTTTGTAATCAACTATAATGATATTCAATTCCCCACAAATACCGTGGAAAGCTATAAATTATGCCCCATACAGGGTGTCGAGGAGCGCACTTTTATTGATGTGGGTATCCGAAGAAGCTATGTTATCAATTCTATTACTGATTTCTTTTTCGAAACCGGATTTAATTTCACAAATACCATCGTAAAGGAACATAAAATTGAAATTGGCGAGCTTATTTACAGCATAAAAAATAACTATAAGGATACTCCATATGTTCCTAATACCAACTACCAGACCTACGACATTCGTCAGGGTGGTATCGGCTGGGGAACGATGTTTTCGCTGGGAACAAACTTTTACTTCAGCGAGCAGCTTAGCCTCCAGGTTGCTGCTACCGGCTACTACAACACCACAAAACTTCCGGGATATGAGAAGTTCGCACTTCAGTTTAATCCTACTGTTCGGTTAATCTTTCAAAATTTGTGATTTTTAAAAAATCACGTAAGTGAATATGCTCTATTCCTTCAACATTGCCACCTGCCGGATGATCCATCGATACAACAAATTTCCTGTAGTTATCCTTAATCTTCAATAATGTTCGAAATTCACGTTCACGCGTATTTTCATCAAGTATTAAATAGGCACATTGAATATAAATCTTGTAACCTGGTTTTTCAGCAATAAAATCCACTTCATGTTCACCTGAATATCCAACAGAAATTTTATATCCCTGGCGGTCAATATGATTATAAACAACGTTTTCAATTAGTTTATTAATATGCATCGGTTGATAACCAACCCAGGCATTACGTAAACCTATATCTTCAAAAAAATACTTTTCATTTGTTTCAAATACCTTCTTACCCTGAAGGTCTGATCGATTCACTTTATTCAAATAATATGAATCCAAAAAGTATTGAATGTATTGAGTCAATGAAGGTGGAGTAATATTAATACTCTGGGATTTTAAAAATTTACTTATACTATTTGCAGAAAACAAACTCCCTGTGTTATCACTCAAAAATCGTATTAGTTTTTCCAATATAGCAACATTTCTAACCTTATGTTTTTTAACAATATCCTTTAAGAGAATAGTAGAATTAATTGTTCTAAGATAATCAAACACCACCTCTTCCTCTAAAGAAAAATGAACTAAATTTGGCATTCCTCCAAATTTTAAATATTTCATCAAACTAGCATCTTCATCCCGTAAATCATGAAATTCAATAAACTCTAAAAAGGATAAAGGATGAACTTTAATTTCCAGATATCTACCACTTAACCGATCAGCTAATTCACCTGAAAGTATTTCAGCGTTACTTCCTGTACACCAAATATCTACTTGTCCTTCATTCAGCAAGCTCCTTAAAGCTCTCTCAAATTCTGCAACCTCTTGTACCTCATCGATAAACACAAAGTTTTTTCTGTTTTCAATTAAATGTTCAGAAACATAATTATACAGATCAACCGCGGTCTTTAGCATGGAAAACTGGATTCTTTCCAGGTCAATATAAATACAATTTGCATTTTCAAATTGCTGTAATGCAAAATCTTTCACCTGCTGCAACAGATAGCTTTTCCCTGTACGTCGTTGGCCGGTAAATACTTTTATCAAATTCTTATCAATATACTTGAATGCCTTATTGATATATTCAGGTCTTGGGATATTATTTTTTATAGTATTCGTCATAAACCCTCCTTTAATGCAAATATATAAAATATACTTTACAAATATTACATTTACAGCAAATATCTAAAGTATAATTTATAAACAATAAAAAATACTCACAGGCCTAAAGTACACTTTTCAAAAAAATACAATACGTGCTCGCACTGAATATCTGTTATAAAAACAAACCAACAGTACACCTTAGGTTATATTAATCATTGAAAAACAATGGAGAGAAAGAAGAGCCCCGATGATGGCATCCATTTATTTTTACTCCTCTGAATACAGCACTTTCTCCTCAGGAATAAAACGATAATCACGGATGCGGTATATGGAAGCATAGCCGTTTTCATAGCCCTGACCTTTTTTCCCCACAAAAAAGAAGTTCATATATAAACTCCGGTACTGGTGGTCGGGCAGGCAACCGGGGAAATTATTACCGTAATAATATAAAGCCCTGCCAAAATACTGGGTTATATCCCACGCCAGACATGCATAGGATTGATTTTCAGGATAGTGCCCCCAGCGGTTAAAGTATAGCTGTTGAAAATCCTCAAAATCATCACCACCAAAATCCAGGTATCCGCTGCCTGCGATATGCATGTCGAGACTGGCAAGGAAATCCGTTTCCAACTCATAATCCAGCACTCCGGGCAGTGTATATACCGACACATCAAAAGTATCTTTGAGTGCATTCAAACGGGAAAGCACCTCCATGGTGAATACCTTGTCATCGGTAAGCGTAACGTAAATATTCTTACGCGCAAGGCTGGCATATTTCTGAAAACCATAAATAGTATCATGGGTGTATATCATTTCATGGATTTTATTGGGAAACTGCGTGTAATCCATGATTTCTTCATTCAGAAAATCTTCTTTAAACATCCGATTTTCAACATATATGGTATCATACAGTTCGCCATCGTGCAAACTGGTATCGGCATAGGATTTTTCCACCAGCAAATTAAAGAGATAGCTGTTTGGCAGCAATACACGCTCTTTAAGTTTTCCCTTCAGCGCCTCACGAATGGCATCGGCACGGTCTTTATCCTGATACTGATTATGCCGCACAAGGATAATATTGCCTTCAGGGTAATTTTTCCGGATACTATGTGCAATAAGCTTTAGATGGATCTCTTCAGGTACCTGCACTTTAAAAACCTGCTCATTGTTGCGGATCACATTATCGGCACGTGTCAGCGGATTAACGATGGGGATATTATGCTGCTTTGCAAAAGAGGCCATTCTGGAAAAAGAGGTTCGAAACAGGGGGCCAATAATCAAATCAGCTTCTGCGAGAGCCGTATCAGCGAGGACAGATTTTAGCTTTACCGGATCATCATCCACATCATAAACAGTAAGATTAACATTCATTCCCATTCCGGAAAGAGAATCAACAGCCATACGGACCCCTTTATAAAAATCCAGGAAACGCAATGAACGGGTTTCGCGATAATCTTCGGGAGTTTCCTCATCCAGGTACAGGGGAAGCATTAAAGCTATTTCAAAGGGCTGCTGATGTGGCTTTGCAAGGCATCCGGTGGTATCACTGCCGGTAATTTTCACTATCGTCTCCCCTACTTCCATCTCTTCAACAGCAGGTTCTTCAGGCTTTAGCTCTACAGGTTTTGATATTTGCTCAAATACCGGAACACGTATAGTGCGGCGGCGTTTTACACCTTTTCGCAAATCCGGATTAGCAGCAAGCAAGTCTTCAACCGACACACCATACTGTTGTGCTATCGACCAGGTTGTCTCATCCTTTTGCACCTTGTGGTCAATATATTTCAGCGGTCCTTCATTTGTTGTTGCAGTAATCACTTTATCCATCCGGGGAATACTTAAAATATCTCCGGTGTTCAGTTTACGTTCTTTGAGAAAAGAATTCGTTTTGATAATCTGATCCATGGAAACATCATACCGTCGTGAGATACCATATAATGTTTCACGACGTTGAACTTCATGTGTAATATACACCGTATCGGTAACAGGAAGCTTTTGTTCTACACGCGGGGGAGTCTTTACAACAATATTTGCATTTTGCACAGGTTCATCAACAGTTGGCGTGGGCACAGCAACAGTTTGCTGCGATGGCGCGTTTGTTTTTTTCTTTGGAACAAGAATAGTCACACCAGCCTTTAAACCTCCGGGAAGGCCATCGTTTGCCTTTTGAATATCTGCAATAGAAATATTATAATTCTTCGACAAACGATAAAGTGTTTCACCTTTTAGCACCAGATGCTGATCATATTTCAGGGTATCATACTCCACCTGTTCCACGATCTGTAACTCCGGGGCATCGCCGGGTTTCACAGGGATTTTAATAATTTGTCCGGGTTTCAGATCAGAGGAGAGGCCGGGGTTAATTTTCACCAAATCGGATATAGGAATTTCATACACCCTTGAAATGGAGTAAAGGGTGTGGCCCTCTTCCACTTTATGAAGGTAATAGGCTACCTCATTATGCAATTCGATATGGTCGGTTTTAACAACTACGGGAGCTTCCTGGGCATGCAGCGATGCGAATGAGAAGCAAAACAGAACAGCAAGGAACAAAGCCCTAAGCATATGTGACATAGTATAATCTTTTTACGTAAAAACGCGTTTTCGCACGTAAAAGTACAAATTATTCCCACTCAATGGTGGCAGGAGGCTTAGAGCTGATATCATAAACCACTCTGTTGACTCCTTTAACCTTATTGATAATATCGTTAGATACTTTTGCCAGAAACTCGTACGGCAAATGCGACCAGTCGGCGGTCATTCCATCGGTAGAGCCTACAGCGCGCAAAGCAACAACGCTTTCATAGGTTCTTTCGTCGCCCATAACACCCACACTATTTACCGGCAGAAGTACGGCAAGAGCCTGCCACACATCGTTGTATAATCCTTCACGGCGAAGGCCTGAGATAAAGATATCATCCACTTCCTGAAGAATACGAACACGCTCAGGGGTGATATCGCCCAGAATACGAATACCCAAACCCGG
Organism: uncultured Bacteroidales bacterium; assembly: GCA_964594665.1. Taxonomy (GTDB): domain Bacteria; phylum Bacteroidota; class Bacteroidia; order Bacteroidales; family BM520; genus BM520. Next base: position 5,499 of record CAZQNY010000032.1, read on the forward strand.
ACCCGGGAAAGGATGACGGCCCAGCAGATGTTCACTCATATCCATGGAGCGCCCTACGCGGCGTACTTCATCCTTAAAAAGGCTCTTTAAAGGCTCTACAACCTTCAGTTTCATATAATCGGGCAGGCCTCCAACGTTATGATGTGACTTAATGGTCGCTGAAGGGCCTTTTACGCTGACGGATTCAATAACATCGGGATAAATCGTTCCCTGTCCCAGCCATTTAACATCCTTTATCAGATGAGCTTCCTGATCGAAGACATCGATAAATGTTTTGCCTATGGCCTTACGCTTGGCCTCGGGTTCGGTAACGCCATCCAGGGCAGCATAAAACTGCCCTTTGGCATCCACACCTTTTACATTCAGACCCATATGTTTATACGAATCCAGCACCTGTTCAAATTCGTTTTTACGAAGCAGTCCGTTATCCACAAAGATGCAGTAAAGGTTTTCTCCAATGGCTTTATGGAGTAATAATGCTGCGACAGAGCTGTCAACACCACCTGAAAGCCCAAGTACCACTTTATCATTTCCCAGCTGTTGTTTAAGCTCTGCAACGGTTGTTTCTACGAACGAATCCGGAGTCCATGATTGCCGGCAACCACATATTTCAACCACAAAATTCTGCAGCAGGGTCATGCCGTCGGTGGAATGATACACTTCCGGATGAAACTGAATGCCATAAGTTTGCTCCCCTTCGATCTGGTAACCGGCAACTTTCACATCGTGGGTAGACACTATTGTGGTAAAAGTCTCAGGCAGATTAAGAATGGTATCACCGTGCGACATCCACACCTGGCTACCTACAGGAACATTTTTTAATAATGGATGGCTGTTATTCACCTCCGAAAGGTTGGCTCGGCCATACTCCCTGATCTGTGATGGTAAGACATCTCCGCCGTCATGTTGTGCAAGAAACTGAGCACCGTAACAAACGCCTAACAGAGGGTATTGCTTACGAATCTCAGTAAGATCCGGCACCGGGGAGTTCTCGTCACGAACAGAAAACGGACTTCCTGACAGGATTACACCTTTGATATTGTCAGTAAGTTCCGGAAGATGGTTAAACGGATGTATCTCACAGTAAACATTTAATTCCCGAACACGGCGGGCAATCAGCTGGGTGTATTGCGACCCAAAGTCTAAAATCAGGATAGTTTCATTCATGCGGCAAAAATAAAGAAAGAATTAATACAGACGATTTTTAATTCAAGAAGGGTTTAATGAATCTTCTCATTCTTCCCTAAATACAAAAGCCCCTTAAAGTAAATGAGGACTCCTTTACACAACCGAAAACCATCTAACAAATCTCAATAAATATTAACAATTATTTAATTACAAATTTCTTTAATTATTAATTATTAAAAAAAATATGGTTTCAATTTTTAATCATAGTCCGATAAACCGCCTCATTGCCCCTGGCATCCTCAACAACCAGCTTTAACTCACATTCTCCTTCCGGAAGATACTTATCAGGTTTATAAAAAAGAAGATTATTTTTCGCATCATATTGAAAAAGAACCCATTGATCATCCAAATACCCATTATATTTAGCAATACCACTAAAGTCATCTTTTATTCTAAACCGCAAATTACGTTTATTTCCATTTCCATCTTTCACCTTAACATTAAGCGGTTTGATCTCCGGAGCTATGGTATCAGCGGTAATAAACCAGGATCCAAAATTCCGTGTCCGGATAGTTAATGCACCCTCCTCATATTGTCCTCCGGAATACACAGGATTTCCCTTATTATATAGTGCCAGACACAACTTCTCATTTTCACAATTTAATTCTTCTGTCACTTTTACCGATAAGGAGTAATTTAAATATGCCACTTGAAGGCTGTTTCCGACAGTAATTAACCCGGAATAGCCATTCAGATTTTCGGGAAGCGCTTCGTTTTTTACTTTAATACACAGATCGTCAAACAGGGCTCCTGCATTGGTTTTCAATGAGAAATAATCATTTTTATACGCATTAGGGTTATTCCATTTCAGTAAAACTCTATTATCACATACAATTGACTTCTCAGGAAGAGATTCCACTGTTTTCTTATAAGGTTTAGCGATAAAATTAAGGGTAAGAACCGATGTATCACCGGCAAAGTCCAGGGCCAGAAATTTCACGGTATGCTCGCCGGGAGTATCAAACTCAATAACACCATTTTTCCCGTTGTACATACTCAGCCGATTGTTGGGATCGATAGCAGTACGCACATACCTGCCATTCTTCTCTGCATAGCTGGCATAGTCTATCAGAGAATTTATATAGCGCGTTTCAGCAAAGGCAAATTCATCGGCCTGCCAGCCAAAGGTTTTTTCACCATCCACAAACATCTCATACCGGTACACTCCATTTTTATTATGCGAATCATTAAGTAAATCATACGCTTTAACGCCAATGGAAAATGGTCCTGATACATTAATTTTATAACCATCCACCAGTCGGTAAACCGGACCCCAGCCTTCGAGATTATATTTACGTGTTTTATTGGCTCCGTCGATCAGGGAATAATCACTTTCCGGATACACCATCAGTCCGGAGATTTTTGGACGGATATAGTCTTTCACCCCGCTAATAAACCTTAATGGATTAAGTATATTTTGTGTTGCAGCATCGCGTATTTCAAAATGCAAATGAGGACCGGCAGAAGAGCCGCTATTGCCGCTTTTTGCAATAACATCACCTTTATGAAAAATAAATTCCCCCCGGGGCACAGGAATATCAACTGAAAACCTCTTCTGTTTATACTGTTCCTCAAGTACATAATCAGCAAGATCGTTATTAAAAGCCTCAAGGTGCCCATACACAGAAGTATACCCTTCAGGATGAGTAATATACAATGCATTCCCAAAACCATAGGGAGATACTTTAACCCGAGATACCCAGCCATCGCCAATAGAATGGATATTTTTTCCTGTTACGCCGCCGGTTTTAATATCGATTCCGGAATGAAAATGTCCGCTGCGCAGCTCCCCAAAGGTGCCACTCAGGAGCATACGGAAATCCACCGGAGGACGAAAATCAGTTTCCTCAGGAGGTTGCTGAGCTATCCCCGAAAGGGAAAAAAACAATAAAAAAATATATAGGGTGTTACATTTTCTCCAACACATCCACGATCTCCTCCATACGGTTAACAATGTAATCGGCCTTCCCGGCGTGGTCATCACTGCATTTTTCATTAAAATAAATGGTTTTCATGCCGGCATCCTTAGCACCGGCAATATCCTTTTCATAACTATTACCGATCATAACACAGTTTGAAGGCTTGCTGTTCAATTTTTCACAGATTGCCAAAAAGAACTTCGGGTCAGGTTTTTGAACGCCAAGGTCTTTTGATGAATAAAAGTATTGGAAATAGCGTTCTGCTCCCACGCGTTGCAGCGCTTTAATCATGGCTTCTGTATTGGATTCTCCGGCATTGGTAGCCACCACCATATCATAATGCCCGAAAACCTTTTCCAATGTTTCCTTCGCCCCCGGAATCCATTCCACATGTTCCCAGGTATACATGGGACCCGGCAATTCCGGATAGTCGCGCATAAGGGTATCCCCCCAGTCAAATATCAGTGTTGTAATCATAGAACGTTCACGATTTCATCACCCTGAAGCACAGGAACAACAGGAGTAGTATCAATTTCAAAAGAGTAAGGAAGAACATCGTCGAGGCCCAGTTTTTTAAGGCGGTGACGATGCAGGGCTTTTTCAATATATTCCAGCGGATTGTTTTTACCGATTCTCCACATATCCAGCGCCACATTTGCTGAGTCACAGATAATCTCCATATTATCAAAAGCATTCAGTTTCTCCACCAGCGCACCGGCATAAAAGGAATCTTCAAGGTTGAATTTTTGCTTCCATCCGGCGCAGAGTATCACCACATTTTTTTCCTGTTTGTGGAGCCACTCAGCCATGGCCGTCAGGTTTGTAAAAGCCCCCACAGCGACCTGTTCGGCATGTTCTGCAGCGAGCTGTATTGATTTTGTTCCGTTTGTGGTACTGTAAGCAATGGTTTTACCCACCACCTCCGGAGTCATAAAATTAAAGGCGCTGTTTCCAAAATCGGCGAAGTCTAGCACCACACCATCGCGCTCAGCAGCAACCAGAAAACCACATGCTTTATACGCTTTTGCTTCTTCGGGTCCCGCAACAGGAATAATAGACTTTACTTTATTTTGAAAGGCAGAAACAATGGATGTGGAAGCACGAAGAATATCCGTTACCACTACGATATAATTTTCCTGCGTAAGTTTATACTCAAAAAGAGCCGGAGTAAAACAAACTTCAATAGTTTTTTTCATACAGATATAATTAACCCGGAATCGGCTATTTCTATAATAGTACGGTTCCGGGTTGTAAAGTTAACCAATAATCTTATCCTTTATAGAAGGGAGGATTGGTGATCACCGCCTTCAGCATACGATTTCTTACTTTTATAAAGATTTCTGTTCCTGGTTTGGTATTTCCGGCTTTCACATAACCCATACCAATACCTTTGTTAATCATTGGAGACATGGTACCGGAAGTTACTTCACCAATAACATCACCCGCGGCATTACAGATTTCGTAATGTTGTCTGGGGATACCTTTATCGACCATTACAAAACCTTTCAGACGACGTTTAAGTCCGTCTTCTTTCATCTTAAGCATATAATCTTTATCGATGAAGTCTTTATGGTCAACAAATTTTGTAATCCAACCGAGGCCGGCTTCCACAGGAGAGGTTGTATCATCGATATCATTTCCATAGAGGCAGAATCCGGATTCCAGGCGAAGGGTATCGCGGGCACCCAGGCCGATTGGTTTGATATCATATTCTGCACCTGCTTCAAAAACTGCTTTCCACAATTTTTCAGCATCTTCATTAGCGACATAAATCTCACATCCACCGGAGCCGGTATACCCTGTTGTTGAGAATATCACTTCACCAATTCCGGCAAATGGTATCTTCTGGAAAGTATAATACTCCATATCCACAACATTGGCATCGGTAAGTTTCTGCATGGCTTTAAGAGCCAGCGGACCCTGAATAGCAAGCTGTGCAATTTCATCGGAGGCGTTATAGATCTCTTTTTCCAGGTCAAGGCCATACTCCTTTGCATTTTCATATACCCAGTTCCAGTCTTTTTCAATGTTGGCAGCATTTACAACCAGCAGAAAGGTCTCAGGGTTAATACGATAGACCAGAAGGTCATCAATGATACCACCTTTACCATTGGGGAAGCACGAATATTGTACTTTTCCGTCGAATAAAGCGGCTACATCGTTAGAGGTTATACGTTGCAGGAAGGCTTCGGCTTTAGGGCCTTTCACCCAGAACTCACCCATATGGGAGACATCAAAGACACCGATTCCTTTGCGAACGGTTTCGTGTTCTGCGTTAATACCTTCGTACTGGATGGGCATATTATACCCTGCAAAAGGAGCCATTTTTGCACCTAACTCCTCATGAAATTTGGTAAATGCTGTATGTTTCATTAGAAAAATGTTTTGTGCTGTTAAAACTGGCACAAAAGTAGAAAAATTTGCATTAATTATGCGCCTCATTAACAAGTTTATGGTTATTATTGCACATTATTAATTAAAATGAAAATTCCACAAACACAATAATGGATATAGCAGTACTGAAAAAGGCAGCAAAATACATTTATATTTTCTTTTTTATTTTCATGATAAGCAGCATTGCCAAAGCAGGCAATGCCGGTCCTGTTGCAGAGGCAAAACGCACGGATTGTATTCCTGTTATCGATGGACAGCTAAATGATAATTGCTGGCAGGATGCCTATACGATAACCAACTTTATGCAATACGACCCCAATCATGGGACACGCTCCCGGTTTCGTACGGAAGTAAGGATCTTATACGATGATAAGGCTATATATGTTGCAGCACAAATGTACGATCCATCACCTGACAGCATATTACAACAAATGGGAGAACGTGATCAGGGAGGATTAAATGCTGACTTGTTTGGTATCAAGTTCGATACGTATAACAACCAGCGCGATGCCTATGCATTTGAAGTCACTGCTTCCGGAGTACAGAAGGACTATCGTCTTGCCGACTGGACCTACAGTTCCGTATGGGAGAGTCAGGTGAACATTCACAACAATGGCTGGAGTGTGGAGATGAGCATCCCGCTTAGCAGCATCCGTTTTCCCGACAAAGAAGTACAGGACTGGGGCCTGCAGATTTACCGCCTTGTACGAAGACACAGAAGCTGGAGCCAGTGGGCGCTGGAAGACAAAGAAGCCAACAACAAACTGGGCTATTGGGGCCGATTATGCGATATTGAGAACATACAACCTCCGGTGCACATCTCGCTTACACCCTATCTTTCCATAGCAGGCGAACATTTTCCGCAGGAAGATTATGCAAAAAACACCTCCTACTCCTTTAGCGGAGGTATGGACTTACAGGTTGGCCTCAATGAAAGTTACACACTCGATATGACGCTTTTGCCAGACTTCAGTCAGGTGAAATCCGACGACCCTGTAAAAAACATCAGTGCCTTTGAAACTGTTTACGCCGAACAAAGGCCATTTTTTCGCGAATCCATGGATCTGTTCCGAAAAGGAGGGCTTTTTTATTCCCGCAGAATAGGATCAACTCCGTCCGGGTTCTACAGTGTTGATGATGATATCGACTCCTCCCAAAGGATTATTGATAACCCCGGACAGGCAGAACTGGTAAATGCATTTAAGGTTTCAGGACGAAATGCAGACGGTACAGCAGTTGGAGTGTTAAATGCCATTACAAAAAACACCTATGCAACCGTAGAGGATCAGGATGGTGACAAGGAAAAAATACTTACCGAACCGGCAGCAAATTATAATATTGCTGTTGTGGATCAATCATTAAAAAACAACTCCTCGGTTTATCTTATCAACACCAATGTTATTCGCACCGGTAAAAAAGATAATGCCAATGTTACTGCTACAGGTGTATCATTAATTGATAAATCCAACACCTGGCAATTAAATGGATATGGTGCACTTAGTCAGCGCTTTATATACACTGATTCCTCTTTAAAAAATAAATATACTCCTGACAGGGGGACAAAATATAATGTCTCGTTTAACAAAATAAAGGGGAAGCTAAAATTTGGGGTCTGGACTTCAGGAACAGACGATACCTATAATATTAATGACCTGGGCCACAACAGCAGAAATAATTTCGAAACTTATGGCTCGTCAGTATCCTTTAACCAATACGAGCCATTGGGAATTTTCAAGAGTTTCAGAACATGGGTAAATGTAAATAGCCGTATACAACACCAGACCAGGAAAAACGAGGATTTCTCCATGCAATATGGCCTGAACATGACCTTCCGTAACTATTATTATGTTTGGTACCGGTTTAATGTCAGCCCTTTAGACAGGTATGACTATTACGACCCGCGCACCGAAGGCATGTATCTTATTCGTCCCGGGTATTTAAATACAAGCCTTGGATTTTCATCCGATTACAGAAAAAAACTCGCCGTGGACGGTCATTTTTCAGCAGGAACAGACCAGTGGGATTATTCGAATACTACCATTGTTATCAGGCCTGTTGTAAGGCTTAACAACCGGTTTAGCTTTAATTACCGTCTTAAGTATCAGCAAACAAACAACAGCAAAGGTTATATCGATAATATTGATGACGAAATTTATTATGGAAACCGTGATTTGCAGACTGTTGAAAATAGCTTTTCATCAAAATATCTTTTCAACAATAATCTGAGCCTGTCGGTGTGGATGCGACAGTACTGGTATCAGGGGGAATACGATAGTTTTTATGAACTTGAACCAACGGGAAATATTGAGGAAGAGGCTGATTTTGAAGGTGATTACGACTTTAATTTCAATGCCATTAACATTGATTTGTCGTTAAACTGGGAATTTGCTCCTGGAAGCAAACTAAATTTGGTTTGGAAAAACGCCCTTGTTGATGACAATGATGAGATTGCACGAAATATTCTGGATAATCTGCAGACATTAAAAGATGTTCCTCAGCGCAATATTCTATCATTAAAGGTGCTTTATTACATCGATTATCAGACGATAAAAAGCAAAATTCACAGCATACAGGAAACCGACAGGACATAACAAAAGGCACGAAAAGACGTTAATCAAAGGATGTTAAAGGCAAAAGAGATACAAAAACGGTATGGAACACTTGAAGTACTCAAGGGAGTAGACTTATCAGTAGATTCCGGAGAGATCGTCAGTATTGTCGGGGCTTCCGGGGCAGGGAAATCCACATTATTACATATTCTGGGTATCCTCGACCGGCCTGATAAAGGAACCCTTGAGATCAACAACAAGGATGTCTTTTCGCTTAATGACAAACAGTTATCAGCATTTCGCAACAAGCACATTGGCTTTGTTTTCCAGTTCCATCATTTGTTACCTGAGTTCACGGCATTGGAGAATACTGCAATGCCCGGGTATATTGCAGGGCTGAGTAAACACAAAGCTGAGCAAGAGGCAATGAAGCTTTTGCAGATTCTTGGTCTTGAAGAACGCGCTACGCACAAGCCATCAGAGCTTTCAGGCGGTGAACAACAGCGTGTAGCCATTGCAAGAGCATTGATTAATCATCCGGATGTAGTGCTTGCTGATGAACCGTCAGGAAACCTGGATTCGGAAAATGCCAAAGAACTGCATAACCTCTTCTTCGAGCTTCGCCAAAAGCTGAACCAAACCTTTATCATCGTAACACATAATCTTGAACTGGCCAATATGGCAGACAGAAAGCTCACCATTGTTGACGGCAAATTTATCCATTGATTTTTATGATGAAACGAATACACATTTTTTCCATATACCAAATCATTTTATTGATTTCTATTTTCATGCTTCCCACAGCATTAATAGCTCAAACACCGGAGACTCTTATTTCTCAGGGTAACAGTTATCTTTCTTCAAAAGAATACGGGAAAGCATGGGCCTGCTATGCAGATGCTCTTATCCTCGATAACAGTAACAATACGGCTATAAGCAAGATCAATCAGATTGAGAATACACTAAAAGACAAGCAGCTCAGATTATCGCTTTTTGAAACAAATATTACCTCAGGTGCTGAATTAATGGGTGCCGGAGATACACAGGGAGCATTGTTAGCCTATAAAGCAGCAGCATTATTGCGTCCGGAATCGGGTTATCCGAAAGGAAAAATCAACGAGATAACCGCCACAAATCCTGACCCTGTTATTGAAAAAGGTTATAACAATGCCATTGCAAAAGGAGATCGCGCTTTTGACGCACAGGATTACCAAAATGCCAGGAAAGCCTATAATATTGCGCTTTCAATAAAAGAACTTGAAGCCTACCCTACTGAAAGATTGCAGGAAATTGAGAAAAAAATGGGACAGTCGGAGCAGTTGCAAAATGAGTATGATGGACTGATAAAACAGGCAGATGATTTTGCATCCGCAGGAAAGGACCTACTGGCTCTGGAAAAATATCGTGCGGCACTGGAGATTTTTCCATCGGAAAGTTATCCACAACAAAAGGTCACATCACTTTCGCAAAAAATAGCACAAAAAGAAAAACTCAGCACGCAATATCAGGATAAAATAACCCAGGCTGATAACCTTTACATGGGGCAGCAATACGAAGCTGCAAAATCGGCTTATCGCGAAGCTCAAAAGATAAAACCCGGCGAAAGTTATCCTGGCAGCATGATAGCCCGAATTGAGGAAGCTTTGCTAAAACAGCAATCCCAAAGACAACAGTACAATAAACTGGTGCAGCAAGGTGATATGGAAAAAGCTTCCGGTAACCGTGCCGGAGCCATAACGAAATACAAACAAGCGTCAGCAATGTTCCCCGAAGAGGAATACCCCAAAGATATGATTGCGGCAATTGAGCAGCAACAACAAAAAGAAGTGGAGGCAGAAAAAGCTTTTAACGATGCGCTTTCTGCCGGCGACCAGGCTTTTCAACAAAAAAAATACCAGGACGCCGCAGCACAGTATACCATGGCATTGGCATTACAGCCTGACAACACTTACGCCAGAGATAAAGTGGCAGAAGTAAACGGTCTGATAGCTGAAAACGAAGCCAAAGAAAAGGCCTGGGATGCCATTATAAACGATGCACGCAATTTATATAACAAGAAAGAATATGCCGAAGCACTTGGGAAATATCGTACCGCAGCGCAGATGAGACCTCAGGAACAGGAGCCTGTTGAAAAAATTAAAGAGCTCGAGACGGTTCTGGCAGAAATGGCCAAAACTAAAAAAGAGTACGATAAAATTATTGCCAAAGCAGACAAAAGTTTCCGCACCGGAGATTTTACGCAGGCACTTGCCGAGTATAATCAGGCTCTCAAATTGTTACCGAACGAAAAACATCCTTCCGATCAGATTATTAATATTAACAACAAACTGCAGAATGAAGCAGCGGCGCGGGAGGCTCAATATAATCAACTGGTAAGTCAGGCAGAAGAGAAAGCACAACAGGAACAATATGGCGATGCCATTGCACTCTATAGTGAGGCCGGAAAACTTATACCTGATAATAATACGGCCCAAAACCGTATTGCAGAACTTGAAAAATCCATGGAAGCTGCAGGGCAACGCGATGAAGCATTTAACAAAATAATTGCCCGTGCTGACACTCATATGACTCATGATGAGCTGCGGGAAGCTCTTGATGACTACAATGAAGCACTGAAGATCAAACCCGGAGATACCTATGCGATCAATAAACGCGATGAGATACAGATAATGCTTGTCAACAGGGAAAAAGAAAAACAAGAACAGTTTGAAGCGCTCATTAAACAGGGTGAGCTAAGTATGCAGAATGCAGATTACCCGAAAGCTATGCAGGCCTATTCTGATGCCGCTACAATTTTTCCTGATGATGAGAATGTAAAATCAAAAATTGCTGAAATAAAGAGCTTAAGCAGCGAAGCAGATGCAAAGGAAGCAGAATACCTAAAAGCCATTTCCAAAGCCGATAAGCTACTGAAAAACAATGAGCTTAACCAGGCTCTTAAAGCTTTTCAGGCTGCAGGAGATTTAAAACCTTCCGAGGCATACCCTAAAATGAAGGTTTTGGAAATCAACAACCTCATGGCTGAGCAACAGCGCATCAACAACCAATACAATGCTTTGATAAAAAAAGCAGATCAGTTTTATGCTTCGCTGGCTTTTGATGAAGCTGCGGAAAAATACCGTGAAGCACAGGATATAAAGCCTGAGGAGCCATACCCTACCCAGCAAATCAACGAAATTCAGGCACTGAAAAAAGATATTGCGCAGAAAGACCGAAGTTATGAGGAAAAAATAAGTCTCGGTGATCGTATGTTGGCTGACGGGCATCTGGAGAAGGCAAAAAATGCTTTTGAAGCAGCACAGAAACTTAAACCCAACGAAACATACCCCGGGCAACAACTCGCTACAATAAATGACCAGCTGAAACAGCTCGAAGAGAAAAACCAGGCCTATGCAGAAGCAATGCAATCGGGTGATGAGCTCTTTGAAGCCCAACGATATAACGAAGCGTTGGAAGCTTTTAACCATGCACTGGAAATTATTCCCGGGGACGATATGGCGAAACGGAAAATCAGCTCTACACAAAAATTGATTGATAATCAGGCCTCCATACAAAGCCAGTATGAGTCAACAATCACAAAAGCGGATAAAGCATTTAATGACAATGATTTTCAAAACGCAAAAAAACTCTATTCCAAAGCTGTTGAATTGATGCCCGACAAGGAATATGCAAAAACAAAACTATCAGAAACAAACGGTCAAATTGAGCTTCAGGAGCAACAACGGCGTATAGAATACGATAAGACTGTTGAAACAGCAGACGGTTTTTTTAGTATGGGACAATATTCTGCTGCACTGGAAAAATACAAGGCCGCACGCATGCTCCTGTCTTCTGAATCCTATCCGCAAGAAAAAATCAAAGAAACGCAAGCCATAATTCTGGAACAAAAATCAGCATTGTTGGGAGAGTATCGCAAACTCATCAGCCAGGCAGATGTTCAATACAAAAATAAAAAATATGCAGGCGCCATAATCAATTATGAAAAAGCGGGTAACCTTAATACTGGTGAACAATATCCATTTCAGATGATTAATAATATTAAAACAATTATCGCCAACCAGGTTACTGTTAATATTAATGTCACACAGCCTGTTATTGAGCCCAAAGAAGAGGTAAAAATGCGCTTTGCGCCTTTGCATTACTCTCAAAAGAAAGAAAATTACATTGTGGTAACAGCCAAACGAACCAGTGAAGATGAACCTAAAGTGTATTTAAACTTTGGCCTTGAAGGGCAAAAGAACGGAGGCATCGTTATTAACAACATCCTTTCACCTGACTTCCAGGAGTATATAATACCTGTCTCAGGAATGGACGGATGGTACCGTAAAACCAACAACTGGATTTCTGTATATTGCGTCGCCGGTTCCATAGAGATTCATTCCGTTACTATTTCAAATATTGTTGAATAATTACGGAACCATAGCATCAAATATATAGTCTTTTACATATATAATCTAACTTCTTTACTATGAGTCTCGAAAAGCACTTCGCTCCCTTCAGAGAGCAAATTATTGGTATCGATACAACATTCACATCACCGTATGGTGAAAAGCCAATTGTTTATGCCGACTGGCTTGCATCAGGGAGGTTATACCGCCCCATAGAAGATCAGATAAGCAATGTTTTTGGACCTTTTGTTGCCAACACGCATACTGAAACCAGTGAAACAGGTACCCTGATGACAAAAGCCTATCACTACTCTCATAAAGTGATAAAGGACCATTGTAATGCCAATGATGATGATGTAATTATCACCCAGGGGAGTGGTATGACAAGGCTCGTAAATAAATTTCAGCGCATATTAGGGCTAAAAGCATGTTCAAAAGCAGAAAGAAAAAAGTGTTTTGATACCTCAGAATGCCCGGTAGTATTTCTGACGCATATGGAGCACCACAGCAACCACACATCATGGTTTGAAACCATTGCTGACGTGGTTGTTCTGGAGCCTGATGAAAATTTGCGTGTCTGCCCGGAAACATTGCGTAAGGAGTTGGAAAAATACAAAGACCGCAAATTAAAAATCGGATCATTCACTGCTGCATCCAATGTTTCAGGCTTAGAGCCCCCCTATCATGAACTGGCAAAAGTAATGCATGAGCATGGTGGGTTGTGTTTCGTGGATTTTGCCGCCGCTGCACCCTATGTGGATATCAATATGCACCCTGAAGATCCAATGAAAGCACTGGATGCGATCATCTTCTCACCACATAAATTCCTGGGTGGCCCGGGGTCCTCCGCAGTAATTATCTTCAACCGCGGTTTATACAACCGCAAAGCCCCCGACAACCCCGGTGGCGGTACCGTCGACTGGACGAACCCCTGGGGGGGATATAAATTTATCGATGATATTGAAATACGCGAAGATGGCGGAACACCGGCATTTCTGCAAACCATCAAAACAGCACTTGCCATCGACCTGAAGAACCAAATGAAAACGGAACTTATCAGAAAACGGGAAAAGGAACTTATTGCACGGGCTTTTGAGCGTATGAACGCCAATGAAAGAATACACATCCTGGCAGGGAACCATCAGGATCGGCTGGGCGTGATATCCTTTTACATCGACGGTGTACACTACAACCTTGCAGTAAAACTCCTCAACGACCTCTACGGAATACAGGTGCGTGGAGGATGTGCCTGCGCCGGAACCTATGGCCACTACCTGCTGAACGTCGATAAAAAGCTATCGGAAAAGTTTACTACACGCATCGACCATGGCGACCTCACAGAAAAGCCAGGCTGGATTCGTGTTTCGCTTCACCCTACTATGACCGACAAGGAACTGGAGTATGTGCTTGATGCCTTCGATTTTGTTGCAGAAAACCATCAGCAATACGCTCAGGACTACATCTACAATAACCACAAAAACGAATTCAGGCATAAAAGTGAACCGGAGGATAAGACGGAGAGAGTGAAGGAGTGGTTTTCAGTGAGGTAGTTCTCTCAAGATCAATATTTTACATTCAACATTTAAACTTCAATATTAATAATAAATATTGAATGCATAAGTTTGAATATTGATGTAAAAAACTGCAAAATTCATCCAGACTCAATTACTTTAACTTTTTTATCGCCTCTGACAAATCAAGCTTTATTAATTCCCAAACCTTACTCTTTAAGCATATAGGTTCAAAATCATTATCAGCCACATTATAATTTTCAAATCCTGCAATGAGGTCTTCTCTGGTAAAATTATATGGATATCTTTCATGATACAATTCAAATAACTTCTCAAGAGAAAACCATTCAAGCAACTCATGAATATCCCAAAAGTCCTTCTTTCTTCCGCCCCTACCAATTACATCAAGTTTCATGGCAGCAATCTCTTCGATTTTGGACAACCTGATTCCTTCAATCTCTTCCTGTGGGAATACAAAGTTCTCTGAATAAAATATATCGAGTTTTACAAGCTCATTTAAATTATGACCAATAAAATAGAGCTGTTGGCATCCTTTGTTCCGCTACGCTTCACAAAGGATGCCAACAGCAAAACAGTCAGCAAAAAGTGATGATTTACTTTTGCGAAAAACTGGTGATTTTAAAATTGCTATTTACAGGTGTCCAAGCTGAAGGCTAAGAGCTGTTCCTCCTACTAACCGGAAACTGGATAACTCCTCTATAGACATTACTATTTTCAGGTATTCCCATAGGATATCTGAAACAGTATTATGATAAATCTTCATTATGAAATTACAGCTTATACTTAATAACGTTTTCTTTAAAAGAAGGCAGTACGTTTCCATGAATCTTTTGAACTTCAGCCTTCACCACTTCTAAACCATAAAAACCAATAATCTCTTCTATTTCCAAATCATTCCCTCTTTCCAAAACACGTTGAATCACCGCACGCTTTTGTTTATTCCAATCAATGTTATTGATATCTGTATCCCAGAATAGAACACTTCGTATAATTTCAAGATTTGGGCGATCTTTTTTTAATCTCGCTACAATTTGGCTCACATCATAACTGGCCTGAAGAAGTAAAAAATAGTCATGCGAAACACTAAAAGTATCTGCAAGTTTAACTGATAATAGGGGTGTGATTTTCCGTCGCTTATTAAGAACCGCGCTGATAGTCTGTTTGTGTTCATTAGTTTTTTCAACCAACTCACTACTTTTCAGACCGCGTATCTTTAATTCCCGACGAAGAATATCTCCGGGATGAATACCTCGTATTTTATCTATTTCTGGTAACATAACAGTTATTCAATCGCAAAAGTAAACAATTTTGTTTACAAATAAAAAAAATAAAGAAGGCGCAAAGACCTGGAGAACCTCCATACATCTATGCGCCTCAACGACTTAGTTTTAGTTTTTACAACGCCTTCAAAAAATTCACCAGCCCTTTAGCATTAAAAACTTCCATAAGCTGATCGGGTAATGGTGCGAACTTGATAGTTTTCTCACCAATTTGCAGCACACCGTTTTCAAAATCCAGCTCTACGGCATCGCCCTTCTGATAAGCATCAACTGCCTCGGGAAGGATTATAATTGGGAGTCCCTGATTTACTGAAGAACGATAGAAGATACGGTTAACTGACCTCACAATCACAGCTTTTACACCTGCATGAGCCAGTCCTACAGCCGGATGTTCCCGTGAGCTTCCACAGCCAAAATTATCTCCGGCAAAGATAATGTCATCTTTTGAAACATTATCTTTAAATGCGGGGTCGAAACCAGCGAAGAGATGTGGCATAATAGCTTCTGCATCAGAGCTCAGAACACTATAGGTAAGGTTTCCGGCAAACATCTGGTCTGTATTCAGATTATGGATATCAGCATAGTTCCATACATTCCCGGACTTACGGTTTTCACCATCCTTAATTTCAACAGAAGACTCCTTTTCACGTTTAAAGGGGAATACATCATTTGCGTCTATACCACGAGGGTCGGTTATAACGCCGGTGAGAGCAGAATGGGCCACTGCTGCGGGAGAGGCAAGGTAAATTTCAGCCTCTTTATTACCCATACGTCCCAGGAAGTTACGGTTTGCTGTTGAGATAACCCGATAACCATCGGCCGGGATACCCTGGCCAGTACCCAGGCAAGGGCCACAGCTTGGGCTCAGCACATTGGCTCCGGCATGGAGGAAAATCTGAATATATCCCTTCTCCATAGCTTCCAGATAGATCTTTTTGGAGGCAGGGATCACCAATAGCTGAAAACCATCAGCAATGGTCTTTCCATCAAGAATATGAGCAGCTATTTCAAGGTCTTCGAGGCGGCCGTTTGTACAGGTACCGATAACACCCTGGTTGAGCTCCAGTCCCTGAACTTCAGAAACAGCCTTCACATTATCCACATGGTGCGGTGCGGCAACCAGCGGGTAAAGTTCGCTGAGGTTTATATCTATTTCACGGGCGTAAGTGGCATCATCATCAGCCCAGATACCCTCAACATTTTCACCGTAAAAATCCTGAAGAACCTCATCAGCCGGGAAGACAGAATTCTTGGCACCCATCTCTGAAGCCAGATTTGTCAGGGTCATGCGCTGACTAATAGTAAGTGTTTTAACACCCTCACCATGGTATTCAATAGACATATAATTGGCACCGGCAGAGCTTATCATACCAATAATGTATAAGGAAAGGTCTTTGGCATACACACCCTTTGGCAAGGCTCCGGAGAGGTTTACTTTAAACGTTTCCGGAACGCGAAACCATGTTTCACCGCGTTTCCAGATACCCGCAGACTCCGTACGGTCGATGCCTGCTGCAAGGGCATTGAAAGCACCGGCAGTACAGGTATGACTGTCGGAACCGACAATAAGCATTCCCGGGCGGGCATGTTCCGACATTACCTGATGGCATATTCCATCTCCGGCATCATGAAACCGCTTAACGCCCTGTTCTTTAACAAAATCACGGATTGCCTGATACTGTGTTGCCACCTTGGAAGTTGTGGGGGGCGCATTATGATCCAGCACCACAAGGAGCTGATCGGGATCTTGCACCTTTGTGCCTCCCATTTTTTCAAAAGTCTTTGCAATACTAGCTGTATTATCGTGGGTAAGCACCAAATCAGGGCTTTTAAATACAATGCTTCCGCATGAAGCGCCAAGCACCTTTTCGACAAAAGTTTTACCTGCCATAGCATAGTTTTATTTAGGGTTTATTAATTCGTTATAACACCCCAAATATAAAGAAAACTATGGTCAGAAAAGTTATTCAGAGAAGTATATTGCTAACACTTTTTTTAGTGTATCCGGCAAGACGGGTTTGGTAATAAAATTATTGCATCCTGCATCGAGCGCTTTCTCCCGATCAGAATCAAATGCGTAAGCTGTCAAAGCAACTATTGGTTTTTCATAACCTTTTTCACGTAATATCCGGGTTGCAGTAAGGCCGTCCATTCCCGGCATTTTGATATCCATCAGAATTAAATCCGGATTCAGATCATTAACTTTTTCAATTGCTTCACCTCCATCAAATGCTCTGGAAATATTATATGTCCTGCCCAGAACAATTTCAATCAGCTGGTAATTACTATCATGATCTTCAGCTACAAGTATTGTTTTTTTCTCGATATCTGCCATTTTATGCGGGTATAGTGGCTATTTATCTAACAAAGTAAACATTTTTTTTCTAACATTCCAAACACTTTATTTTTAGAAAACACATTGTCAGGCACAATAGTCTCTCTCCTGCTTCAATACACATAAAAGTATCTTTATACTGAACAAATGAATTTAATTTTTATATAAAATAAAACAGCTGACCGCCCTCATAATCTGTACATTAGCCAAATTCAAATGTCTTTTCAATATTAATAAAATATTACTTTATGATTTTTTACAGTAATAATGTTTGATGGGATTAAAAAATATATAATTTTGCACCTCCAAAAAATGGCGGGTTATTTGTGACCATCGTTCTTACAAACACCTAAAAAACAATGGAATACAAGAGTATCGACAAAATTTATACTTCCGTATAGTTAAAAAAAAACCGGACATATATTTTCAAGATTCTCAATAGAATAAAAGGATAAAGGAAATTTAAAATACAGAACATGTCCTTAAACAAATTACGAAACATTGGTATTGCGGCACATATAGATGCAGGCAAAACAACAGTAACAGAGCGTATCCTTTATTATACAGGAACAACGCGCAAAATTGGTGAAACTCATGAGGGCGATGCCACCATGGATTTCATGAAACAAGAACAGGAAAGAGGTATTACCATTGCATCAGCAGCAATATCATGTTTCTGGAATGATTCACAAATCAACATCATTGACACTCCCGGTCACGTTGACTTTACGGTAGAAGTGGAGCGGTCATTACGTGTGATTGACGGAATGGTAGCACTATTCTGTGCTGTGGGTGGTGTTGAGCCGCAAAGTGAAACCGTATGGCACCAGGCTGATCGCTATAAGGTTCCCAGAATTGCCTTTATCAACAAAATGGATCGTACCGGAGCAGATTTCGCACAGGCCGTTTCGATGATGAATGAATACCTGGATGCTAATGCAGTGCCCTTTCAAATCCCAATGGGCAAAGAAGATGACTTCCTTGGCGTAATTGATATTATCGAGCAGAAAGCATACACTTTCACTGATGAAAGTCGTGTTGAAATTGATATCCCGCAGGAGTATCAGCAGGCGACTGATGATGCAAGAAATTACCTTATTGAAAAACTTTCTGATTTCGATGATGATATCATGGAAGCTTTTCTTGAAGAAAAAGACGTTGACAACGAGTACCTCAAAAAAATTGCACGCCGGGCTACTCTCAAACTCATGATCACTCCTGTATTTACAGGTGCTGCGTATAAAAATAAAGGTGTTCAATTGCTTCTTGATGCAGTAGTTGACTATTTACCTTCTCCATTGGATATTGGTGCTACCGTTGCACATGATATTGACAATGAAGAAAAGACAATCACCCGTAACCCTACACCAAATGATCCTTTTGCTGCTCTTGCATTCAAATTGATCAACGACCCATTTGTAGGGCAACAGACTTTTATCAGGATTTATAGTGGCAGGCTTGAAAATGGCATGCAGGTTTTTAACAGCACAAAGGGAAAAATGGAGCGTATTGGTCGTATTTTCCGCATCCATGCAAAAGACCGCCATGAAGTTAAAGAAGCAGGGCCCGGTGATATTGTTGCACTTATTGGAATGAAAATCACAAAAACAGGGGATACTCTCTGTGATAAGAAAAACCCTGTTCACCTCGAAAATATTCATATTCCACCAGCAGTTATTGAGCTGAAAATCAACCCTAAAACACGTAAAGATCAGGGGAAACTTGGCGAGGCACTGGCAAAACTTTCCAACGAGGATCCTTCTTTCAATGCACACTTCGATGATGAAACAGAGGAGACTGTAATCGCGGGAATGGGAGAACTTCACCTGGAGATCATTGTCGACCGTATTAAAGAAGAATTTAAAGTTGAGGTAGAAGTTGGTGAACCTGCAGTAGCATACCGTGAGGCATTGTCGGTGGAAACAACTGAGTCGTACAAGTATGCCAAGCAATCTGGTGGTAAAGGACAGTTTGCCAATGTCACAATCATCTTCGAACCCAATGAAGGTAACGGATTTGAATTTGTTGACCGTATTAAAGGTGGTGTTGTTCCCAATGAATATATTCCTTCGGTTGAGAAAGGTATTCGTAAGACTATGGAACAGGGTATCCTTGCCGGCTTCCCCATTGAAAACCTCAAGGCTATTCTGATCGATGGCAGTTACCACCCGGTAGACTCCTCAGACTTTGCATTCCAGACCTGTGCGAGCATTTGTATGAAAAACGCATTCCGAAAAGCAGGTATCAAGCTGCTTGAACCTGTTATGAAACTGGAAATAAATACTCCGGACGACTATATTGGTGATATCGTAGGTAACGTTAACCGTCGCCGTGGCAGGATTGAATCCATGCGCCGTTTCAGAAAAGGTTCGCAGAAACTAAATGGTTTGGTACCACTGAGTGGTATGTTTGGCTATGCGTCACAGTTGAGAAATATCTCCAGTGGTCGTGCCAATTACTCAATGGAATTCCACAAATATCTTCCTGTTTCGGATTCTATTCAAGAGGAAATTTTGAAAAAACTAGAAGAGAAAAAGAAAGAGAAAAAATAACAGATTTGATTTAGTTAGATTTAGTTAGATTTTGCTTAGTAGTGTGTATTTGTGAGGTTGTAGTTTATGGTACTACAACCTCTTTTTTATGGGTATAACAAACGCCAAAATAGCCAAGTGCTTCGTTTGTGAAGTTACCTTTTGGGTTGTATGGTGCTGCGGCAGAAAAACCGTTTGACCGCATATCATCGACCTGAATAAAATAATCGTATACAGCCTCGTTTATTGCGCTCAGCTGCAAAAGCAATGTATCACCGGAAGTAAGATCGGAAGTAAAATTCTCAACAATCAATAATTCCCCGTCCTGATCCTCATCCGTAACAAGGTTCCTGGTTCCGGGATACTCGCCGTTTTTAATCATCCGAAGACAATAGAAGCTGGTATCCTGTGGGATATCAAACCACCCGGTAGCGACAGTAAAAAACTCCACCTCCGGCGGAGGGCCCTGAATTTCCACAGGAACTACCACTACTTCCAAAATTTCATTGGGGTGTGGTGCTATTGCTTCAGCCTCATAATCAATATCATCGATTGTAACACGCAGCCTGAACAGCATACCCTGTTGAACAGCAACACCTTCCAGCCGGTATATTCCCGGCTCATCTTCTTTTATCTTCACTGATCCTGTTTTTGCTTCTTCAAGGAATACTTCAGCACCACTTACGGGGTTAAAAGAAATATCATTATAGAAATCAACAGTTTTCGAACATTTCACCTCTAAAACACCATTGGTACCATCCAGGTCAGCTTCAATAACAACCTGAGGTTCTGTTGTATTCAAATCAAGCACTATTACCTCTTCGCAGGCAGAAAGGATTACAATTAACAGCAAGGCAAGTACATGTATAAATAACTTTTTCATTTTATTAAAATTTAAAATTCCAGGTTACAGAAGGGATAATTCCAAAGAGCGACAGACGGACAGCCTCTGTCATTCCTGCAGTAGTTTCACTTTCACGGAAGGATATGGTATATGCATTTTTTCTGTTATAAACATTATACACCGAGAAAGTCAGATCAGAGTGCCATTTTTCTGATTCTTTAATCAGCCATGTAACTCCCAGGTCCAGGCGATGATAGTCGGGCATGCGGTCGCCGTTACGATCGGTAAAAAGATATACCACAGAACCATCAATGGTATATTTTCCGGAAGGAAATGTCACCGCGTCACCGGTATAATAAACCCAGGAACCGGAGAAAGATAAATTCCGAAGCAGTTGGTATGAGGCAACAATACTAAGGTCATGGGTACGATCCTGACGAGCCGGAAACCAGTCCCCATTCATAATATCATCGAATGTCTTTTCCGTTTTCGATAGCGTATATCCAATCCATCCGGTTAGTTTACCTGTGTTTTTCCGGATCAGAAACTCACCACCATATGACCGGCCATTACCAAAAACCAGTTGTGATTCAAAATCAGGATTCAGCAACACATCTGCACCATCCTCATAATCAATAAGGTTTTGTAAATATTTAAAATAACCTTCAATACTAAAACTAAATGCATTATCTTTTGTATTCATAAACCACCCCAGTGAAACCTGATCGGCCAAAGTAGGTTTTATTAAAGGTGTTGCCGGAGTCCACATATCGGTAGGTGATCCTGAATTTGCATTTTGTAATAAAGAAAGGTATTGAGACATTCTGTTATAGGAAGCCTTAAAGCTGATGTGATCATTTAATGCAAAAGAAGCATTAAACCGGGGTTCAAAATTATAGTAAGAGTTATAAAAAACATTCTTACCATAATAAGTGGAAGATATCACCTCATTATCATCATTATACGTTCGAACATCATAAGGCCCGATATTATGGAAAGTAGAAAAACGAAGTCCGTATCCAAGTGTCAGAAAACCATATAGCTTTTGCTCGGCAGCCAGATAAAGGCCTGTTTCAAGGGCTCGTTGTTCGGCAACTTCCACCTCGATATTCTGCTCTTCATTATCTTCAGAAGTAAATGAAAACTTGCCGGGTTTAAACTGATGATAGATACCATCAATACCATAACGAAGTGTAAAATCCGGATTCAGGTACCAGGTATAATCCTGTTTTATATTATAATCATAAATACCGGAACTCAAATGAATATTATCATCGCCAAATTCCACATCAAAGCCATAATTATAATCACTGTATACTAAAGTAGTATTTGAAAATAGCTTATCATTATAAATATGATTCCAACGAAGTGTTCCTGTAATATTCCCCCAGTCGAAGCCAAAATTCTCTGAGCCAAAAACATCGGAGCCCATATATCCCGACAGAAACAGCCGATCCTTATCAGAAATTTTATAATTGGCTTTTAAATTCAGGTCATAAAAATAAAGGCTCACACCATCGATGGTATCGGTAACAGCCTTTGCCACCAGATCGGCGTATGTTCTGCGCCCGGAGATAATAATTGAGCCCTTGTCTTTCTGAATGGGTCCTTCAACCGTAAGACGGCTGGAGATAAGGCCTATTCCGCCGGTTACGCCCCATTCCTTCATATTGCCGTCCTTCATACGGATGTCCATCACAGAGGAGGCTCGTCCGCCATATCGTGCCGGGATACCACCTTTATATAATTTAACATCCTTTAAAGCATCGGAGTTAAAAACAGAAAAGAAACCAAGCAGGTGCGATGCATTATACACCGGCGCTTCATCCAGCAGGATATGATTCTGATCGGCCTCACCGCCACGAACAAAAAAGCCACTGCTTCCTTCAGAGCTGCTACTTACCCCGGGCATAAGCTGAATGGATTTCAGTATATCCTGTTCGCCAAGTAATACAGGTATCAATTTGGCATCTTTTACGTTCATGGAGATAGTGCTCATCTCTGTACTACGAATATCGATTCCTATCTCTTCTCCTGTGATTACAACCTCCTGCAATGTTTCTGTTGCAGGCTGCAATTCTACGTTCAGGGTTTGGTTTTCTGTCAGATTCAGCGTTTTTGAGACCGGCAAATAGCCCACATAACTGAATTGAAGAATAATCTCTCCCGCGGGTAGAGTAAGCGAATAAAAACCATAAGTATTGGTAGTGGTACCTTTTCCGGATGCTGCCTCCTGAACAGCCGCGAAAATTAATTCTTCGCCAGTCTCTGCATCTGTAGCATGGCCACTTATTGTTACTTTGTCCTGGGCAAAACCCGGCAACGCGGCAAACAGTGCCAAAAACATCAAAATCTTTATCTTCATATATTCAAATTAAATATTCAACACCTTCATGGACGCATGATAACGGAAGATGTTTACACAATACTTCTTT
>CAZQNY010000033.1:0-27586 GCA_964594665.1 uncultured Bacteroidales bacterium
AGTGTGGGGCGTACTGGAATCGAACCAGTGACCTCTTGCCTGTCAAGCAAGCGCTCTAAACCAACTGAGCTAACGTCCCGAGAGGATGCAAATATACAAATTTCTTTCGCATACCAACATTCTTCACGCTAGAAAAGTCCGGCTTTCTCCAATGCGAGATCCAGCTGTCCGCTGTTTATGGGTTTGCTTAAAATAACCCCGTCCTTGTCGAGCAACAACATTGTGGGGGTTGCGTAGATATAAAAATCGTTGGCCATATCGCCATTCCATCCTTTGAGGTCACAGCTTTCCTTCCACCACTCCGGATGATTGGCTATGGCCGCTTCCCATTCGCTCTTCTCACTATCGACACTCACCAGTACAACCTCAATTTTATCCCTGGAGACCTTGTCGAGGCTCTCAATAATTGCCGGCATATCCTGCAGACAATGGGGGCACCAGCTGGCCCAGAACATTATCAGGCGATAGGGAGAAGCATTTTTCTCTGTCACAACCTCTCCTTTGGTGGTTTTAATGCTGAATGCAGGGATTTTCCGTCCCTCGGCCATTTTATCAAACCCTTCAATGCGCTTCTCCAGACTGGCTTTCCGATCTTCGTCCACACAACTGCTCTCCAGCACATACTGGTTAACGATATAGGTCAGCACATCCTGGAACTCCAGTTGCTGAAAGCCCTTAATCATATGATTTATAACCACCTCCTCGATGTCATCATTTTTCCCCGACACAAAGCTCATCAGGCGGTCCACTCCCTTAATATAGTGTTGTTCCAGTTCCTTTCGCGGCAGGTTACGATTTGCATACAACTTGATATAATCCAGTACTTTTTTGGGGATGATATCGGTGTAAAGCATGCGCTCATCGGTAAAATCCATGTAATCAAAGAAATGATCCTTTAGCCATTCCAGTTGTTTCTGAGGTGCTAAATCCTGCGGTATAGGAGGCATCAGATCACTTTTGAGCAATAATTTCGCCCAGGAATCTGTTTCGCCCTCTTTTATTTCAGCAAAAAAGGCTTCCTCCTCATCGAGAATACTCATAAACTCATCTTGCATGGTAAGAAAAAACGGATCATCGTCAGGGTAGTTGGAAAGGGCATTTCCCAATACTCCCAGACGGCGTTCAAAATTCTCTTTCTGCCTGCGGAAGTAATACCATGTTTTATTTTCTTCCGATGCTTCAACATTCATGGCCTGAACCGGATTATAATATTCCGTAGTAAAATCTATCGGTTTCCCATCGTAGATAATATCTATATAATTTCTTTGTCCTGCATCAATGCGCAGAATTCCATGATCTACAGAACCACGTGGGGTGTAATTAAAAGTGCCGTTTGCAGCAGTTACGGTATCAAGAACCTCAACATTATCGCCATAAAGGCTTAACAGAATAAATTCCGATGCCGGAGAGCCGGATATAGTACCTGTAATAAGCGGTTTTTGTTGCCCAAAAGTGGTTAAAACAAGCAGCATCATGGCTGAAAACAGTAATTTTTTCATTGAGATTTGGTTTTTTACAAATATATAAAGAAAAAAGTCACGTTTATGAGGGTAATTATTCCTGCTGTTTGGTATTAAGATTTATTATGAAAAAAATGGTAATAATTTTTCTTCTATGTTTTGTGGGTCAAACATATGGCCAGCAGTGCAAGACATTGCGTATAGGTTTTTACAATGTGGAGAATCTTTTCGACATCCACGACGACCCTGAGAAGCAGGATGATGAGTTTCTTCCCACGGGCATGAAAGGCTGGAACTATGACCGCTATCACCGGAAGCTATCACATTTATACAAAACCATTCTTGCTATTGAGGGTAATGTCAGGCTGGTGGCACTGGGATTATGTGAATTGGAGAACTGCTTTGTTACGCGACAGCTGCTGGAGTCAACGCCATTGGCAAAGCGCAATTTTGAGTTCATCCAGTACGAATCGCCCGACCGCCGTGGTGTGGATGTAGCATTGGTTTACGACCCTGAGTATTTGGAGCCGCTGTACAGTTGCGCCATAGGCATACGATTTCCGTTTGATACGTCAGGACGTACGCGCGACGTTTTGTATGTTAAGGCGTTGGTCGCGGGCACCGATACAGTACATTTATTTGTTAACCACTGGCCTTCGCGTTTTGGCGGATTAATGGCCACGGTTCCCAAGCGGAACTATGTAGCATCGGTGGTTCGCGGGGTGTGCGATTCGTTGCTTTCAGCCGATAGAAGTTCAAATATCGTTATCATGGGCGATCTGAACGACGACCCCACAGACGAAAGCGTCAGAGGGCATCTTATGGGCTGCAGAGGGCTGGTAAATCTAATGGACCCCGGCCACTGGCAGGAGGCTCAGGGCACCCTGAAACATGGCGCAGCTTGGAACATCTTCGACCAGATTGTAGTCAGCGATAAACTTATGCAGGCGACCCATGGGTATAAAATTAAAGAGGGCCGTGCCCATACTGTCAGGGCGCCGTTTTTATTCTGTGACGACCCCAAAGTGCCGGGAAAAAAACTCTTCCGTACCTACAGTGGCATGCGTTATCTGGGAGGTTTCGGCGACCACCTGCCCGTTTTTATTGATATTGTCCGCTGCAGCGAAAGCCCAAAATAGCTTGACAGCATAAAGGCACCTTTCTCCCGTGTATTCCACACCGGTATATCGCTGCGCAGTTGCTTTACACAACGGGCATCCTTATTATTTAAGCACACAACTGTTTCGCATGGCGATTGGAGCAGCTTTTCCAGGTCATTCACATGAGGACATTTCCCCAGTACCAGGATGTCACAACCGGGAACCCGGCAATCGTCCAATACACACTCCTCCCCCATCCAAATAAGGATCCTTTTACCGGCCCAAAACAATGAAGCCGTTTTATAAGGACTCCCGGAAGCAGTTGCGATAACGGCACACTCCTGTTGCGATATTTTGTCGTTAATACCATAAGTAAGCCTTGTTGATGAGGTAGTATAAGTTGACGAAACAGAATCAGTCGGCATAAAGAGGGTACAGGATTGGCGGCCCTGAATTGCTTCGGCGGCAAGATCGTTCCAGGTGCTGTAAACAATAAAACGTTGTTGCAGTTGAATTTTTATAAAACGTAAACCAATTGTCAACGTCAGTAAAGCCAAGGGGATCAGTATTAGCCGCAAATTTTTCTTCACACCATTATACAGCATAAATGTGATTACCCCCATGAGCCAGAAAAGGATAAAAACCTGTGATGGTGATATGACAATGTTTGAGACAACGGAAAATGGCAATGTTGCTACAGCATCAGTAAAATAGCAGAGAATGTCCACCAGAAAATAAAAGACCACACTTGCGTAATGAGCGATAACAGGCAACGGCGACAAGGCCAGAAAAACAATGCCGCTGTAAAGGATGAGAGAGGCCAGCGGAATCACCACCAGGTTGGTAACAAGAAACAACGCCGGGAAGGAGTGGAAATAGAAAGCTGCGGGAGCAAATGTTCCTGCCTGTGCGGCGACAGACACTGCCGTGATATCCCATCCTTTACGGAGAATCTTGTTTTTGGGAACAATCAATGCAGATATAGGCTTTTGCATGGCAATGATGGCAATCACTGCTGCGTAGCTAAGCTGAAATCCAATGGCAAAGATCAGTGCCGGGTTATAGAGTAGCAGCAGCAATGCCGATGCAGCGATGGAATTATATACAGAGGTAATCCTGTTTAGCTCTGTACCGGTGAGCACGAAGGTCAGCATTACAGAGGCACGCATTACGGAGGGTGAAAGACCGGTAATAAAGGCATAGGTCCAGATTCCCGCCAGCAGCATGGGAAATCGCATCCATCGCATGGATTTACGTCGCAGTAAAGCTTTGAGGATAACATTCAGGATAAGAAAAATCACACCCACATGTAGCCCCGAGACACATAGTACATGCATAGCTCCTGCGCGGGAGAAGGCCTCCCGGGATTCTTTACCGATAGCATCATCGTATCCGGTAAGTAATGCTGCTCCCAGGGCAAAATGGAGCGTGTCGGGAGCTTCATGCAATAATTTTTGCAGCAATACATTCCGCATAGCTGCTGCTTTGCGCCGAAACAGAAAGCGATTTGATGGGGTAACGGAATCAACAGAACTGTTTTTAAAGTATGCCACAGCAGAAATATGCTTACGCCGGAGAAAGGTATTGTAGTCGAATCCTCCGGGGTTTACAGGAAAAGAAGGGCGGCGCACAGACCCCTTAAAAACAAACCTGTCGCCGGGAAGAAACCGCAACTGTCCCCCGGAGTCACGGATCTGAAAAAGAACATCCAAAGGCTTCTCAAAATCATTCACAACGACCTGCGCCACAACCTTTACCCTGCCGCCCTTGCGCTGTGAAGACTCACATACTGTGGCCACACCGGATTCGATAAAAACATCCTTTTGAAGCGCCACAGGCTGGCATTGTTCATGACGCAAAAAACCGGCACAGCAAAACAACATTGCCAGTAAAAAGCCAGTGAAACGGTGCATGGTTACTCCGGGTCGGTAATCTGCGATCCAGAATAAAACAATAAAAGCCATCAGCAAAGCTACGGCAGCAATCATAACCGGAAAGCTGATATTAACAGGCAGGTACTCACATAATAAAATCCCTGCGATAAGGAAAACCAGAATTCTTGCCAGCGGAAATTGATTAAGTTCTTTCATACCCAACAGTCTATGTAGTGTTAATACAGAAACAGGCAAAAAAGAACCCTCAGAGAAGAAAAAATTTACTTACAATACATATCAAGCCATTTCTGAGCCTGCTTTACGCCCATACTTTTTGCTGCCTGCCAGTCGGCACAAGCTCCGGAGCGGTCACCATTGGCAAATTTTGCCAGGCCACGATTATAAACCGGATCTTTGGCAGCAGGATTTTTCTCCATGGCTTTGGTATAAAAGAGGATAGCCTTCATATTATTACCATAGGCTTTATTCACGCTTCCCAGGCCATTATATGCCAGCCAGTTGTTGGCATCCAGCTCCGAAGCTTTCTGGTAATTTTCTTCAGCCATAGCATAATTTTTCATCAGGAAATAAGCATTACCACGGTTTATATGGGCTTCCGGGTTCCCGGGCTTGAGGTTAATAGATATGGAAAGGTCATCGACAGCTTTTTGGAATTCACCGTTATTAGCAAAAAGCAAACCGCGATTGTAATAGGCGGAAGCCATTTCTGGTTCCAGTTCGAGCGCTTTATCAAAGGCTTCCATTGCTTCCTTCAGGCGCATGGTATTCATGCATGCAGCACCTTTTGCATCCCATGCCACAGCGTCATCGGGGTCAGCTTCTATGGCCAGGCGGAATTCATGATATGCATCATTATATTGTTTCACGGCATTATGGTAACGGCCTTTCAGGCTATGAAAATTTTTCAGGTTTGGGTCATAGCGTTCGATAGTATGAATATCCTCCCAGGCTTTATCGTATTGTTGCAGATTGAGATATGTTTCAGCGCGGTAATACCGGAAGTTAGCATTTTCAGGGTCTTCATTCACAGCATTATCAAAATCGGCCAGTGCTTCCTGGTAGTTACCCTGTTGTGCTGCAGCGATACCTTTTTTTATGCGTGAGAGGTCGACATTCCGCTTGGCTATTTCTGCGGAGTTAACAATTTTTGCATTATCACCCAGATCTTTTTTGCCAATCCAAACGCCACCGGTATCCTGTTTTTGTGCAGCATTCTGCATTATAGATTTTTCCTGAGAGGTTTTCTCCGTTGCGTCACCTGAGTTACCGCAGGAAGTTAAAAACAGAGAAAAGATTATAACTAAAGGGAGCAGACAAGGTTTTAAAGTTTTCATGTTTATGAGTCACTAGTTAAAAAATTCCACATTTCGTTTGCAGTGCGGTCAGATGCGCCGGCACCACCAAGGCGCCTGATCAATTCATCGTACGAAGATACGATTTCTTTTCGTCCCGGACTTCCGGGAAGGAGCTTTTCAAATTCTCTTGTCAGTGTGCGGGTGTTAAGGTCAGACTGAATTAATTCCTTAACAGCCTCACGGTCAAGGATAAGGTTCACCAGGGAGATAAACCGGATTTTCACCAGCCTGCGGGCCAGAAACACAGAGATCGCACTTCCGGCATAGCAGACCACCTGCGGAACTTTAAAAAGTGCCGTTTCGAGTGTTGCTGTTCCTGAGGTTACCAGCGCGGCGGTTGCATTATTGAGCAGATGATAAGTATTATCATATATTACCTCCAGAGAGCTATCATTTTTCAGCAATTGCTCATAGGCAGGCTTCTGATGAGAAACACCAGCAATAACAAAATGATACTGAGGATAGTTTTTTGCCAGACGGCACATTACGGGCAGCATGCGTTTTATTTCCTGCGTTCTGGAGCCGGGGAGTAACGCGATAATTTCCTTATTTTCATCAGGCAGTGCCACGTCCTGAAGTTGAAATTTAGCTATTTCATCCAGTACAGGGTTTCCGCCATAGAAGGCATCCACACCCTGTTCCTTATAAAAGTCAAGTTCAAACGGAAGGATAACAAACATTCGGTTTACAAACTGCTTAATCTTCTTCACTCTGTTTTTCTTCCATGCCCACACCTGAGGAGAGATATAATAGAATACACGGATGTTATTCTTATGGGCAAATTCTGCTATGCGCAGATTAAAACCAGGGTAGTCGACAAGAATAAGCACATCAGGCTTATAATCGAGGAGATCATTTTTACAAAACTTCAGATTCCGGGAGATGGTTCTAAGATTTGCAATAACTTCTACGAATCCCATAAAAGCCAGGTCGCGGATATGTTTTACGACATCAGCACCCTGAGCGATCATCTTATCACCGCCCCATGCACGCACATGGGCGTTTTGATCCTTTTCACGAAGCGATTCGATAAGATTTGCCGCATGCATATCACCCGAAGGTTCACCGGCTATAATATAATACCTCATATACGATTCATAAGGATAAAAATAGCAATGGTAGCGATAAATGTTGCTACCAGCGCTCCACGTCCACTGGCTTCTTTATTTTTCTTAAAAAAATACCACACATTCAATGCTCCGGGGATGATTGCCAGAATGGAGGGTTTTCCCGGGTTATCAAATGCAATTCCTTCTGTAGCTATCCCTGAGCCATAAATACCGGAAATAAGCAATAGCACGATGAATATCTGCAGTATCGCCAACAGGAAACCCAGGTTAAAATTATCCTTTTTATACATAGTCCTTCATTTTTTGCAGCGCAATATGATGCGTCATATCGAGTGTCAGAGGCACCACAGAGACATAGTTATTTTCCAGAGCCCAATGATCGCTTCCAGCACCATTTTCAAGAGTTTCATAATGGCCTGTAAGCCAGTAATAATCTTTCCCAAAGGGGTCGGTACGTTTATCAAATTCCTCCACCCAGCGGCCATTGGCCATATGGCAATGCTTAAAACCTTTCAGGGCGCCTACTGGCACATCGGGGATATTGACATTCAGCGTAACGCCATCAGGAAGATTATTTTTTAGTGCCTCGCCAAGTATATCCACAACAGGAGCTTTACATACCGAGAAATCAGCAGTAGCACTATAATTACAGAGCGAAAAACCTATGGAAGGAATTCCGTTGATCGTGCCTTCGGAGGCGGCTGCCATAGTACCAGAATAGAAAAGGTTTATCCCGGCGTTGCTACCATGGTTAATGCCGGAAATCACAATATCAGGAAGGGTATCACACGCATGTTGAAGTCCTAATTTCACGCAATCCACCGGTGTTCCGCTACAGCTATACTCACGGTAGCCGTCCTCTTGAGTAATTTTATTCAGCCGAATCGGCGTTCCTACTGTAACCGCATGCGACTGCCCCGAATGCCCCTTTTCAGGAGCCACTATAGTAAGGTCACCCAAAGGGCGGACAAAATCGATCAGGCTCCGGATTCCGGGAGCATCAATTCCATCATCATTTGTAATAAAAATATGGTATCTTTTCATGTTATTATTCATTTATAAAATGCTTTAACTCTTCGTAGAGCCTGTGTGTTGGCAATCCCATCACATTAAAGTAAGAACCTTCGATATGCGCAACACCGATAAGACCAATCCACTCCTGAATACCATAGGCACCGGCTTTATCAAAGGGCCTGTAGTGGTCGATATAATGAATTATTTCCTCTTCGGTGAGCGTTGCAAAGGTAACGGATGTATTCACATGGAAACAGGTCGTTTGATTTTGATTGCGCAGACATACACCTGTTATCACCTGGTGTGTTGCCCCTGAAAGGCTTTTAATCATTAACAAAGCTTCGTCGCGTGAGCCGGGTTTGCCAAGAATCGATTCCCCGGTACACACAATAGTATCAGCTGTGATGAGCAACACATTTTCATGGAAAAAGTCATCGGTAAAGACAAGGGCCTTTTGCAT
Source organism: uncultured Bacteroidales bacterium (assembly GCA_964594665.1). GTDB lineage: Bacteria > Bacteroidota > Bacteroidia > Bacteroidales > BM520 > BM520. The sequence continues at coordinate 8,355 of CAZQNY010000033.1, forward strand.
AGCCAGTTGCTCGGCAGCATAATCAAACGACCACGACGGGTTAATTTGTTCCTCACACTGCGAAGGGACAACCTCAAAATTGAATCCCATTTGGTGCAATAGATCACGACGTCGTGGTGAGCCACTGCCAAGAATAATATGATAGTTTTCGAATTGCATTAAAAATTAATCGTTAACATGGATAAAACGCCGGCAAACATTGCCGCCTTAACCAGAAGCGTAATGGAGCTGTAATCTTTCTTTTCAAAAGCTACCGGAAGCCTGAACATAGCCATTGCCATAAGTATTAATGATATTGCCAGTGTTGTCATGGTAACACGATATCCCGGATACAACAATACAGGTCCTGCAGAAATCAATAATCCTGAGCTTAGAAACAAAAGGCTAAATATCAGAATCAACCCTTTTTTTTCGCCTATTTGCTTAACAAAAGAGCCGGATTCGCGCAGGGAAACATCAATATTCTGCAGTTGCTTGATATATTCCAGCACCAGCGTAGCCAAAAAGGCAAAAAAACCGTAAAAAGCTACAAAGCGTGATATGATCAAATGATTTTCACTCGTCAGATCAGAAAATATCCGCGATTGAAAAAGCCAGACCAGTTCTATGGCGATAAAAGGGAAAACAGCAATCATTAAGGCACTGCCATTATTACGTTTTCTCAGGCGTGCAGAATAGATAAACAAAAAAATGCTTACCAGTATAAATATTAAAGAGTATGAGGGCTTTCCGGCAATAAAAGATGCGGCAACACCTGCAGAAACACCCAGAATATTGAATAGTGAATGCACAATGATAACCCTGTTGCGGGGAATTTTAACATCCACCATAACTTTTGCCGGTCGTGTTAGCAGATCGGATTTTACATCAAAATAATCGTTTATGGCAAAGCCTGCAGCAGCCAGCAATACTGTGGCAGGCACCATTAGCAGAAATGCCGGATCATTGATGGTAAAAAATGCGCTTCGCGCGGTTACCAAACCTGCCACGATGCCATATTTAACCAAAAATTGTGTTAAGGCAAGAAAAAAAAGTGTCTGCCAGCGGATAAGCTTAAAATACTCCTTCATAAAAATAGTTTATTACCAGTGAAAAGCGTTTTCATTCATCCATTTACCCTGAATACGCATAACCTGCTCAATAATATCCCGAACACAGCCGGAACCTCCTTTATGACGGGAGATATATCCGGAGATCTGTCGGATTTCTTCGCTGGCATCTGAAGGGCAGCAAGGCAGTCCCACGCGCTGCATTACCTCATAATCAGGAATATCGTCACCCATATAGACAATTTCCTCCGGGTTCAGGTCGTACATATCGCAATACTCCTCAAAAGTTTCCAGTTTATACGACACACCAAGGAAGACATCGGGGATTTTCAGTGCCTTCAGTCGGTTGTACATAGATTCTGATTTACCACCTGAAATAATAGCAACACGATAGCCATTACGTACTGCAAGATTAAGGGCATATCCATCTTTAACATTGGCACGGCGCAGGCCGTCCCCATCTGGTAGCATAATCACTCCCCCATCGGTGAGTACGCCATCGTAATCAAAAATAAATGTTGTTATATTTTTAAGTCTCTCTTTATAATTAATCATCGTTTGAACCAGTTTTTATATTTCTGTTAATAATCATTTCTGTCAGATTCATATATAACTCTTTGTACTGTGGATTGTTGTCAAGGCTACTCAGATGTTTTTCAATAATCCTTGTATCATTGCGTTTTGCCGGGCCCGTTTGTACGTTTGAGGGGTTATCGTTCATAACTTTATGCGCTGTTTCGAGGATAAGCGGACGGATAAGATCCAGATCAAGATTCTTTTCCCGGAGCAACTCTTCAGCGATAGTATAAAGATAGTTTACAAAGTTGCAGGAAAACACGGCGCTAACATGGAGTGCGGCTCGTTGTTCTGAAGAGATATGCTCAATATTGTTGGTAATAAGTGATGCAAGTTGTTCCACGAGAAGCATATCTTCATCACGCTCTGTTTCCAGTAAAAACGGTGTATCTGAAAGATCCAGGACTTTGTGCTTGTTAAAAGTCTGCAAAGGATATATTACTCCGATTCTGTTTGAAGCCCCGGCGAGGATTCCCATGTCGAGCGAGCCGGAGGTGTGTAGCAGCAGCGTACCGTGAAGATTGACTTTTTCAAGTACCTCAAGGTAAGAATTATCACGAAGGCTGAAAATAACCGCATCGGCGGTTGGGGCGATTGCGGCGGGATCGGAAAGCGGCACAGCATTGACTTTATGCGCCAGAGCAGTGGCAGAAGAATGGTTACGGCTGAAAACCTGCAGGATATTGACTCCGGCGTTATGCCATGCTCTTCCAAGGTGTGTGGCAACATTGCCTGCACCAACCAAAACGATATTGAGTTTCTGATTTGCCATTTGTTGGTCAAATGTACAAAACTTTGAAGGAATTGGAAGCAGGTTGCATAGCATCTCAATGATGCGATGCGATTTCAATAACAACCATTTTGCTGGGAAGGGCCGATAAACCGTTTCATCAGGGAAAAAAGGTTTGCAAATGTAAACTTAGCGTCAACCATATTTATGAATGGACATGGACAAACCTGACAACTGACAACCCGATAACCTGACAACTGACAACCCGATAACCTGACAACTGACAACCCTTTCCCCTTCCAGACCCGACAGGAGAACAATACCTGTCGGGTCATCGCAAGCCCGATAACCCGACAACCCTCAATGCAACAAGACCTGACAGGAGAAAAATACCTGTCAGGTCAGCCGATAAATGATAACCCTCCTCCTTTGCAAATGCTCCGGAGAGTAAGACCTTATCTCATATATTTAAAATTCTTGCCAGGATAGATTGCTGTTTCACCAAGCATCTCTTCGATACGGAGGAGCTGGTTGTACTTGGCAATACGTTCACTACGACAAGCAGAACCGGTTTTAATCTGACCAGTGTTAAGTGCTACCGCCAGTTCGGCGATTGTAACATCTTCAGTTTCACCGGAACGGTGACTGATAACAGCAGTGTAATTGTTACGGTGTGCAAGATTCACAGCGTCGATGGTTTCGGTAAGGCTGCCAATCTGGTTCAGCTTAACGAGGATACTGTTTGCTACATTGAGATCGATACCCTGGGTAAGACGTTTTACATTGGTTACAAAAAGGTCATCACCAACAAGTTGGATTTTGCTACCCATTTTTTCGGTCATTAATTTCCAACCGTCCCAGTCATCTTCTGCCATACCATCTTCAATAGAAACGATGGGGAAACGAGTAGCCCAGTCATTCCAGAAATCCACCATTTGGGCAGGAGTGAGTTTTTCGCCTGACGACCACTTGAGGTGGTACATATTTTCTTCCGGGAGGAAATATTCAGATGAAGCAGGATCGAGAGCGATGGAAATTTGTTCTCCCGGGCGATAACCGGCATTTTCGATTGCCTGAAGGATCAGTTTTACAGCTTCTTCATTATTCTTGAGGTTAGGAGCGAAACCACCTTCATCACCCACATTAGTGGAATAATTTTGTTTTTTAAGTACCTTTTTAAGGTTATGAAATACTTCAGCGCCCATTTGAATAGCCTGGCGGAATGATTCAGCGCCTACAGGCATAATCATAAATTCCTGAAAGTCGACGCTATTATCAGCGTGTGAACCACCGTTAAGGATGTTCATCATTGGAATAGGAAGCGTATTGGCATTTACGCCACCGATATAACGGTAAAGAGGCTGGTTGGTTTCCTGTGCTGCTGCATGAGCTGCTGCGAGGGAAACGCCAAGGATGGCATTGGCACCCAGTTTACCTTTATTTTCAGTAGCATCGAGTTCGATCATACGGTTATCAATTTCGTTCTGATCGGTAACCATCATACCATCGAGTTCAGGGGCTATAATTTCATTAACATTCTTCACAGCATGGAGAACACCTTTTCCGAGGAAGTTATTTTCATCATTATCGCGAAGTTCAACAGCTTCATGGACACCTGTAGAGGCTCCTGAAGGGACCGCAGCACGGCCATAAGCACCATTTTCTGTAATTACATCAACTTCAACAGTTGGGTTACCTCTGGAATCGAGGATTTGACGGGCATAAACATTTGCTATTCTACTCATAAGATATAGATATTAAGTGATAATCAATAAATGTATTAACGCATGTAAATATAAAACGGAATCAAGGAAGAAAGGTTAAAAGAATGTATAATATTTATGCAAACGATTTAGGAATGCAAAAAGCCGGAGCAAGACCCCGGCTTTTCAACAATTTCATGGAACGAATTACTCGTTTGCTGTTTCTTTATCATCAGCTGCTGGTTGTTGAGCAGTATCTTCAGCCGGAGTTTCCTGAGCTGCTGCTTCCACAGTTGCAGGTTCAGTAGTTTTCTTAACGGTACCACGACGAGATCTGCGGGTTGTTTTCTTGGCTTTTGAAGCCCCCAGCAGGAGTTCGTTGTAGTCTACCAGTTCAATCATTGCCATTTCAGCGTTATCACCCAAACGGCGACCGGTTTTAATGATACGTGTATATCCACCCGGGCGGTCAGCAACTTTCTGCGATATTTCTCTGAAAAGTTCCGTTACAGCATCTTTATTTTGGAGATAGCTGAAAACGACCCTTCTGTTATGAGTAGTATCTTCTTTTGCTTTTGTAATGAGTGGTTCCACATACACGCGCAGCGCTTTTGCTTTGGCTACGGTAGTATTAATCCGTTTATGCATAATCAAAGAGGAAGCCATATTAGCGAGCATAGCTTTACGATGCGCGCTGGTGCGTCCCAGATGATTAAATTTCTTTCCGTGTCTCATCGTATTTAATCGTTATCTAATTTATACTTTGCTACATTCATACCAAATTCAAGGTTCTTGGACTTCACGAGGTCTTCGAGTTCGGTAAGCGACTTACGTCCGAAGTTTCTGAATTTGAGAAGGTCGTTTTTATTATATTGAACCAGATCACCCAATGTTTCCACATCAGCAGCTTTAAGGCAGTTGAGTGCACGAACAGAGAGATCCAGGTCGGTAAGTTTGGATTTAAGAAGCTGACGGATATGCAGTGAATTCTCATCAAATTCTTCAGCAACCGTTTTTTCATCCGTTTCCAGGGTAATTTTCTCATCAGAGAAAAGCATAAAGTGCTGAATAAGGATTTTTGAAGCTTCTTTAAGGGCATCCTTGGGATGAACAGATCCATCGGTATCGATCTCCATCAACAATTTTTCATAATCTGTTTTTTGTTCAACACGATAATTTTCGATACGGTACTGAACATTTTTAATAGGAGTATGAATAGAGTCAATGGCGATAGTGCCAATAGGAGCGTTGGGGTTACCATTTTCATCGGCGGGGACATAACCACGGCCTTTGTTGATGGTAAGTTCCACATTAAGTTTCACAGAAGGCTCCATGTGGCAGATTTCCAGATCCGGGTTAAGCACCTGGAAATTATTAAGGAATTTATTGATGTCGCCTGCTTTAAAAACGTCCTGATCGCCGATAACGATATTCACTTTTTCAGTGGTTTCATCTTCGACCTGTTTTTTAAATCTAACCTGTTTAAGGTTAAGAACGATATCTGTTACATCCTCAATGACACCGGTAATGGATGAGAATTCATGGTCAACGCCATCAATTTTCATGGAGGTGATGGCATAGCCTTCGAGGGATGATAACAGAATCCGACGTAGTGCATTACCAATGGTTATACCAAAACCGGGTTCGAGGGGGCGGAATTCAAAGGTACCTTTAAATTCATCCGCTTCGACCATAATGACCTTATCGGGTTTCTGAAATGCTAATATTGCCATGAGCGTACTTGTTAGTTTAAGTTCCTGGTCAAAAAAAAGATTACTTAGAATACAATTCCACAATAAGCTGTTCGTTGATATTCTCGGGAATTTCGTCGCGCATAGGATAAGCCAGGAATTTACCTGTCATTTGCGTTTCGTCCCATTCGAGCCAGCTGGATTTATTGCTGTGAGCAGCAAGAGAATCAGTAACAACCTCAAGGGATTTTGATTTTTCCCGTACACCAACGACATCTCCGGCACGCAGAGAATAAGAAGGAATGTTAACGAGCTGGCCGTTCACAGTGATATGACGATGTGAAACGAGCTGTCGGGCTGATGCTCTTGATGGAGCAATACCCAGGCGAAAGACAGTATTATCCAGGCGAGCTTCAAGGAGTTGAAGTAATATTTCACCAGTGATACCACCTTTACGGGAAGCTTTAACAAAAAGGTTTCTAAACTGACGTTCGAGAACGCCGTAAGTATATTTAGCTTTTTGTTTTTCCATCAGCTGAATACCATATTCAGACTTTTTTCTTCTCCGCTTGGAATTACCATGTTGTCCCGGAGGGTAATTCTTTTTTTCGAAATTTTTATCGGGGCCATAAATAGGCTCGCTAAATTTTCTTGCAATTTTCGTTTTGGGGCCGATATATCTTGCCATGTTCTTTATTTTTTAATCTCACCTACAAATATCTGACGCAAAGCGCAGCATTATACTCTTCTTCTTTTAGGAGGGCGGCATCCGTTATGTGGCAGGGGTGTTACATCCTGAATTTCAGTAACCTCAATACCACTACCATGAATGGAACGGATAGCTGATTCACGACCTGCACCAGGGCCTTTAACATAAACCTTTACTTTTCTCAACCCCAGGTCATGTGCTGTTTTGGCACAATCTTCGGCTGCCAGCTGAGCAGCATAAGGAGTATTCTTTTTAGAGCCTTTGAAGCCCATTTTTCCCGCTGAAGACCAGGCGATAACCTGACCCTGCGTATTGGTCAGGGAGATAATGATGTTGTTAAACGAGGCAGTTACATAGGCATTACCTGTAGCTTCTACCTTAACGACTCTTTTCCTGGTTGTTTTTGACGTTTTCTTAGCCATATTATTTCTTATCCTTTAAATAAGCTCACGTGGAGTATTAACCATTAACCTTTAGGTGCTTTCTTTTTATTTGCAACCGTTTTCTTACGACCTTTACGGGTACGTGCATTATTTTTGGTACACTGACCACGCAGAGGAAGACCAATACGATGGCGGATACCACGATAACATCCAATATCCATCAATCGCTTGATATTCATTTGGGTCTCTGAACGCAATTCACCTTCAACGGTAACATTATCACCGATGTATTTACGAATCGCTGTTTGTTCCTCATCGGTCCAGTCCTGTACTTTCTTTTCCGGTTCTACTCCTACGTTTACCAGAATGTTACGTGCAGTACTCCGGCCAATACCATAGATGTAAGTTAAAGCCACTTCACCTATCTTATTTCTTGGTATGTCAATACCTGCAATCCTTGCCATATATTCCTAATTCGTTATATGATTATGCAATTTATTGTTTTCTAGCCCTGACGCTGCTTCAGCTTGGGATTTTTCTTGTTAATAACGTAAATACGTCCCTTTCTACGAACGATTTTACAATCTTCTGAACGTTTCTTTACTGATGCTCTTACTTTCATTCCTGTAGTGTATTAATTGAAACTTATGGCGTTTATTTGTAACGATATGTTATTCTGCCTTTTGTCAGATCATAAGGAGACATTTCCAGTTTTACGCGGTCTCCGGGTAATATTTTTATGTAATGCATTCGCATTTTACCGGATATATGAGCAGTAATCTCATGCCCGTTTTCCAGTTCAACACGAAACATGGCATTACCCAGAGATTCCACTACTGTTCCATCTTGTTCTATCGATGCTTGTTTAGCCATAAATATTATGCGTTTTAATTATCTGTTCTATTTCTTTATAACTCGTTAAAATATCAGCTTGTTCTTTTCCTACTGCTATTTCCAGTTCATAATGCGCTGAAGGTTTTCCGTCGGCGGTTTTTATGGTCCATCCATCATTAAGCTGAATGATATCTCTGGTACCAAGGTTCACCATAGGTTCGATGCAAATCGTCATCCCGGCTTTTAGTTTAGGGCCTGTGCCCCTTCGACCAAAGTTAGGGATTTCCGGTTTTTCATGCATATCCTTACCTATACCATGGCCTACCAGTTCGCGCACCACACCATACCCAAATTGCTCAACATGTTGCTGAACGGCATGCCCAATATCTCCGGTTCTGTTTCCGGCAACGGCTTTCTCCACACCTTTGTACAACGATTCTTTAGTACGTTGCATCAAGAGTTTGGTTTCCGGGGCAATTTCACCAATTCCGAAGGTGTAGGCGGAGTCGCCATAATAACCATCTATAATAGTACCACAATCCAGCGAAACAATATCACCTTCCTGAAGTTCCTTGTCTCCGGGGATCCCATGTACTACTGCATCATTAACAGAGATGCAAAGGGTTCCGGGGAAACCGCCATAGCCTTTAAAACCCGGCAGGGCACCGTGGTCGCGGATGAATGTTTCCGCGAGGGTATCCAGCTCAATAGTTTTAACGCCCGGGCGCAGATGTTTTGCGACTTCGGCCAACGTTTTTCCAACAAGCAAAGAACATTTCCGCAATATTTCAATTTCCTCGTCTGACTTAACCTTTATCATGACAATAAACTTACATGCCCATTGCGGAGGCACGGCCTTTAATACGTCCTGACTTTGTTAATCCGTCATAATGACGCATTAACAGGTGGCTTTCAATTTGCTGAAGGGTATCAAGTACTACGCCCACAAGGATAAGTAATGAAGTACCTCCATAAAATTGAGCAAACTGAGTTGTAACACCAAACTGTCCTACGATAGCAGGCATAATTGCTACCAGACCCAGAAATACTGATCCGGGGAATGTAATACGAGACATAATGGTGTCGATATAGTCTGCGGTTTTACGACCAGGCTTCACACCCGGGATAAAACCACCATTTTTCTTCATATCTTCTGCCATCTGGTTCGGATTAACAGTAATGGCAGTATAGAAGTATGTAAATGCGATAATCATCACAAAGAATACAAAGTTATACCAGAAACCATTAATATTCGAAAAAGTAGCAGCAAAGTTACCCATTGCTTCAGAGCCAAAACCTGCGAAAGTCATGGGAAGAAACATAATAGCCTGGGCAAAGATGATAGGCATTACACCTGCAGCGTTAACCTTCAGCGGGATATACTGACGCACACCACCGTACTGACGGTTACCAACGATACGTTTTGCATATTGCACAGGGATACGGCGTGTAGCCTGCACCAGTGCGATACAGAGTAGTATAACAACAACCAGAACGACAAGTTCTACAAGGAAGATTACCATACCACCACCCTGAGACTCCATACGGGAAACAAATTCTCCGAAGAGAGCAAAAGGAAGACGGGCAATAATACCAATCATAATGATCAGAGAGATACCATTTCCAAGACCTTTATCGGTAATTTTTTCACCCAGCCACATTACAAACATAGTACCGGCAATCAAAATGGTAATGGAAGAGATCCAGAACCAGGTAGAAGGAGCGGTAACAGTGGGATCAAAAGGAGCCACTGCTTCAGCGGGAAGCTGGTTTAAAAGGTTTGTGATATAAGCGGGAGCCTGAAGGCCAGTTACGATAATGGTAAGGTAACGTGTAATCTGATTCATCTTTCTTCTACCACTTTCACCCTCTTTCTGCATTTTTTGGAAGTAGGGTACAGCCATAGTAAGGAGCTGTATTACGATAGAAGCGGAGATGTAAGGCATGATTCCCAGTGCGAAAATAGATGCATTGGAGAAAGCACCACCGGAGAACATATTTAAGAGGCCCAGAAGCCCGCTGCTGGCCTGGTTTTGCAGGTTCACCAGCTGGTTGGGGTCAATACCCGGCAAAACAACATAAGTACCAAGGCGGTAAAGCAGGATGATACCAATAGTGTAAAGGATACGGGTACGTAGTTCCTCTATTTTGAAAATGTTTCGTATGGTTTGATTAAACTTTTTCATGCGGTTCAGATTTTTGTTGCGGTACCACCAACTGATTCAATTGCTTTAATTGCAGAAGCGCTGAATGCGTGCGCTGTCACATCTATTTTAGCTTTCAGTTCTCCACGGCCAAGGATTTTAACAAGGTCGTTTTTAGCCACGAGGCCATATTTACGGAGGGTTTCGAAGTCGATAGCATCAAGGTTATACTTTTCAGCCAGGTACTGCAGTGCATCAATATTAATACTCTTATACTCAACGCGGTTAATATTTTTAAAACCGAATTTAGGTACTCTGCGGTACAGCGGCATCTGTCCACCTTCGAAACCAATTTTACGGCTATAACCTGAACGTGATTTAGCACCTTTGTGCCCACGAGTAGAGGTACCACCGCGGCCGGAGCCCTGGCCTCTGCCGATACGTTTACGGTTTTTTGTCGAACCGCTTGCTGGTTTAAGATTACTCAGATCCATATTTAATAATGTTATAAGCTGTTAAATAATGAATTAAATTTCTTCAACATTTACCAGGTGACGAACTTTGTTAATCATACCCAATACCTGAGGAGATTGATCATGTTCTACTGTTTGGTGCATTTTATGCAGTCCCAGTGCAGCCATTGTTCGTTTCTGGCGTTCAGGTCGTCCGATAATACTGCGAACCTGTGTAACTTTTATTTTTTTCATGCTCAGTTCAATTTAGGGTTTATTAACCATTAAATACCTGATCGAGGTTGATACCACGCATTTGAGCGATCGTATTAGGATCGCGCATTTGCATCAATGCATTAAAAGTTGCCTTAACCACAGAGTGCGGGTTAGAAGAACCTTTAGATTTTGCAAGTACGTCTTTCACGCCAACGCTTTCCAGTACGGCACGCATGGCACCACCGGCGATAACACCGGTACCGGGAGCAGCGGGTTTGATAAGAACGCGTGCGCCGGAGTATTTACCTTCCATAGTATGGGGTAATGTACCGTGAAGCACAGGTACCTGAATCAGATTTTTCTTAGCATCATCTACGCCTTTAGCAATTGCGGCAGTAACCTCTTTTGCTTTTCCAAGGCCATAACCTACGACACCATTTTCATTTCCTACAACTACAATAGCTGAGAAGCTGAAGGTACGACCCCCTTTCGTAACTTTCGTTACACGCTGAATGCTGACAAGCTTATCTTTCAGCTCTATCTCGCTTGATTTTACTCTCTTGATATTTGCGTCTGACATAGTGATTTAGAATTTAAGTCCACCTTCTCTGGCGGCGTCCGCTAAAGCTTTAACTCTTCCATGATACAGATATCCGTTACGGTCGAAAACCACAGTTTCGATTCCGGCGCTTTTAGCGCTTTCAGCAACTTTTTTACCTACTCTAACGGCCATTTCTGTTTTTGTTCCCTTTTGCTCTGCAATTTCAGGGAGTTTAGAGGAAACACTCACCAGTGTGTGTCCCTGCACATCGTCAATAAGTTGAACGTAAATCTCCTTATTGCTTCTGAACACGCTCATTCTTGGGCGGTCAGCGGATCCGGACACTACTTTTCTTATCCGTTTTTTGATCCGATACCTTCTGTACTGCTTTTTGTTCTTCATTGCTTTGATCAATGTGTATGGTTGTTTCCGTTATTACGCGGCATTAACCATGTTTACAAAGTTTTTACTTTTCAGCTGATTTACCCGCTTTTTTCCTAAGCTCTTCACCAACGTATTTGATACCTTTTCCTTTATAGGGTTCGGGTTTACGCATGGCACGAATTTTTGAAGCCACCTGACCGACAAGCTGTTTGTCGTAAGATGTTAAGGTTAATACCGGGTTTTTACCTCTTTCAGATACTGCTTCAGCTTTCACTTCAGCAGGTAACTCAAAGAATATATTATGAGAATATCCTAATGACATTTCGAGTACCTGACCATTGGCAGTTACTTTATAGCCAACACCAACAAACTCTTGTTTGATAGTATAACCTTCAGCTACACCGGTAACCATATTTTGAATCAGGGAACGATAGAGCCCGTGCATGGCGCGTTGTTCTTTCTGGTCATTGGAACGTTCCACATTGATAGTACCGTCATCTACTTTAACAGTAATTACGGGATCCACCTTTTGGGTAAGTTCACCAAGTTTTCCTTTCACAGTAACAACATTTCCGTCGGAAACGGATACTTCAACGCCTGCGGGTATTGCTATGGGTAATTTTCCTATACGTGACATTTTACTCTCCTTATTAACTTACGTAGCATAATACTTCTCCACCAACATGTTCTTTTCTGGCTTCTTTATCGGTCATTACTCCTTTGGAAGTTGAAAGGATAGCAATACCGAGGCCGTTAAGAACGCGGGGCAGTTCATCAGCACCAACATAATGACGCAAACCCGGCTTACTCACACGTGTAAGGTTTGTTATTGCGGGTACTTTTGTTGCCGGATGATATTTCAGGGCAATTTTAATATTTGCCGGGAATTTATCGTCTTCGAATTTATAATTAAGAATGTAACCTTTCTCATAAAGTATTTCGGTCATTCTTTTTTTAAGATTAGAAGACGGAATTTCAACGACTCTGTGCTTGGCCATTATCCCATTGCGGATGCGTGTCAAATAATCTGATATTGGATCTGTAACCATTTTTTCTTCTTTTAATATTAATCAATAATCACACGCGCGTGTTACCAACTTGCTTTCTTCACACCGGGAATCAGTCCTGACAATGCCATTTCACGGAAATTAATACGTGAGACACCAAACTGGCGCATATAACCTTTAGGACGGCCGGTTATTTTACATCTGTTGTGCAGGCGTACAGGAGAAGCATTTTTTGGCAGCTTTTGCAGTGCTTCATAGTCACCGGCAGCTTTTAATTCTGCTCTTTTATCGGCATATTTGGCTACGAGTTTCTGGCGTTTTACCTCGCGCGCCTTCATTGATTCTTTTGCCATATTATTTAGGGTTATTTTGATTCTTGAATGGTAATCCAAAAGCTTTCAGCAGTGAGAGGCATTCCTCATCAGTAGGTGCTGTAGTAACAAAAGTGATATCCATACCGTTAATTTTATTCACTTTATCGAGAACAATTTCGGGAAAGATAATCTGCTCTGTAACACCGAGAGTATAGTTTCCACGACCATCAAAGCCTTTATCGCTGATACCGCGGAAGTCACGGATACGGGGGATAGAGACAGATACGAGGCGATCGAGGAATTCGTACATACGTTCACCACGCAGGGTTACACGAACACCGATAGGCATATTTCTACGCAGCTTAAAGTTCGAGATATCTTTTTTAGACATCGTAGGGACAGCCTTTTGACCAGCGATCATAGTCATTTCCTCAACGCCCATATCGATAAGTTTTTTATCGGTAATAGCTTCACCGAGGCCCTGGTTAAGGCAAATTTTCTGCAACTTAGGAACCTGCATAATACTTTTGTACCCAAATTGTTCATTGAGTGCAGGTACAATTTCCTTCGTATATTTTTCTTTTAATCTTGGTTTATATTCCATTACTTAATCTCCTCTCCTGATTTTTTTGAGTAACGAACAAGCCTTCCGTCTTTACCAGGTTTACGACCAATACGGGTAGCATTACCACTACCATCCACAACCATAAGGTTAGAGATATGAATGGCAGCTTCTTTTTGAATGATTCCACCCTGCGGGTTATCGGCATTGGGCCGTGTATGCTTACTGATAAGGTTAACACCTTCCACGATAGCACGTTCTTTTTTTGTTTCGACCACAAGCACGCGTCCCTGCTGGCCTTTGGAATCTCCGGATATCACCTTTACGGTATCACCTTTTTTGATATGTAATTTCCTAGCCATAATATTATTTATTAAAGCACTTCCGGTGCTAATGAAACAATCTTCATAAAATCTTTTTCCCTCAGCTCGCGGGCTACCGGGCCAAAGATACGTGTACCCATCATTTCGCCAGCGGCGTTCAGGAGTACACAAGCGTTATCGTCGAAACGGATATAGGATCCATCAGGGCGACGAATTTCTTTTTTTGTCCTTACTATGACTGCCTTTACTACGGCACCTTTTTTCGTATTTCCGGAGGGGAGTGCACTCTTTACCGATATAACGATAGTATCTCCCACGGAGGCATAACGTTTTTTGGTTCCGCCAAGGACTCTAATACAGAGTGCTTCTTTAGCACCGCTGTTATCAGCAACTATTAATCTGGACTCTTGCTGTATCATAATTATTTAGCTCTTTCTATGATTTCAACTACTCTCCAACATTTGGTTTTACTCAGCGGGCGGGTCTCCATAATTCTGACCGTATCACCAATATTACAATCATTGGCATCATCGTGAGCATGGAACCTGGAAGTTTTCTTTACGAATTTTCCGTAGATGGGATGCTTTTCTTTACGTTCGATTTCGACAACAACAGATTTCTCCATTTTATTGCTGATCACGACGCCGATCCGTTCTTTTCTCAGTTTTCTTTCCATGATATGCTACTTATTTTTTTGCTCTTCAATGGCACGACGTCGAAGTTCAGTTTTCAGACGTGCGATGGTACGTTTAAATTCCCTGATCTTGTTAGGGTTTTCGATCGGAGATACCGCATGATTCAACTTCAGCTTTTGGAGCTGCATAGTTTCCTGTTCCAGCCTTTCTTGCAGTTCAGGGGTTGATAGTTCTATGATTACTTGCTGTTCCATTGTGTTCTTTAGATTTCTTCTGTGTAATCTCTTCTAACAATAAACTTTGTTGTGACGGGAAGTTTTTGGGCTCCCAGCCTCATTGCTTCACGGGCAGTTTCCAGTGATACGCCTTCTGCTTCGAAAAGGATACGTCCCGGGGTTACTGGGGCCACGTACATTTCCAATGCACCTTTACCTTTACCCATACGTACTTCAGCAGGTTTGCTGGTAATTGGCTTATCGGGGAAGATACGGATCCAGAGCTGGCCTTCACGTTTCATACGACGAGTAATCGCCTGACGGGCTGCCTCAATCTGGCGGCCTGTGATCCATGCCTGCTGGAGTGTTTTTATTCCGAAAGAGCCAAACACAAGTTGATTTCCTCTACCTGCATTACCCTTCATTCTGCCTTTCTGGACTTTTCTGTGTTTTGTTTTCCTTGGCTGTAACATTTTATATACAGGGTTTAATTGTTCAAAAAATTAACGTCTTCTGCCGCCACGTCCACCGCGAGGGCCACGGCCACCCTGGTGACCACTACCGCCTGCATTGCGTGGTTTACCTGCGGATCCCTGTGCAAACAAGTCAGGTTTTCCATATACAAGGCCTTTACAGATCCATACTTTTACTCCGATACGGCCATAAGTAGTATGTGCTTCTGCCTGTGCATAATCGATATCTGCGCGAAGTGTATGCAGTGGAATTCTTCCGTCTTTATATTGTTCGCTGCGTGCCATCTCAGCACCACCCAGACGACCTGAGATAAGCACTTTAATACCTTCAGCGCCGATACGCATGGTAGACGCAACTGAAGTTTTGATAGCACGACGATACGAGATACGGCCTTCGATCTGTTTTGCAATGTTGTTAGCAACGATTACGGCGTCCAGTTCAGGGCGTTTAATCTCGGATATATTGATTTGAACTTCCTTAGAGGTAAGTTTTTTCAATTCTTCTTTCAGCTTATCCACTTCCTGCCCACCTTTACCGATAATAATACCGGGGCGTGCTGTATGGATCGTTACGGTAACAAGCTTCAGCGTACGTTCTATGATAATGCGGCTTATACCAGCTTTTGCAAGACGGGCATTAAGATATTTTCTTATTTTATCGTCTTCGATAAGTTTGGCTTCAAATTTCTTACCGCCATACCAGTTAGA
Source organism: uncultured Bacteroidales bacterium (assembly GCA_964594665.1). Lineage (GTDB taxonomy): Bacteria > Bacteroidota > Bacteroidia > Bacteroidales > BM520 > BM520. The sequence goes on from CAZQNY010000033.1 coordinate 24,004, forward strand.
ATCCCAACCTTTGATGATTCCTAACCTGTTGCCTATTGGATTCGTTTTTTGTCCCATTAAATTATAGCTATTTTATGGTTGTATAACCGGTTGACAATCTTGTTAATTAATATTTTTATCATCCACGAACAGGGTAACATGGTTGGAGCGCTTTCTGATTCTGTGTGCTCGTCCCTGTGGTGCAGGTTGAATACGTTTGAGCATTCTACCGCTATCCACAAAAACATCGCTTACAAAAAGGTTAGCATCTTCCAGTCGTGCGCCTTCATTTTTCACTTCCCAGTTGGCAATAGCCGATCGCAGGAGTTTGTACATACGGCCTGATGCTTCTTTTGGCGAATATTTCAATACGTGGAGTGCTTTTTCAACTTCCATGCCACGGATCATATCAGCCACCAGACGCATTTTGCGTGGTGATGTGGGGCAATTATTCAGCTTTGCGAAGTACTGGCTTTTTCTCGCCTCTTTAAGCTCTTCTGCTTTATTATGTTTTCTTGATCCCATTATTCTATCAATTATTTATTCTTTTTATTACCTGCATGACCTCTAAAGATACGTGTGGGAGAGAATTCGCCTAGTTTGTGACCTACCATATTTTCAGTTACATAAACAGGAACAAATTGTTTGCCATTGTGAACTGCTATGGTTTGGCCTACAAAGTCAGGTGAAATCATAGAAGCACGCGACCAGGTTTTAATCACTGCCTTCTTACTGGAGTCTGCTTGTGCAAGAACTTTTTTCTCCAGTTTCCAGTGGATATATGGACCTTTTTTCAGTGAACGACTCATAGGACTATTGCTTTATAGAAGTAATTATTTCTTACGTTTTTCAATAATATATTTATTCGATGCCTTGGTTTTGGATCGTGTTTTATATCCTTTGGCAGGCAGACCTTTTCTTGATCTTGGATGCCCACCGGAAGAGCGACCTTCACCACCACCCATTGGGTGATCGACGGGGTTCATAACCACACCACGTACGCGGGGGCGACGGCCCTGCCAGCGGGAACGGCCTGCTTTACCGCTACGTTCGAGGCTGTGGTCTCCGTTGGATACCATACCGATTGTAGCTTTACAGGTTTGGAGGATCATCCTTGTTTCACCTGAGGGCATCTTCACGATAGCAAATTTACCATCACGAGACATAAGCTGAGCATAGCTTCCGGCTGAGCGGGCCATTTTGGCTCCCTGCCCCGGGCGAAGCTCAATATTATGGATTACGGTACCAAAGGGTATTTCGCTTAGGAACATGGTATTTCCAAGGTCTGGGCTTACGCCTTTGCCGGCTACTACCTGTTGGCCTACCTTTAAACCGTGAGGTGCTATGATATATCGTTTCTCTCCGTCAGCATATACCACCAGAGCGATACGTGCTGTACGATTTGGATCGTATTCTATGCTTTTTACGGTGGCGGGAATGCCTTCTTTATCGCGTTTGAAATCGATGATACGGTACTTTTGTTTATGACCACCACCCATATAACGCATGGTCATTTTTCCATCATTATTTCTACCACCAGACTTGCTTTTACCGCTAATGAGGCTCTTTTCCGGCGTATTGGTAGTGATGTCGTCGAAAGCGCTGATAACTTTATAGCGCTGACCAGCTGTTGTCGGTTTGAATTTCTTTAAAGCCATTTATCTTAGATATTGCTGTAAAAATCAATAGTTTCACCTTCTGCTACTGTTACGATAGCCTTTTTGTACGAATTTGTTTTTCCGCTGATTACTCCGCCTTTGGTAAAGCGTGATTTTGCTTTTCCGGCATACTTCATGGTATTTACAGCGATTACTTGTACTCCGTACAATTCTTCTACGGCTTGCTTTATCTGCAGTTTATTTGCCGATTTCTCAACGATGAAGCCAAACTGGTTGAGCTTTTCGCTCAGGTCTGTCATCTTTTCTGTTATAACCGGCTTTATTATGATTGCCATTGTTCGTCGTTTTTGATCGTTATACTACTTTATTACGAACAGATCTCTTCGATCTTTTTTATTGAGCTTTCAAAAACCAGAAGTTTGGAGGCACGTAGTAACTCGTATGTATTCAGGTTTTGAGCATTGATTACATCCACATTGGGAATATTGCGTGAAGAAAGGAAAAGGTTTTCATTGCTTGAAGGCATTACGAACAGTGACTTTTCGTTCTGCAGTTCCATTTTCTTAATTACGTCAACAAAGTTTTTTGTTTTGTAATCGTTAAAACTAAAATCTTCAACTACAATAAGTTTTTCTTCACGAACTTTATATGCCAGTGCGGAGCAACGGGCCAGTCGTTTCAGCTTTTTATTAAGCTTAAAGCGATAATCTCTTGGACGAGGACCAAATACACGGCCACCACCACGGTAGAGAGGGTTCTTGATATCGCCGGAACGAGCTGTACCGGTACCTTTCTGACGTTTTATTTTTTTGGTACTTCCAGCTACTTCACCACGTTCTTTAGCTTTATGCGTACCTTGTCTCTGGTTGGCCAGATACTGTTTTGCATCCAGGTAGATAGCATGGTCGTTGGGTTCAATACCAAAGACAGCATCATTCAGTTCCACTGTTCTGGATGTCTTTTCTCCGTTGATATTATATACTGTTAACTCCATCTTTCAACTATTACATATGAACCATTAGCGCCAGGTACAGACCCTTTAACTACAATAATATTTTTTTCGGCAATGATTTTAAGTACCTGAAGGTTAATCATTTTAACCCTGTCGTTTCCTTTTCTTCCTGCCATACGCATACCTTTAAATACGCGTGAGGGGTAAGAAGAAGCTCCGATAGAACCAGGGGCGCGGTTACGGTTATGCTGACCATGGGTTGCATCGTTTACACCTGCAAAGCCATGACGTTTTACAACACCCTGAAAACCTTTTCCTTTACTGGTACCTATTACGTCGATAAATTCACCTTCTTCGAAAATATCTACGGTAATACTCTCGCCCATTTGTTTCTGGTGCCCTTTTTCGAAACGTGTAAATTCACGTACGAATTTTTTGGGGCTGACACCTGCCTTATCAAAATGACCTTTGAGAGCTTTCGTCGTATGCTTTTCTTTTTTATCCGCGTAAGCTAACTGGATAGCATCATATCCGTCATTTTCCTGGGTTCTGACTTGTGTAACCACACAAGGACCAGCTTCGATAACTGTGCATGGAACATTTTTTCCAGAGGCATCATAAATACTGGTCATCCCTATTTTCTTTCCAATAATTCCTGACATTTTTTCTCAGTTTAACTGGTTAATTACTGCCTTTACCTTTTGTCTACAGTTACACTTTAATCTCTACTTCTACCCCACTTGGTAACTCAAGCTTCATAAGAGCATCAATGGTTTTACTTGTCGTACTGTATATATCCAGAAGTCTTTTATACGACGACAGTTCAAACTGCTCTCTCGACTTTTTGTTAACAAATGTTGATCTGTTAACGGTAAAGATTTGCTTGTGTGTAGGCAATGGTATCGGGCCACTGACAACAGCGCCTGTTGATTTGACAGTCTTCACGATTTTATCAGCAGACTTATCTACTAAATTATGATCGTACGACTTCAGTTTGATTCTAATCCTCTGGCTCACTCTTTTACGTTTTTAA